>JALEWA010000036.1 GCA_022788085.1 Lachnospiraceae bacterium
ATCGCAAGTCTGGTTATTTTTGTATTCATTGCAAAAGCAGCCTATGACATTTTTAAGGATGCCATGGATAAGATGATAGACCATTCTTGTGATGAGGATACAGAAAAAGCAATTTATGACTCTGTCATAAGTCATCATGAAGTATTAGGTATCGACTTGCTGCAAACACGTATATTCGGAAATAAAATCTATGTGGATATAGAGATTCAGGTAAATGGTTCCTATACCTTACAAAAGGCACATGATATTGCAGAAGAAGTACATGAAAATATTGAACAGAATTTCCCGAAGGTAAAGCATATTATGGTGCATGTAAATCCGGCAAAGTAAGAGGAGAAAAGCTATGAAACCGACAGTAGCTTGACGCTGGCAGAAATAAAAGGAGTGACAGCAGGTGCAGCTTCGCAGATGATTAAAAAGATGGTGCAAAAAGGGCTAGTATGCAAACGGATATCCGCTGAATCAGATATTGGCTCAGATGGAGGAAATGCTGAAGTGAGACGCAGCATATTGAAACAATAAAAATGAGAAAAATCTCATTTTTATTGTTGACAAAAGGAACAAACCTCCTATAAAATAAACGAGAAACGTCTCATTTATTTTATAGGAGGTTTTTATGAATACAATAACCAAAAAATATTTAGTGATTACTTTTTGCGTTTCCTGGCTGTTATGGGGAAGCGTAGCAATTGCAGGAAACGCAGGTATAGGCTTTCTCTCATTTGGAAGCCCACTGGGAACGATTCTTTATGTACTGGGCGGGGTTTCGCCGGCAATATGTGAAATCCTTCTCAAGAAATCAAATAGTTCCAAGGAAGAATTTCAATCCTTTGTGAAGAGCATTGTAAACCCGAAGCATTCTATATGGATGTATGTATACGCAATCGGTGGTGCAATGGCGATTCAGGCAATCCCGGTATTCTTTGGACTTACACAGGTAAGCCAGCCATTATATATCGGATTTCTTATGATTATTCCTATGATTATAGGTGGCGGTATAGAAGAAATTGGATGGAGAGGTTTATTGCAACCGGAGCTGGAGAAAAAATATCCACATATTGTGGCAGCAGTTAGTGTGGGTATCATCTGGGCAATCTGGCATTTACCATTGTGGTTTATCGATGGTACCCATCAACAGACGATGAATTTTATGTGGTTCTGCACGAATACCATTATGTTGTCCTTTTTTATTGGTTCCGTCACTTATGTGTCTAAGAGTATTTTTATGGCGATTCTTGCACATGCGTCGATCAATGCATTTTGGGAAGTCATGGAGCCAACAAATCAAATTTTGCCCTCGATTCTTTTGATGATTTTTGTTATCATTGTGACTATAATGATAGATTATTTTGTCAGTAAGAAAGAGAAAATCGAGTAAAAATGGAGGAGGAATCAGATATGCCTAAGGTGACAGAAGCATATAAACAGGAAAAAAGGAAAATGATTGTAAATACAGCATGGGAAATCCTGGAGCAAAAACCCCTTTATGAGCTGAATATGCTGGAAGTGTTAAAAAAGGCAGGATTATCCAAAGGTGGGATTTATCTGTATTTCTCAGATATTGATGAGCTATTAATAGAAACGATTAATACGATATTCTCCAGTTATGAGGAGCTTTCCTTTTCAGTAGATGTGCAAAAGGAAGATGTTGAAACAGGTCTGCTTAAAATCTTTCATGAATTAGGCGATTATATGGAAGCATGTCCGGCTATCATAGGAAAAATCCGATTTGAATTACAGGTATATATGACTAACCATCCAGAGAAGATGGAGACCATGTTACCACACATAAAGTTGCAGCAATCAGGCGCAGTTTTTATGACATTAGTGTCAGAACTGATTCAAAAAGGTATCGGACAAAATCTGTTTCGAAAAGACTTGGAAATGGATGTGATATTGACGAACATCATGGTATATGTGGATGGCATGACAGAGTATGTGACAAGGATGAAGGCATATCATGGACCCAAATTAAAATATTCAGTGAGTACTTATTTTGAACAATTCATAAGAAGCCAAATGTGGGAATGGAGATAAGAAAAAGAGGAAATACATATGAAGACAATCAGAATATAGATAGGGAAATTTACAGGTTGTAGAAAGGGTATAGATAAACATATGAGTACATTAGTAGGATATAAGGATTTACCGCAGGAGATTAATGAGCAAATAAATAAGGTAATTCATGTTTGGAAGGAACAGGTAAGTGATAAGTTGATTGGAGTGTATTTACATGGGTCTATTTCGCTTGAGGCATTTCATCCAGAATCGGGCGATATTGATATTTTGGTAGTTGTAAAGGATTCTCTCACTGTTGAGGAAAAATTAAGTATTGCAAAAGATATCATAGAAATAGATGGAAAGCCCAGACCGATTGAAATATCTGCAATCAAGTAAGAGGATGCGAAAAATTGGAAAACGCCGGGTAATTGTGTATTTCATTATAGTGATTTCTGGACAGAAAAATATCAAAAGAGATTTGAGAATTCTGATGAAGAGGTATATGTGGTAGATCAGGAATTTCCGGATACAGATGTCACAAGCTATATTAGACAAATCAAGCAATGTGGAATTGTTTTATATGGAAGAAATATTGAGGAAACATTTGCGGATGTTTCTGATGAAGATTTCTGGTCTGCAATCAGTGCAGATATAGATGATTATGATTTTAGCGATTATAATCCAAGATATTTTGCGAGCAATATTTTAATATTAGGAAGAATTTTATCATTCAAAGTAGAGAGAAGAATTCTATCAAAATATGAAGGTGGTTTGTGGATGATAGAAAATGTCCCGCAGCACTTAAAGCATATTCCGCACTTGGCTATGAAAATATGGTTTGAGGGAGAGACGTATACTTTTGCACAAAATGAATTGGAGGAATTACGTGACTATCTTATAGCAAAGATAAAAGAGTAATTCATAATCTGTCAGTTATGGCATGAACGTTACTATATAATAACGTTCGTGCCATTTTTGTGTATCTAATGCCAAAAACAATACATGCACGATAAGAGAAAGCTATAATAGCAATATCAATTACAGAAAAGAGAGGATAGTGTGCAAAAACCATATATGGTAGTTTTTGCACACGGCAAATTTGTGCTTTGCACAAATTCGCAGAATTTGAAGAAAGTATGGTGATTTATATGTCAATTGTAATGCATTTTTTAGATTTGTTTGGAGGTGCGCTTGTATCATTACCGCTTGTGATGATATTTGCATTTGTGTTTGATAAAGAAAGAGCACAGAAAAAATGGTTATGGCTGATTCTTTATGTTTTGTATTTGAACGCTATGTTAATTATTGTAGGGGTACCTGGTTTTTCCTATATAACATGGCAACCGATGATTAATTTAATACCATTTCAGGATTTGAGTCTAAGTAATATCATGGGGATGATATTAAATATAGTGATGCTCGTACCATTTGGTTTCTTTTTACCTGTTTATTTTTCACGATATCAGAAATGGTATGATACATTGGCTGCGGGACTTCTAATGTCATTCTTGATAGAAGTGATTCAGTTATTTACATTTAGAGCGTCGGATATAGATGATTTACTGATGAATACACTTGGAACTGCAATTGGTTTTGCTTTTGCCAAGATATTTCTTCAACATAGGAAGCACGCGAATAAAGAGCATAGAGATTTGCTCAAATTAGTTGTCATTAACAGTGTTGTTTTGGTAGTAATCATTTTTATCCGGTATCCAATGATGGCAAGTATTTATGCATGCATATTAGATTAATA
>JALEWA010000039.1 GCA_022788085.1 Lachnospiraceae bacterium
GCTTCCTTTGATACTTGGCTGTTTTACGTTAGCTTCCCTTGCCTTGATTGGTATACCGCCAACAAGTGGTGTCGTCAGTAAATGGTATCTTGCAATGGGAGCCTTGGATTCAGGGATTCCCGTGTTTTCATGGTTAGGACCGGTAGTACTGTTAATCAGTGCGCTGTTAACAGCAGGTTATCTTTTATCTGTTACGATTAAGGGATTTCTGCCTGTAGAAGATGAGTTGGTATTACAGGAAGAAGGTAATAGCAGGGTATCTGCTTTTCTGATACTTCCGATTGTGATTCTGGCAGCTCTGACCTTACTGCTTGGACTGTTTCCTTCTGCTTTGATAAAATATTGTTCTGAGATTGCAGCAGGACTTTTCGGGATAACAAGAGGAGGTGTCTGATATGAGAACAGGTTTGATGCTTGCAGTAATTTTGCTTCCTTTTATCGGTGGAGCTTTCCTACAGGTTATTTCTTTTCCAAGCAAAAGGGCAAAGGAAATTTATATTTTCAGCTACGTTCTTTTGAATACGATATTGACTTATATTTTGTTAGCACAGGGAACAACAGATTATACGATGTTGATTAATTTTGCCGGTGAAAAGTTAAATATTGCCTTAAAGGTAGATGGCATGACGATTGTTTTTGCCGGGCTTGTTTCAACGCTATGGCCTCTTGCTACCTTATATTCGTTTCCATATATGGAACATGAGAAAAATGGAAAGAGCCATGAGAATATTTTTTATCTGTGTTATACGGCTACCTTTGGAGTTACACTTGGTATTTCCATGTCTGCCAATATGATTACGATGTATTGTTTCTATGAACTTCTGACCCTGGTAACGGTGCCTCTTGTTATGCATACACTTACAAGAGAGGCTGTACTTGCCAGTCGTAAATACTTTTACTATTCACTTGGTGGAGCAGCCTTTGCTTTTATTGGCATGATCTTTTTGATTCAATATGGATATAGTTTGGAATTTATCTATGGTGGTGTATTGAATCCGGAAACACTGGGCGATAAGAAAAATCTATTGCTGCTTGTTTATTTCTTTACCTTTATGGGATTTGGTGTAAAGGCAGCAATCTGTCCTTTTAATTCATGGCTTCCACAGGCCGGTGTTGCGCCAACACCGGTAACGGCATTGCTTCATGCAGTAGCAGTTGTTAAGTCAGGTGCTTTTGCGATTATGCGTATTACTTATTACAGCTTTGGAATTGCTTTATTAAGAGGTACATGGGCGCAGTATCTTCTTATGGGTATCGTTCTCTTTACCATTTTTTATGGAAGCAGTATGGCAGTTAAGGAAACTCATATTAAGAGAAGACTTGCATTTTCCACGATTTCCAATTTGTCCTATATTCTGTTTGGGGTGGTGATCATGTCACCACTTGGACTCCTTGGGGCATTATGCCATATGGTTTTTCATGGCGTGATGAAAATTTGCTCCTTCTTCTGCGCCGGTGCAGTCATTACACAGGCACATAAGAATTATGTGTATGAGCTTGATGGAATAGCAAAAAAAATGCCACGTGTATTTTTCTGTTTTAGTGTTTCAGCACTAGCTTTGATGGGTTTACCGGGACTTTGCGGTTTCGTATCAAAGTGGTATCTTGCAAAAGCCGCCTTTGATAACGCAACGCCGATGGCAGTACTGGGTGTGGGAATCCTTCTGGTATCAGCGCTTCTAACAGCAATCTATATGCTCTCTATGTTAGTCCGTGCCTATATTCCGGAAGCAGATTTTGATGACAGTAAGATCGGGGAAGTAAAGGATCCTGACTGGAGAATGCTTCTTCCTTTATTATTATTTGTAATCGGCATGGTTATTATGGGATTATATTCCGGCCCTTTTGTAGAGTTTTTCTCAAAAGTTGCGCAGGGCTTGCTTTAGGGGGTGTATGAATGGATTTATTTTCTTTGCATTTTATGTACTCTGGATTTCGAGGTATTTTTGGATGTCTGACTATCCTTGCATGGGTGGCGGTACTTCTATATTCCATGGATTATATGAAGGAGGACAGGAAAAAGACGCGTTTTTATATGTTTGTTATCGTAACGATGTTTGCAACACTTGGTGTGTTCTTTGCGGCTGATCTCTATACGATATTTGTATGCTTTGAAGTCATGTCTCTCACCTCCTTTGTATGGGTGGCTCACAGACAGACAAAGCAGGCATTGTATGCAGCAGGAACATATCTGGGGATTGCCATAGCCGGAGGACTAGCGATTCTGATGGGTATTTTTATCCTTTATCATCAGCTTGGTACTTTGACGCTTTCCGAGATTATGACGGCTGCAGCAGGTATAGAAAATAAGACACCGCTCTATATTGGTGCAGTATGTCTTTTTACAGGCTTTGGTGCAAAGGCGGGAGCATTTCCTTTGCATGTATGGCTGCCGGATTCGTATACGGAGGCACCGGCACCTGCGACAGCGCTTTTATCTGCGATTCTTAGTAAAACAGGAATCTTTGGTGTTCTTCTTGTCAGTACACAGCTTCTATATCAGGATGCGTACTGGGGAATATTTATACTGACAATTGGTGTAGTGACAATGGTGTATGGAGGTTTGCGCGGAGTCTTAAGTATCAATCTTAAGACAACCATTGCATATTCCTCTATGTCACAAATCGGGTTTATTCTTGTCGGAATTGGTATGTATGGACTTCTTGGGGAATTAGGAAATCAGGAAGCACTTTCTATTACAGCAGGAGGAACCCTGCTTCATATGGTAAATCATACCTTGGTAAAACTGGTATTATTTTTTGTAGCAGGCATCGTGTTCATGAATGTGGGAAGTTATGATTTGAATGAAGTAAGAGGCTTTGGACATGGAAAATATTTTCTTCATATCTGTTTTTTGCTTGCGGCAGCAGGTGTTGGAGGTATTCCACTTTTAAATGGGTATATCAGTAAGACATTGCTACATGAAAGTATTGTTGAGTATCGTCATCTCATGAGTGAGGGTCTTGTTTCGATTAGTATGATCAGTCCACAGCTTATGGAACTGGTAGAGGTATTGTTCCTTTTGTCAGGCGGGCTCACACTTGCTTATATGGCTAAGCTTTATATTGTTCTGTTTATTCAGAAGAATGAGAATTCTGTTCTTCAGCAGGAATATGAGCAGAAGAAAGATTATATGACGATAGCGCAAAAGCTTGCGATAGGCATTTGTGTAGTACCAATTCCTTTTCTGGGACTTATGTTGTTCAGGGTAGCTGATAAGCTGATGGAATATGGTATGGAGATTATGCATGCAGATGGTTTTGAACATAAAATAGCGTATTTTTCCCTCACGAACCTGTCAGGAGCACTGATTTCTATTGTAGCTGCTGTAGTGATCTATCTGGTTTTTGTTCGTCTGCTTATGGTAAAGAAGAATCAGTATCGCTCTATCTGGCCTGACTGGCTTAGCATGGAAAAGTATGTGTACAGGGCGATCCTTTATAAAGCGATTCCCTTTGTAATCTGTGTCATGTCAAGAATACTGGATAGTGTGACAGATTGGTTTGTAGTATTACTCAGAAAAACAGTGTATTGTGACAGAAGGCTTCCGCATGAGCTGACAGAAGGTAATATAGTTACTCATGATGCGGGAATTATGATGGAGGCTTTTCATAAGGTGTATTGCCAGATAACGCACAAGAAATATGAAAGGGGTTCCTATGAGCATAAGGCAGCATTAAAAAGTGAGGATATCGTAGAGAATTTCAGGATTATAGAAAGAAGTCTTTCCTTTGGTCTTTTTATGTTTTGTATGGGATTAGGACTCACACTAATCTATTTATTAATAGTAAATCAATAAAACTTCGATGGCATAATTTTAGTGGGGCATGGAGACAAAAAACAACACACATGCCCCGTTTTTCGTTTCCTTTGTTATGGATATCTTATTAAACGGGGCATGGAGACAAAAAAATAACATACATGCCCCGTTTTCCGGTTCCTTTGGTATAGATATTCTACTTAACGGGGCATAGTGATAAAAATTTAATTTATATACCCCATTCTTATTTCTACAAATGGTATCCCATAAGCATTTCTTCAAGTACGAAGTTTGAGAGAATAACTAAAAAGATTTAGAATATAGCACATAACTATATAAAAAAATGGACAATATAGTTTTATTGGCAAATATCACCAAACGAAATCATTATTTAAGTAATTGATTATTAAATTAATACAAAAATGTGTTGAAAAGTAAAATGTTTTATCATATAATACTTGTAAGAAATTCACATAATATCTGTGAAAAAAGGGGAAAAATTATATGATTTATAAGAAGAATGATAGTGTGGTAGCAGCAGGGGTAATGACAGCAACAAATGAAAAGAGCTTTGCTCTTGGAGGATACGCAATGAAAGCTACAATTATTGTAGCGGGAATCATAGCATCTAACATTATTATACAGAATAAAACAATATTTACGCAGCAGGAAGTCAGTTCAGGAAGCGTTCAGATGCTGTTACTCGGAATGATCATGCTTGGCTGCTGTATCCGATGTATCGTAGATGAATTCATTTTGTCACCTTGTGCGGATAAGAAACATCTTGATATACTGGAGTGTGGTAGAAGAATACATTTCTTAAGCAATGATGAATTGGTAAAATTATTTATTATTGAAGGCTGTCCACAGGTAAGAGGGGTAAATCTTCAAGATAACGGTAGTATATATTTAAGGGGAAAACATACAACACACTATGTAGAATTCGGACAGGAAGGAGCGACCATATACTCCGGGAAAAAGGACTATCGTGCAATTGCAGAAGCAAATGCAATTATGAAAGTTCTCGCAAAAGCATGTAATTAGAGGAAAAAGAAAAAGATTGAAAGCTTAAGAAAGCCTTCAATCTTTTTTTCGTCGATGCGACAAGATTCGAACTTGCGACCTCTGCGTCCCGAACGCAGCGCTCTACCAAGCTGAGCCACGCATCGAAGTAACAATCTTATTATACAGATTTTTATAATTATTTCAAGCATAAGTTGTAATTTTTTTATTTAAAGTAGTATAAAAAATTTGTTATAATAGTTACAGATTAATTAAAAAGAAAGGATGATTTGTATTATGGCTTTATTACATGTTAATTTCTTTTCAGATGTTTTAGGA
>JALEWA010000049.1 GCA_022788085.1 Lachnospiraceae bacterium
TCATGGGATTATTGTTATTTTGGAAAAAAGGCTATTGCAAATGCACAGCTTTTTATCTTGGTATATTTGTGATATATTATCAATTTATTAATATAATATTAAGTGACTTTGCACAGAAATACAGGAAATTTATAGCAGAACCGTGCAAAATACTTAAAAATCGAATGCAAAAATAGTTCAAAAGTTCTATTGAGATATATGTATATATCAATTATTATAGTAAAGTCACTATTGTTATAACTTGATACATTTGCTGATAATGTACAGTTATAAGAAAAAAGTAACTATGAAGGTTTGGAATAGTTACGAAAATATAGAAATACGTAAGAGAAGTAAGGGTTTTTTATGAAAAGGAAAGTGAAGAGTGTAACAAAGAGGTTAGGATATTTATTCATGGTATTAATTATACTTATGGGAAATATGCCTGTTAGTACTGTTTATGCTGCAGAGGATGTAGTTTATTCAGATGATACAGCGACGAATGAAAATGGAGAGGTCAACAGCAGTAATGAACCGATAGATAGCTCTTCATCAGATTCTAGCGAAGAAAATCCTTTGGAAGATACATCAGAACCGGATACAGGTGATGTAACGGAACCGGATACAGGTGATGTAACGGAATCGAATACAGAGGATGTAACGGAACCGGATACAGGTGATGTAACGGAGCCGAATACAGAGGATGTAACGGAGCCGAATACAGAGGATGTAACGGAGCCGAATACAGAGGATGTAACGGAACCGAATACAGAAGAGATAATGGGACTAAGTATGGATGATATCCCGGAAGACTATATATTAGGTGGTTCGGAACAGATTTCCGGTTCTTTAGTGGCAGACAGCGTGATTACATGTAAGCAGGGTGAGGAATATTGCCGACAGGCTGTTGTTGAAGTATCTATGAATGGATTCAATGATATTCCTGAAAATGAAGGAAAAACGCTCTGTGTGGAAATATCAGTAACACCATCAGATTCTGTAGTATCAGGAGCAGAGCAGATAGTGTTTGCAAAGGGAGAAGGAACTAAGACATTCAAGCTTGCTGTTAATAAGGCAGGAAGTTATACGGTAAACTTGAAAGTACCAGGGGTAATGGAAGAGAATGGAGAATATATACCAGGAGAATATAATCAATCTTTTGATGTAGATATTTCCAAACAGGATGTTTCATTTAAGAAATCAGAAGCTCAGATTGACCTGAAATATGGAGAAACAGTCGATATAGAGGCTTATGTGAAGAAGGAGCTTCAAGAGGAGACACAGGTGTATCCCGGACAGTTGAAGTTTTCTTTTGATAATGGAGATTCTTATTTCAGTAAAAGTGATAATAGTATCAGGGCAGAAGGTATTCCTGAAACGGATGATACTCCAAAACTCAAAGTATGGTATGATGCAAGCAGCATATCAGAGAAATCTGACGAGGTGGAGATTACACTTAATGTAAGTCAGGTATCACCTGAAATGATGTTGGATGTATCCTTTAACAATGATGTGTCAGGGGATTTTATTGCTTATATACATGAAACATATAGTATCGGAATGAAAATCAAACCTTCACAGGATGAGACATCATATGTTGATTTACTTGAACGTGATGCCTGGAAGGTGCAGTATACAATCGAAGATGTGCATACACAGGAGTCTGAAATGGTAGAGAGACCATTGACTATTTCTGCTGAGAAAGATTGCATATATTTGGAAGAAAACATTGATGTTGAGAAGAAGCTTTTTAAGAATATGCGTTCCGGAAGGGAGTATATTCTGACTGTTGATCTGATAATAGATGAAGCGGCTCGCAAAGCATATGACCTATCAAAGATAGAATTAAGTAAGACATATAATATTACACTGATGCCGGCGAACGCACATATTAATGTAAGCAGGAATGCAATAGATGATTTGTCATATCGAAAGGATAAAGATACAGAAGTTAAACTTGGTATTAATTTGGAGCATGACGCCTGGTTTGGTGCGAATAATCTAAGTGCAGAGGAATTGGCCGAAATTACATATTGTGTCAGTTCATTGGATCCAACGGTTGCTTATATCGATCCTGATGTTACTTATCATGCCGACCAACTATCTGAGTTACCGATAAGGATTGTAGGTGTTGGTGAGACTATCATTACTATAAATGCAAAAGGCAGTACCATTTATGATATACAGGGAACTACAGTTAAGGTTAAAGTGTCAAATAGTTCTTTAAAGAGTGAAGATTTCTGCGTAGAGTATACCGATAAGAATACAAAGGAAACCAAGAATTATAATTTAAAGGAATGGCAGGATTATCTCGCTGAGCATAATCATTGGTTGACAGGATCCTTTACTGTTAAGCTGGATAAGAATGCATCAAAGTATTATGAGACTTTGGGCTATAGAATAAATGATGAGTCCGCTAAGGTCGCTGAGAAAGGTAAGATTATATTAGGTGGTGGTCAGGCAGATTTTGCAGAGCCTGTAAATTATACTTTATGGATGCAAAATGTGGATGCGAAGGTTTCAACAGAGGGCGCAGAGAATGGTACCTGTGTTCTGACTGTAAAAAGGGACACGGAAGCACCGAAGAAAGGTGATTTTAAGGATAATCGAAGTGAAGCAAAAGCATCTGTAGATGAGGATGGAGTGACAACCTGGCTATTAGGAAAAGATTTTATCATGGAAGGAACATTCACAGATACAGTGAGTGGTGTGAAATACATTGAGTATACTGAGAATGGCGGAAATGAATGGAAAAAAGTCAGTAACTGTGAAGATTTAGATGATGGCACCGGTAAGAAGTTTACATTAACGCTTTCAGATGGCATCCATACAGGGATTGCTGTAAGGGCAATTGATGCAGCCGGGAATACCAGTGAGGTTTATGAGCTTGCCATAGATGGAAAGTTTATTAAACTGGACATTGATTCATCTAAGCCTGCCTGTAACATTACGGTAAAGGCAGATGAAAAAATTTTAAAGGATTCAGAACTTGCGAAATGGACAAATAAGGCGCTTACATATTCATACGAAACACTTGATAATATAGATAAGGCATATTACATGTATGTTCCGGTAGGCAAGACGGTAGACGATAATGAACCATATTTGCATGGAACATGGAAATTGATGCCGGAAGAAGGATTTACAGTTGGTGATTCCGCAGAGGCAGTAAATAAGAACGGTGTATATTATTTTAAGACGGTTTCCATTTATAATGTAGAATCTGATGTAAAGTCCAAAGTAATCATGCTGCAACAGGAAATACCTGATAAGATGGCGCTTTCTATTCAGAATGACAGAAAAGGTGAATGGTATAATAGCGAAACAGGATTGCCAGAAATAGAATTTCAGTACAAAGCGTATTTGCCAGGATGTGTTACAGAAGGCACAGAATATCGGGCTCCAATTACGATATGCCGTGAGCTTGTGGTAAATGGTGTAGACAAGACAGGAGTTAAGCTGCCGTTAGGAGTGAAGAAAGCTACAGTTGGATTTACTACAAAAGAGCAATATATTCAATATAGAGAAAATCATCAGGGTCATGCAGAAGAAGATTATCAGGCTAAGATGGATGCCTTAAGTATATCTTTTGAGAAAGATGATGTCGTCTATGATGGAAGATATACCTTAAAATATTGGATAGAAGATGCAGCAGGTAATAAATCAGATATCAGTTCCTATACCTTTAATATAGATACAGAAAAACCCGACAATATTTCAGTCGTATTAGATGGTAAGACACTAAAGAATGCTGAAAATGGCATGATTATTTATGATACATTTAAGAATAGTGCCGTTTCAGGAACTGCAACAGCACAGGATACACTTAGCGGAATAGATTCTGTAAAGATTCTTCAGGTTAAAGAATTAGAGGAATGGAAGGACGCAAGTGCGCTGGAAGATGGTAGCAGTTTTACCATACCTCCATGCACAAGATGTTTCCTATATGTTCTGGCAAGGGATAAGGCAGGAAACGAGAGCTATATTCTTACAAATGGAATTATTGTAGATGATGAAGAACCGGT
This sequence comes from Lachnospiraceae bacterium, assembly GCA_022788085.1. GTDB lineage: Bacteria > Bacillota > Clostridia > Lachnospirales > Lachnospiraceae > COE1. The sequence goes on from JALEWA010000049.1 coordinate 4,005, forward strand.
AGGAAAGTACTCAGGTAAGATGATTCTGGAGCCAGAGGGTGCCAATAAAAATGGATTCTTCAATGATGATGTTACGATTAAAGTGGCAGTAACAGATATGCCTGATAAGGATGATTATTCATCTTTGAAGGAAGTAAGCTGTGAACTTGGCAACAGTGAGAAGAAAGAAGAGAGAAAGCTTTATAGTGCCGGAACTGCAAATCTGTCAGAAACAGAACTTAAGCAGAATAAGGATTTCCAAACAGAAATCGTTCTGGATGCTGAAAAATATGAAAGCAATTATGCATTTTTGAATATTGAGGTAAGGGACTTTGCAGGAAACGTAGGAAAGTCTACACAGGTTGTTAAGATAGATGTTACGAATCCGGTAATTGATATTAGCTTTGATAATAACGATGCAAGAAACGGTTCATATTATAATACAAACAGAACAGCTAAGATTCATGTTACAGAACAGAATTTTGATCCTGATGGAGTAAAGGTTGACATAACGCGAAATGGCAAAGCATATTCATTGGGGACGCTGACATGGCAAACAAAAGGCAACGACCACTATGCGGAGATACTGTTTAACCAGAATGGTGATTATGCATTCACAGTGGATTGTACGGATATGGCTGATAATGTGGCAGAAACAATATCTGTAGGAACATTTACAATCGATAAAGAAGCACCGGTGGAGAAGGAATTCTCGGACAATGAAGATGAATGCTTCAGGCAGGAAGAAAAAGATGGAATAACAACATGGTATTTTGGTAAGCCATTTGTTATGGAAGGTATTTTTGAAGATGCAGTAAGCGATATTCAAAAGCTGGAATATACTACAGATGGAGGAAGTAACTGGGCAAGTATAAACGAAAAGGATATTGTAGTAGAAACAGTTAACGGAAAAGATGGTGAGCAGGGAAAACAGTGGAAATTTAAAGTGACTCTTGCAGATGATGATTATTCAGGCATAGCTGTCAGAGCGATTGACCTGGCAGGTAATATTAGTAAACCACATGAAATAAGAGATGAGAATAATAAATTCGTTACAGTTAGTGTTAATACTACAAAACCTGTCTGTGATATTACTGTTCAGACAGATTCTAAAGTATTGGAAGATTCAGAGCTTACGAAGTGGACAAGGGAATCGTTGACATATACTTATACTAACACAGGAAATGTGTATAAGGTATATTATCAGTTTGTTCCTGTAGGCAAGGTATTAATGGCAGAACAGAACTCTACAAAGCCGTATTCTAAGGATAGATGGGTATTGATGCCAAAGAATGGATTCACGGTTGGTGATTTAGAAAATCCGGTTAACAGAAACGGAGTATATTATTTCAAAGCGGTTTCTAATCATGGTATTACATCTGAAGTACAGGAAAAAGTCATTATGTTGCAGCAAAGTATGCAGGAGAAGATGCCTGTAATAATTGACAATGACAGGCAGGAAGCATGGTATAATGCTGAAACAGGTGTACCTGAGATAACATTTCAATTTAAAGATTATATTTCAGGTTGTGTTGCTCAAAAACAGGAATATGAGGCTCCAATAACAATTCATCGTGTTCTTTCAGTAGAGGGTGTTAGTGAATCAATTATTGATATTTTGCATAGTGAACAGACTGCGGTAATTGGATTTGATTCATGGGAAGAATATAGAGAGTACTTAAATGGTGCAGAAGGCTATAAAGAACAGGATTATCAGGAGAAGATAAATGCATTAAATATCTCTTTTATAGATAATAATGTTATTTATGATGGTATGTATACCCTAAGATACTGGATAGAGGACGCGGCAGGTAATAAATCAGAAGAAAGTATATATGAATTTAATATCGATACCAGAAAGCCTACAAATATTGAAGCGTTTCTGAGTGGAGAGAAGCTGCAACAGGCAGAAAATGGTACAATTGTATATAATATCTTCCAAAACAGCGCCGTTACGGGAAATGCTACAGCCGAGGATTCACTTAGTGGTATTGAATCAGTGAAGATACTCAAAACAAAATCAATCATTGATTGGCCAAATGCATCGGAATTGGAAGATGGAAATGAATTTACAATTTCTCCGTGTACAAGATGCTTCCTATATGTAATTGCTAAGGATAAGGCTGGAAATACAGACTTTATTATTACAAATGGTATTGTTGTAGATGATCAGAAGCCGGTGGGAAAGGATGCAGGAGAGCTTATTCTAAAGCCACAGGGCGCTAATAAAAACGGATTCTTTAATGATGATGTAACTGTAAAAGTGTCAATAAAGGATGCACCGGATACAGAGGATTATTCATCACTTAAGGATGTGGATTGTACAATAGGAAGAAGTGAAGATGAGAAAGAAGGACGTAACCTGTTTCATGCAACACAGCAATCGCCGACAGAGAGCGAACTTAAGCAACAGAAGGAGTATGAAACAGAAGTTGTAATCGATGCTGAAAAGTATGAAAGCAATTATGCATTTTTAGATGTCACAGCACAGGATTATTCCGGAAACTCAAGTACATCATCTCAAGCTATTAAGATTGATATTACGAAACCACAGATACGGGTTGAGTTCAACAATAACAGTGCACAAAATGGTTCTTATTATAGTGCTGACAGAAAGGCAACAATTCATATTTCTGAGCTTAATTTTGATCCGGAAGGAGTTGAGGTAAAAGCTACAAGAGATGGAAATGTTTATGAAATAGCTCCATTAGTATGGACAACGGAAGAAAATGAGCATTATGCAACAATTCTGTTTTCGGCGGATGGTGACTATACACTGTCTGTAAACTGTACTGATATGGCTGATAATAAGGCAGAAGAAGTAACGGTAGAACCGTTTACGATTGACAAGACAGAGCCGGTTGTGGAAGTCACTTATGATAATAATTCTCCTCATAGGGATAATTATTATAATGCATCCAGAGTTGCAACCATTACTGTAACAGAACATAATTTCAGACAAGACGAATTTAGGCTGGAAGCAGTACCGAATGTAGTTTTGGGTAACTGGACTCATAATGGAGATATACATCAGGTTAAGCTTAACTTTACGGAAGATGGACACTATATGTTCTCATGCAAGTATACAGATCTTGCCGGAAACAGCATACAGGAAATGGAAACTCAGGAGTTTTATATTGATACAGTTGCTCCCGTAATAACGATTACAGGGGTAGAGGATGGTTCTGCAAATGCAGGTGAGGTTATCCCGGTAATTAACGTAAATGAAGAGAATTATAGTGAAGATGAGGTCGACATTTTTGTTGAGACAGGTCTTGGTCAGCCGGTTTCGATTACCAAGGCTGTTATTTCAACGGAAAATGGTTTCTCTTATACATTGACTGATATGACAGCAAAAGAGGATAATGTATATTATATGACAGCATCTGCAACAGACCTTGCTGGAAATAATACAGAGATTATATATAGTTTTTCGTTGAATAGGCATGGATCTACTTATGATTTATCCAACATGTTTGATCTGACACAAAAGACATACTATAAGACATCTGATATTGCAGATATGAAAATTGTGGAAATGAATGTGGATAAGGTAGAAAAGTTTTCAGTTTATGTTTCAAGAAATGGTAATGTATTGTCATCAAAGCAAGTAAACAGAAGAAATTCTACGAGTGAGGATGAAATATGCTATAGTGTTGAAATGGAAGGAAATGAGAGAACAGGGTACAGATATCAGTACACAATCTTCAAGGAGAATTTTGAACAGGAAGGTGTGTATAATATATCCTTCTATTCTAAGGACGAGGCAGGAAATGAAGTAAATAGTACCTTGGATGAAAAGGGAGCAGAGATTCGCTTTGTTGTTGATAATACTGCCCCTAAGGTAATCATTGATGGTATTGTAACAGGGGAAGTTTATGCTACAGAGTCACAGAAGGTTAATGTAATGGTTACAGATAACTTTATGTTGACAGAGGCAGAATTCTATCTTGTGAATGAAACAGGAGAGGAATTGAAGCGTTGGGATTATTTTGATTTAGTGGAGGAACAAGGAAGTACTGCACAGCTTGTTATTCCGGAATATGATGGACAGCAGTCTTTACTGTTCCGTGTAATGGATGCTGCAGGTAATGAAATAGTGACATTGCCTGATTCGGAGGCTACACCAACAGGATTTATTGTTTCAACTAATCCATTGGCACAGATTGTAAGTACACCTGGTAAATCGGAAACAAAACGTATTATTATGATACTGATAGCTTTCGCTGCTATAGTAGCTGGTATAAGCGTTACATATCTTGTAAGAAAGAAAAATGCTAAGAAGTAAAAGCAGATAATGATTGGGGAAACGCACTTTTGAATGGGGAATTACAGGCAAAAGTGCGTTTTTCAAATAAAAAGAGAGGAATGCGAAATAATGCAATATTTGGCGGAGGCACAGACAGATATAGGAACCATCAAGACCATAAATCAAGATAGTCTTATGGTAAAAATTGCAGATACAGATATTGGAGAAGTGCTTATGGCAGTTATTTGTGATGGACTTGGTGGCCTTCAGCATGGAGAAATTGCGAGTGGAAATGTGGTATTGGGATTTCAGGAGTGGTTTTGCAGTACGTTACCGGTTCTGGTTGCAAGGCGTAATATCGAGCAGGAAATAGAGACTCAGTGGAGAGCTTTGGTAAATGAGATGAATACCAGAATCATATGTTATGGAGAAGAGAATAGTATTAAGCTGGGAACTACACTTACTGCAGTCCTGTTTGTCGAAGAACACTACTATGTAATCCATGTGGGAGACTGTAGACTTTATCACATTAATGATAATATTAAGCAGCTGACAAGAGATCAGACCTTTATAGCAAAGCAGATAGAACTTGAAAAGATGACGCTTCAGGAAGCGCAGAGAGATAGTAGAAGAAACATGCTTCTGCAGTGCATTGGAGTTAACAATAATCTTCATCCTGACTTTTTTTGTGGTACAATCTCTGAAGATAGTATATATTTGCTTTGTACAGATGGATTCAGGCATAAGATTACAGAGGACGAGATTTATGAATATTGTAATCCAAATAAAAATGTAAAGGAACAAATGATGATTCAGAATTTACAGTACTTAATCAGTTTAAATAAGGATAGGCAGGAGACAGACAATATATCTGCTATACTGATTCGCACCAGAGGTAGATAGCATGTTGGAAATTGGAAGTATTATAGACGAAAAATATAAAATCTTAAACATAATCGGTCGTGGCGGCATGTCAGTCGTATATCTGGCAATTAATGAGAAGGCAAATAAGCCATGGGCAATCAAGGAAGTACGTAAAAAGGGAGAAAAGAATTCAGGGGTTCTACAGCACAGCTTTGAAGTAGAAATTGCAATGCTGCGGAAACTGAATCATCCGGGACTTCCAAGTATTATTGATATTATTGATCAAGGTGACAATTTTTTGATTGTTATGGACTATATTGAAGGGAATACTCTGGAGAAGATATTGCGCGAATCAGGAGCACAACCACAAGAGAAGGTTGTAAATTGGGCAATTCAGTTATGTGATGTACTAGAGTATCTTCATTCAAGGAAGCCGGCAATAGTTTATCGTGATATGAAACCTTCAAACATAATGCTTCGTTCAGATGGTAGTGTGGTATTGATTGATTTTGGTACGGCACGGGAATTCAAGGAAACTAATGTATCGGATACTACCTGTCTCGGAACACAAGGCTATGCTGCTCCGGAGCAGTTTGGAGGGATGGGACAGACAGATGCAAGAACGGATATATATTCGCTTGGTGCGACTATGTATCATTTACTGACCGGACATAACCCATCGGAGCCACCATATGAAATGTATCCGATTACTCATTGGAATTCTAATCTATCTACAGGATTGGAAGGAATTATTACAAAATGTACACAAAGAAATCCTGCGGACAGATATCAGTCAGTTCGGGATTTGAGATATGCACTTGAACATTATCATGATCTGGATACTAAGATGCTTAAGAAGTATCGTAGGAATGTACAGCTATTTCTTGGTATGTCATTAGCAACTATAGTAGCATTTAGTGTTTCTTTTGCTACTCATTTTTCGGCTTTGCATGTTCGAAGTGATGAATATACCTATTATTTGGAAACAGCTGGCAAAGCAACTGATAAGAACGAAAGTCTTTCTTATTATATGGATGCCATCAAAATAGATAGTACCAGAGAAGAAGCATATCAGGGGCTTGTTGACATTTTTTCTGAGGATGGCTTATTTGATGATAAAGAAGAGGAAATGCTTCTTCAACTGACAATAAGTGTAGATAAATATTTGCAGCAATTTCAAGCACAAAATCCAAAGGGGTATGCAGACTGGTGTTATGATGTCGGAAGCGCCTATTGGTATTATTATGAACATGAGGAGAACAGACAATCGAATGCGGTATCCTGGTTTCAAAGTGCTATGGAATATTATGAAACAGATGAAGGAAAAGAATCAGAATATAAGAGAGCCAAAATGTATGTTGAAATCGGGAATTTCTACAAGAAAATTGTTCCGGCACAGATTAGCGGCTCAGATGCCGGAATGTATGGAGAATACTGGAATAATCTTATGGAATTGAAAAGGATGAATGATGAGAATCCCGATAGAGATTTGATTACATTACGTTTATATAAAGAAATTGTGACACGGGCTTTGGAATATGCAAAATATCTTCAGGAGGATGGAATTACGATAGAGGAAATCGATACAACTTTTACGTCTATCCAAAAGGATATTGGGCAAATGCATGCCAGCCAAAATGTCATGATTGAAATTGAAGAACTTACACAACTGATTCATAATTCAAAGGAAATGATTGTTTCAAGTTATAAGGGAGGGTGGAAATAATGTCATTTGAATCACTTATTGCTCTATCACGTAGTTTCCTGATAATAGGTTTTATAATGTTAATTATTACAATCAGATTATATTTTAGACTGGATATATATAAAGCTATTCATATATTAACCGGAAGAAAGCTGAAAATGCCTGTACAGACAACAACTGTGGAACAAAAAAAGACATCAGAAGAATTATCAAAAGAAAACATTATAGAAGAAATACAAGATAAAACCATACCTTTACAAATAACTATGTCGGAAATAGAGGATAATGATAAAACAATTGCGTTAGGTACATTCAAAATTAAGTATGATGTTGTATATATACATACATTAGAAAGAATATAGAATGTTACAATATTGTTAAAGCTGGAAATATATGGTAATATACAGTTCGGGGAAGAATGGATTTAATTGTTGATGGAGGATTTATATATATGGAATCAAATTGTAATAATAATGTAAAAGTAGAGTATCTGAATCAAGAAGCCAGATTGGTGGTTGATATGGATAACTCAGCAGAGGCATATTTAAAGAGAGGAATAACAAAAGAGGTTTTTTTTCAGTTTGTCAGTCAGATTGTAGACATGATGGATAAGGGGATTAAGTATGATCTTCAGACGGAGTATGATTTGGATAAAATAGCAGTTGAAAATAATAAAGTGATTTTCAGGACATGTGTAGGTAAAAGTAATCTTGATATATTAACAATTAAAGCATATTTGAAGGAACTTGCTTATAAGTCTGTTTTTCAGGGAAACGATTTTTTACAGACTTTATATGAATATCTGGCTTTTATGGATTCTGCACAGGTAAATTCTTTAGAGGATATTCGTAAACAGTTACAGGTATGGATTACAGGTAAGCAGGTGGATGAACAAAAATCTCCCGTACAAGATTTTTCCATGAAAAAAGAGCTTGCGTATGAAGATGAGACTGATACGAAGATCCTGAATATGAATAGTTTTTCGGATGAGAGTATGCCGGATGATAATAATTATGGCGAAACAGGAGTTCTGAATCCTGATTTCTGGAATGATATGATGCAGAAGAATGCAATGGGAGAACAGCCTGGCAGAGTACGGAGACAGAACACAACAGCGAGTCTTTATTATATGAAAACAGGAGAAAGAATAAATATAGATAAAATGAATTTTACGATTGGGAAGGGGCAGGATGCAGACTTCACGATTAATAATGCACTGATTAGCAGGCTACATGCAAAGATTGTGTGTCAGGATGGACAATATTATGTGATTGATAATGCCTCGACAAATGGAACCTATGTAAATGGAAAAATGATAGAGCCTAATTTATCAGTTGAGATAAAAAATGGAGACTTGCTGCGTTTTACAAATGAGGAATTGAAATTCTATACATGTTAGATGGGAGCAGAAGATGAATTACTATGAATTATTAGGTGTACCACAGGATGCCGATCAGGCAACGATAAAAGCAGCTTTTAGGAAGAAAGCAAAGAAATATCATCCTGATACAAACCCGGGGAATGCACAGGCAGAAAAGATCTTTAAAGAACTGAATGAAGCATATTCCATTCTATCTGATGAAGTCAAAAGAAGTAAGTATGATAGAGAGCAGTGTGCCAGAAGCACCTTTGGAGATGAGCATGCTTTCAAAGGGAAGACTGGTCAGACAGAAAGAAAGGCAGCGGCAAAGAAACAGGGTAATCCATTTATGGGATTTCAGGGAGGCTTTGATTTTGATGAAATGATGGGAGCTGGGATGAAGTTTGAGAAGAGTACAACCCAGAAACAAAAAAAACCAGCTCCCGGAGCTCCGGATTTTATGAATACGAATGTTCAATTTGCAAAGTTCTTTGGATTTAAACCCAGATAAAGGCAAAAGGTTAAGGGCGTATGGGTAAGATAAGGAAATTATTATTATATGTTTGCATAATGATATTATTGTTAGTTCCTAATATTAGTGTAAATGCGGCACAAAAGCAGGTTGATTATGAAAAATCAGATGATATTATAGTAGTATTGGATGTTAGTGGTTCTATGGCAGCAACAGATGAGGAAAGGTTGTCTTTTGAGACAATAGAATTGTTAATGAAGCTGAGTGATTCTGTGGATCACATAGGAGTTGTCGCATTCAATGAAGCAATCGTATATCAAAGTGAGCTTACACAGATACAGGATAGGAAAGCAATAGAAGGAATATTAGAAGAACTGAATCAGATAAAATATCAGGGAGATACTGACAACGGTTTGGGATTACGTGCCGGCTTGGAATTGTTGGAAGAGACAGGACAGGAGGAGAGGAATCAGGCGATTATTTTTATTTCAGATGGTAAAATTGACCTGCCTGATCCGGTAAATGGAAGAACTATAGAAGATTCGGAACGGGATATGGAAATGGGCATTGAAGAAGCAAAGGAAAAAGGGATTCCTATATATACCTTTTGCTTTGCGTCTTCTGAGCCGGAAATTGTTGATGAACTGACAGCAGTGGCGACAGCAACTCAGGGATCAAGCCATATCTGTAAAGGCCCATTGCAGATGATGAATGATGTTTTGGGAATTGCCATGAATTATAAGGATGAATATTCAAGAGAACAGATAACGGTAAAACCCGATGAAAAGCTTCAAAAATATGAATTGGAGCTAAATAAGCAGACGGAAAGTTATATCATATTTCAAGCATCGGCACAGATGGAAGATTTTGAAGTAGTTGCACCAGGAATGAAATATGAGATTACAGGAACAAAGCATTGTAAAGTGATATCATTTGAGAAGAAGCAAAGTGGTAAGGTTACGCTGTGCTATAGAACAGGGGAAGAGTGCAATGCGATTATTAGCGACATCCGCTTTAATATAGAGGAAGAAATCGAACCGATAAGCGGGAAGGTTCCGATAGCAATATTGGAACCGGAAGAAACAGAAGAAGAAATACAGACGCAGGTAGAGCAAAAGGAAGAGACGGACAAAGGTCTGTGGGTATCAATCGTCATATTGGCAATTGTGACAGGAGGTGCATGCACAGGAATAATTTATGCGTTCTTTCATAAAAACAGAAAAAAAGTATCAAAGCAGCAACCTGTTCTAGAGGGATATTTGCAAGCAAATTTTATTGACTTGAAAAGTAAAAACGATATTCCGGAAATGTTATGGAACCTAAAAGATTACCCGGCGGAAGGAGTAACATTGAAAGAATTATTTGTAGGAAAAGACATATATGAAGATTTGCCACAGCTTGAGCAGATATATTTATATCCGAACGAAGATGGACCAGGACTGACGTTGGTACACTGCACGACTGGTGGGATATTCATAGATGATAAGACAGTTTCACAAAATGTACCTGCACATGTTCGATTTGGGGAAACAATTTATGTGGCTTTCCCTGAAAATGCTTCGGAAATTTCTTTGAAGTATTACGAGAAAAAGGAAGAAATAGAAAGATGTATGTAGAGGATATTGCTCTGAAAATGGAACAAAAATTGTATGAAAGATATTTGCTGGAAGAAGTATATTATGTTGGACATACAAGCATTGTTTATTTGTGTAAAGATATGCATACAGATAAAACAGTAGTAGTGAAGGAATATTGCCCACATCGATTGGCAAACAGGGATATGGATGGCAGAAGTGTCATATGCAGGAATGAATGTAGGAATCAATATATGCAGGCATATAAAGCCTTTCAAAAAGAAATAGAGATTGTTAAGAAATTGAAGGGATTAAGAAAACCCTATCCGAATTGTGTTATTCAATATGTAGATTCCTTCATGGAAAACGAGACTTTATATTTGGTAACAGAACTCGTAGAAGGGAAGAGCTTGGAAGAATACATAAATGAAGGAAAGAATTATTCTATTCGTGCGTGTATGCTATCACTTGTCAGAATTGTGGAACAGGTTCATAGGATGGGTATCCTGCATCGGGATATAAAGCCTGCCAATATTATTATTCAGCCGGATGGGAGAATTACCCTGATTGATTTTGGATCGGCCTGTTACAATGGAGAATCGGAAAACCAGATGCAGTTTGTAAGCAGAGGATTTTCAGCACCGGAACTATATAATGGAGAGGATTCAACAAGACAGACTGATATATATAGTATAGGTGCGCTCCTATATTACATTCTTACAGATTTTCAGCTTCCACCTATAAATGAACTTGAGGAAGGGGATATCATTCCAAAAATATCGGAATTTAGAGAGGTTCCGCCCAAATTGGAAAAGGCAGTAATGAAAGCAATAGAAACTGACCGTGCGAAAAGAGCCGGAAGCCTGACACAGTTAAAACTTATTTTGATGACATAACCAAGTGTTATTGGCATAGATTACAAATATTAAAAAGAGAGAAAGGAAAGTTAGTAATGGAAGTAATTACACAAACAAACCGAACCATGCTTTTCGAGGAAATTAATCCGGAAAAGCTAAATCTCCTTACGCTGGTTGGAGATACCAAGGACTTGGAAAGTCTGAATGATGATGCGATTAAGGAGATTCATGAGAAACTTCTTGTGAGGAGCTTTGATGAATTCCTTGATAAGTTTGAACCGGTTGTATACTCATTTTTCAATGCAACAACGCAGAGCGTTCTTTATACATTGGAGAAACCGGAAAACATACCGGAAGAATATGTTACTGAGATACCATTGAACAGACAGAATGACTTCCTGAATATGTTATTCACACTTATTGATACAAAAAAAGCACAGGGACTTATGAATGTAGACTTTAAGTTTGAAAATATTCTGGATATGATATCACCTAAAAAGGTTATGAATGATATCAAACAGGTGAGAAAAGAAATCCACTACCTATATGATAAGTATGAGAAACTGGAAGATGAAGATCCTAAGAAGCTTGATATAGGTGACAAGCTTAACTATAAGTTTGAAGAAGCCAGCAGAAACTATAATAATGTTATGGCAATGCTTCCGCTGGCAATCGAAGATATAAAGACAAGACTTCTTTTCTCACAGTCGGGTGGAAAGCAGCAGAATGAAACTCTAAAGCTTGGCGTGCTTAGCATGGGAGAAAATGGTGAGCTTAAGGTACTTGAAGCACCAAAGAAAGAAAAGAATGAACTTCTGGTTGTTAAGAACGATAATACAGCCGGACTGATAGAAGCATTTGAAGATGATTATGATGCAGTGAATGAAAGTCCTTCAGAGTATGTAAAGAGTCTGGTGGTACGAACTTTCTGTCCGTTAACGGCAGTAACAAATGATGAAGTTGATACAGAGCTGGAAGTGGCAAACTATAATACATATTTGGAATTCTATAAGAAAGCAAAAGATGATTTTGTAAAGACAGTAAAACCTTTGGTAGAAAAGCTGTTAGGTGTGAAAATGTTCTTTGAACAGTATACTACTAAGAATCGTGGTATGATGCCATCCCTGCTTGTTACAAACGTGAAGCTGGACATGCTGGTAAGTAGTTTGAATATCGGCAGATTAAGAACATATCTTAATACAGTAAATACAAAAAATAACTATGATAATACAGTATGGTTAGGCATTGTTCCGGAAATTGAATTAGAAGCAAGTTCTGTAAGAAAGGTTACCAGACAAAGATTTAAGGGAAACGAACAGCAGCAGAAGATAGCAGGAAATACAATGGAGGCGCTATCAACGCTTCTGGATACTCTTAAGGATTATAGAGTACAGACATTTTACAGCTTCCAGACAGGCGAGGATACTACATTTAATTATGTAGCAACAAGTGGAATAGAGCGCTTTGTAGATAAGTCACAGCCACTCATGAAGCAGTCTTATAGCGAATTTGTATCTTGCTGTTTTCCTAATTTCACAGTAGTGCCAAAGGATAAATCAGGTGTTGTAATAGATAACAAGATGACGGTAACAGAAGAGGGAGGAGCTGCACTTTCTAAGGAGCGGGAAGATATTATGAAGCTCTGGATAGAAGGTGTCTATGTTGGAGCAGCTTATGTAGCAGCAGGAGTTGTAGCTGCTTATCAGTGCCCTGAATACTTAAAAGAGTATTATTCAAGTGTGTCTCCAAAATATCCGGGAGTAAGATATGATATTGAAGCAGGAGATCATTCCTTACGTACTGTTACTACAATGGCAAAAGAAATAACAGGATACACCAATACTATAAAGAATGCAATCAATGCAAAGAGCTTTGGCTTTATGTTTGCATCAGAAAATAGTCAGTTAGAAGGTAAGGAAGTAAAGAATATTACCGTTTATAAGGCAAGAACACTTGCTATGGTAGATGATGCATATGATTCCCTTTATAAGACAATGGTCAGTACATATGTAGAGAGAATCTTAAGATATATGACAAATGACTTCAAGCAGGATAATGTTGTAAAATTCTTTGGAAACAACCCTAAGAGCCAGAAATCCTTATGGGTTGCGGATAAGAATTATTTAAATGGAATTCTGCAGAACGGTGATGAAATTGATAGCATTATCGATGAAGTAACGGGAGAGTGTAATATCAAAATTGGATTCAACGGAAATGTTAAGAATCTTACGGTCTCTGTTACAAAAGCAACTTCAGCCAGTGTGTCATAAGGATAGGAGACGTATGCATAAGAAACTCAATACTATATTGTTAAGGAGGAAAATATGGGTTTTAAAGTAAAAATTGAAGCAAAAGAAAGTGTTGATCTTGGAATCGAGACCGTGACATCTGTAAAGTTCCTGACAGAGACACCAAATGACAGCAATGCACGTTCTACGGATTTAGGATTAGGAGTTGAGATTACCGGAAAGATTAGAGCTAATATTGCCGGAATCGCTGATGAAACAGTAAAGCTTGCACAGTGGGCATTAGTTCCTGCTGAGGATGCAACATGTTATGGTAAGGTAAGCGTCGATGTAATTTCAGGTGGCAAGGTTGTAAGACAGATTGTTATGGATACTGTATATGTTGTTGCTTACAAGGAAACATTTGCTGATGAGACCGGTGTTGGTACATTTGTACTTACTTTGAAGCAGAAGAAGGATAAGAATAACACGGTAGAATATCAGGGTGGATTTTCATACTAAGTACATATACCAGGAGGAATAGAAAATGGGATTTATTTTAACAGTTGAGGGAACAACGTTAGGTGTTGATACAATTAAGACAGTTGATTTTGCAGTGACTACACCGAATGATTCCAACGCAAAGACAACAGATGTAGCGGTAACAGCAACCATCACAGGAAAAATTTTAACTATGCTTGACGATGGAACGGAAGGAACAGTAGATCTTGCAAAATGGGCTATGATTACTTCTGAGAACGCAACCTGCTATAAAAATGTTGTAATCAAATCTACAGCAGCAGGACAGGTTATCAGAGAATACACAATGCCAACAGCATTCGTTGTAGATTATACTGAAAACTATGATGATGTGGAAGGTGTAGGAACTTTTAAACTTGTTGTAAGACAGAAAAAGGATAAGATTCAGACAATTACTGTAAATGGCGGTTATGAAGCATAAATAACTGTTTTATTTAGGGCGCATTCATACGAATGCGTCCTATTGATAAGATAAAGAAACAAGAGGTAATGAATCATGAAAGCATCATTTATACAAAAATATCTGACTGGAGTAGCCGAAGCAATTATCTGGGTGGGAGCAGGGTGTCTGCTTATGTTCGCACTGCAGGCGAATATCGGATTTTTATTTAAAATATTATGCATAATTTTTATGCTGATTGTAATTCTGGCTGGAAAATGGTGCATATGCCGGCTGAATGATAAGAATACAATGCAGGCTAATGAAAAAACAGGAAAAGCGGTAACAAAACAGCGTCAGACCATAAATCCATTGGATGATGCGCCGGCAAGAGTGCAGAAGAAGGAAAGTCCAACCGGGAATAAGATTAATTCGATTGCTCTTATAGGGGAACAGGGAAATATTCTTCTGGAATGGTCATTGGCGGGAAAAACTTCGCTTGTTATTGGAAAAGGAACGGATAAAGAACCTGTAGATATTGATTTGACAGAAACAGCAATGGGGCAGTTAGTATCAAAACAGCATGCTGTTTTGAACTATACAGATAATGGCTGGTATGTGGATGATATAGATTCCAAGAATGGAACAAGAGTAAAGAAGAGAAATCAAAGTGCTCTGCTTGATGTAAAACTGGTAGGTGCAGTAGAAGTTGAAGCAGGAGACATTATATATATATCTAATACAATGTTACAGTTACGGTAAGAAGCAGCCGTGAATAAGGAGGATAAAAAATGGCATTAAATCGTTGTAAAAATGGACATATGTTCAGTGCAAGAAAATATGGGGATACATGTCCGTATTGTAACAGCAATCTGGAAACCGGCAATATGATAAATAACAGAAGACTGATGCTGGATGATCCGGATAAAACGATGTCAATCAATGGAACAACAGACAGTGTGAATCCGGTAACGGGATGGTTGGTTTGTATTGAAGGACCACAATATGGAAAGGATTATAAAATTCATGCAGGTAAGAATTTTATAGGCAGGGCAGACAATATGCATATACAGATTCTTGGAGATAATTCGATTTCAAGAATTAATCATGCTGCCATAATTTATGATAGTAAAAACAGATCGACATATTTATTACCCGGAGATTCATCAGGATTAGCTTACCTGAATGGAGAAGCAGTCTATACTCCTGTAGCATTAAGTGCATTTTCCATGATAGAGATGGGACAAAGCAAGTTTCTGTTCATTCCGTTATGTGGAGAACATTTTGAGTGGACGAATGGAAATAAATCGGAAGAAAATGAGGACTAGGAGAAGAATTGAAAAATGACAGGGATTATTACAGACATCCGATTCATAATTGCTGCCGGTATTGCCCTTACCATCATAATTACTGTTTTCTGTGTATGTTTCATATTATCACACAGACAGGAGAATAGTGTATATGCATGTGGCTCAAGTTTAGGAGTAGATATTGGTAATGCACAGATTATTGGAACAAGAGAGAAACAGGATGACTCCTTTGCAACAAGTGTAAGACCGTATGGAATCATGGGGATTGTGGCAGATGGAATAGGTGGATATATCAATGGTAATCTGGCAAGTCAGATTACAGTAGAAACATATCTGGATGAGTTTGAGAAAAGGGATATTTCAGACAATATCAGCTATTACTTTCAGAAATCAGCTGTTCTATCCAATGACAGAATACGGGATGAATTCGGTGAAACACCAGGGGGGACAACACAGGTATCCGTTGTTCTTATGGATGATAAGATGTATTGGTCTTCTGTAGGAGACAGTAATATTGCTGTATTCAGAAATGGACGGCTAATAGAAGTAAATCGTAAAGAAAATGTCAAAAACTGGCTGGAAGATCAGTATCTGGCAGGAACCATCAGAAAAGAAGATGCAGATGGGGGACATTTGGCAAAACGCCTTGTGAATTATCTGGGATATGACGGATTCAAGAAAGCAAGTGAATCTGACAGACCGATTCTGTTGAAAAAGAAAGATCAGGTACTGTTATATTCTGATGGTGTAGAAGTAATCGGTCAGATTGAGCTGGAGGATATATTGTCCAGAAGAGGAAGCGCTCAACAGAAAGCAGATATGATCATGCAGGCGATTAATCAGAAACAGGTAAGAAGTAAAGATAATGCCACAATCATTATTCTGGCAGTGAAATAGGAGAAGAACATGCGTAAGGAAAATTCGGAATTTAAGACAAAATTCATATCAGAATCAGGTAGCTATCTGCGTAACGCAGATTATTTTGCTTTTGTAGAACTAAAGGATTATGCATGTTATTGTGTGGCAGATGGTATTGATACAGATGAGAAGAGAGAAAGTGCAAAGCTGGCTGTGACCGCAGTAATAACTGCTTTCTCGGAAGAGCCGGGAATATCCAAGAACAAATTGAAACATTATCTGAATACAGCACATCATACACTTCATCAGGAGGCACAAGAGATACGGCTAGAGGCAAGTATAATCGTAGTAGTCACAGATTATAAAGCAATTCGTTGGGGACAGGCAGGTAACTGCCGTCTGGTAATCATGAGGAATGGCAGAATTAAGTTCCGTACAAAGGATATGTCCTTAAGCCAAAGTCTTGCTGATAAATCGGAGATTTCACTTGACCAGTTAGAAAGTCATGAAGAACGACACAACTTATATTGTTATCTTGGACAGTCAGGTCATTTCACACCTCGTATATCAGGAAAGAAGAAACTTGATGATGGTGATATGGTATTTCTTTATACACGAGGAGTATGGGAGAGCATAGGAGATGCAGAATTACTGGATTCGACAGATGGAGCATCGGATCCGGAGAAGGTGTGTACTAACATTGAGGACATTATTTTAAGCCACCAACAGGGAATTACAGAGAATTATACCATTGTAAGTATTTTTGTGGACAAAGTGTATCGAAACCCTAAGGCCAGTAAACAGAAGAAATATCTAAAGATTGCTTTTTCGATTTGCCTGGCAATAGGAATGATGGTAGGAATGTTCTGTTTTACAAGGTATCGTTCCAACCAGAAGAACATTGTACAAATGCAGAAGCTGGAGGAACGTGGAATTAAATATTTGAACGAAATGAACTATGCAGCTGCAGATGAGCAGTTTGATGAAGCAATGGAGTTAGCAGACAAAGTTCGAGTAAATGAGAAGTCACAAGCATATCAGCATATACAGAAGATAGAATTATATCATGCAGTTGCAGGATATATGACAGAAGGTATGGCGGCTGTAGGTGAAGGCGAGTATAAGAAGGCTTCTAATAAGATTGATGCGGCAATAGGAAGCGCAAGTACTCTGGAAACAGAACATGGAGAAAAGACGGATTACTTAAGTGCGATGGAAAGTTATAAAGATTATGCAGATAGTATGAAGAATGGAACAGATGCACTGGGTGCGGCAGATTATGAACAGGCAGTTGAAAATTTCGCAGAAGCATCGAAAGCTGCAGACAGCATAGATGATACTACTAACAGAAATATTGCAGATGAACAGCTAAACACTGCAAATGGTAAGAAAGCGCTGAAGGAAGGAGCTGCGTATGAGGCTAATGCAGAAGCACTTCTTGAACAGAATCTATATAACCAGGCTTTGACAGAATATAACACGGCATTGGAAATGTATACGCTTGCAAAGGAGAGTTATCATGCGACGGAGGCTGATGGCAAGATATCTTTTGTAAGCATTAAGATAGATAACATTAATCAGACTATCAATAAACAATCTAATCAGGAGATGGAGAAAGAAGCTGACAGTTATGTGCAGAAGGCAAATCAGGCAATGCACAGTGGTGATTATAAAACAGCACAGGAATATTACGAGAATGCCAAGGAAATCTACCAGAAGACAGAAAATACTGCACAGCTTGTAGCAATCAATGAAAAACTTGAAAATGCAGCATACGGTCCCGATGAACAGAATGCACTTCAGAATGTACTGGACGGCATGTCATATATGGCCTCCGGTGACTATGCTACAGCCATCACAAAGCTGGAAAGCGCGAAGGAAGCCTATAAGAATATGGGAGATACGGCAAGTGCCAATGCAGTAGCTAATACCATTACGGCATTGATGCAGAAGCAGAGTGCAGTACAAGAGTAAGTCTGTAAGTATAGTTGCATCTTTATTGAAAAAACAAGGAAATAGTAAATTATGGTATATGGTGATGAAAAAATTGCAATGATATTGAACAGTCATAAGAGTGAAATATCTGGAGATTTGGAAAATGGACTTTTCATAAAAGAAGAGTTATTTCATTTTAAACGACGAGGCCTCTGCTCAAATGAAATTAGCATGATGGTTCCTTTAAGATTTGTAATACCTGAAAAAGATTATCTGGAATTAAATTATAAAAATGAGGTACCAGATAATGTATTTTGTTACAAAAGCAGAGATATGGTATTGGAAGCAAAGGCAATACCTGATGTTTTACAAGAGACAACAATAGAGCAGGAAATAGAACTTGTAAAGCAAAGCATTAAAAAAATTAATCCGGGAATCGTTACATACCAAAAAGAAGAACTACAGGTAGAAAAGATTCAAATAGGTATTTTTGATTATAAAATTACACTATTCAATAATAGCATATATCAGATGCTGATTCTTATACATAAGGATAATTGCAGATATCAGTTGACATTCAGTTGTAATATTCATGATGCAAAAATATGGAGACAAGTACTGAAATTGATGATAGAAACAATACATTCTGAGGATGATATATAATTGCAGGCAGTAAGGAAAGGACATGGTTATTAGTAATGGAGATAATTGAGATGAAATATACAAGTATACTTAATGATAAATTCAGTATACTGCTGCCAGATGATTTTCAGGATATGGATTTAAAAGTAGCCTCATTAAAATATCCAAGTCCGTCAAGACCAAGTGTAATAAAAACCAATGAAGAATCTTCAGTCGATTTCATGTATAACAATTTACATCAAAATGTACCACAAGAGCAACTGAGTACATTATTACAGTTAATTCGTATAAACATTATGAATGTAAATTCAGGAGTGGTGTTTCATGAGCAAGGTGAAATTGATGAGGCTGATAATAAAATTGTATGGATGGAATATGAAAATCCAACATTAGATGGACAGATGTATAATATTATGTTTTTGGTAAATGTAAATAATGAAGTGATACAAGGTATGTATAACTGTAATGTTCAAGAAAAAGATAAATGGAAAAAAATAATGTTAAAGAGTGCTAAAAGCATTAAGTGTGGAGGCATGGATTGATATGAGCGAGTCGAATCTGTATATAAAAGGTATTGAACAATTGATCATAACAAAAGTTCAAATTCATAAAAAAGTCAATGAGCACGGGTCAGCATATATATGTGGGCAAATAAAGGAAGAAGATTTAAAAGAATTTAGAAATTACATGCTTAGTAATCAAAGCTTTGAAATAAAGGCAAAAGATTCAGAGGAAGTAACCAGCCCGGTATTTTATGGTGTGATGTATGACTATACGGAAAAGCATCAGTCACAATATTGTGAAGTAGAACTCAGTCTGGTCGGAAAAACTTATCAAATGGATGTAAAAGAGAATAAGCGAGTATTTCAAAATGTTGCACAGACTTATGAATCTATAATAAGAGAAGTTAGCAAAGAATATGGTGATTGTGTTCAAATTTATGAGTCAGAATTACTAGGCAGTATAGGACATATGTCTTTGCAGTATGGTGAGACTGATTGGGCATATATAAGACGTTTAGCATCTGAGAAGAATGCTAGTCTGATTTCATATGGAACTGCTGGAAATATTTCTATAGGACTGTTCAAAAGTGGTACAGCTAAGAATGTTAAAGTATCAGATTATCAAAGAACATGTAGTATGAAAGATTATGAAATAAAGACAGCGAAAGGTATCAATACAAGCATAGCAGCAGAAGAATATTATACAATAAAAACAAGAGAAAATATGGATTTGGGTGATCCGGTTAACATTGAAGGAGTACAGAGGGCTTTGTATGTGTATGAAATAAAAGGGGTATATGAAGGATATCAGCTTGAGAATACATATATTTTAAAACATGAAGAAGCATTTCAGGTGGGAGAAATAAAGAACTATGACATTGTAGGCATTTCTATCGCAGGAAAAGTTCAATCAGTCCTTAATGATAAGGTTACAGTGCTTATGGAAATGGAAGGAAATCAGGACTCATTAAAATTAATGGAATTTGCAACGGTATATTCGTCTGATAATAATGCAGGCTGGTACTGCATGCCGGAAGAAGGAGATTTGGTAAGAGTATTTTTTCCGAATGAAGATGCAGATCAGGCATTTGTTATGAACTCAATGCAGATTCAAAAAGAAGATAAGGATCCTAAAATTAAGTTTTTTCGCAATCCACAAGGGAAAGAAATTGTATTTGCACCGGAATATATAAAAATTGCAAATTCTAAAGGCATGGAAATAATAATGGATGATACGAATGGCATTAGTATAAAAAGTATTTTGCCAATTAATATTGTTTCAGATGGTGAAGTAAAGGTTGAGAGTATATTGGATAAAGTGACTGTAAAAGCAGAATCAGAAATAAACTTAAAGCAGGGTAATTCGTTCATAGACATAGGAGAAGATATAAGTATGTCAGCGAGTCAGATTCATATGCAGCAATTCGAATGAAATTGTTGAAAAGAAAGACTTGATTATGGAGAAGGTATGAATAGATTAGAAGAAATAAATAATAAGACAGCAGAATATGAAATGGCTGATATTCTAAAAAAGGCAGAATTATTTCAGAATGATGTTTCAGAAGACGAATTTAAAATGTATGCAAGAGATTTTGTTTGGCCATTAGATAAGTTGTTTAAGGAAATTAAAAAACTACAGGATCAGGGAAATAAGAAAGAGATATATTTTATTAATATATATTTTTTGCATAGTACATTTCAAAAAGGAAGTCTTGAATTGTTAGTAGAGGCTTATGACGAACAGTTCCTTTTTGATAAAGAACCTGTCTGTATACAGTACTCTCCACAGTGTATGGCAGAGGCAGCACAAAATGACTGGTTACAATACGAAACATATATGAAAAAATCTGTCATACAGATACGGTACCATGAACTGCAACCTTATTTTTTAAAACTTGCACAAATGTACATACCACTTATCAGGGAGATATTCAGAGCATATATTCCGATTATAGTAAATCTGGCAAGTTATCGTGAAATACAGAAGAATGAAGATATTAAAATAGGATATGGAGAATATGGTTGTACAGGTATAACTCTGTTTGAGGGACAAAGTAACAAGAAGAGGAACGATAAGGATGAAATATTACTTAATTAGAGAAGACTCTCGGATTAAGACCACACCACATATTGTTAACTGGATGGCAAAAATTGATGCAAGAAATTTAACATGGGGAAGCTATCATAAATTACCGGAAGTGATTACTTTATACGTTGAAAAAAATGATTTTACTGTATATCCGGATGTTTTGTCGAGACCGTTTTTTATGGTTACGAAGGAATTGCAGAAGATATTGAAACTGTATGAACCTAATATGGGATATCGCCAGATTATTCTGATAGATCGCAAGCGAGAGATGGCTGTTCAGTACTTCTTACCACATTTGCAGATTGTTGATTGTTTGGGTGAAGGAACAAAATTTAATATGGACCATAGTGAACTGCAACATATTGTTCTTGATACGAACAAACTGGCTGATAAGGAGATATTTCAACTGGACAAGGTTTCTAACAGATATGTAGTGGTAAGTTTAAGAGTATTAGAGAGTTTCCTAAGAAGAGGTGCTATGCTTTGGTACGAGGAATTGGAAATGATATAGAGAGGGATTAATACTATGAGTATTTCGACAAGTGGAAGTAATGAAGAATTGTCTGAAGAAGATCAGAAGACATTAGAGCAGGAATTAATAAATGAGGCAGAGTGGAGCACAGCTGAACCGGAAAATATACTTGTCAGAGGAGCATTGTTGTATTGTGATTGTGGTACACATAAGCGGAGACTGAATCTGCCTAAAAGCTATGGTTCTTATACGGATGCTGAATTAAAGCATCCGTTCGTAACAGAAAAAGATTGTATTGTGGGCGATAAAAATAATATTTCTTATTTTGGAGTATGCACAAGTGAGAATTGTGGGAAACAAAATGAGGAGCAAATATGCTTACGTCCATATGAACAAACTGATTCTGTCGAAAATGTGATAGGACCCAAATGTACACCGGTTATTATGGGAAAGTGGCTGAATCCGGCAGAAGAGTCTTATGTTACAGACATGACAACAGATAAAAAAGAACAGTATCTGAAATTAAAGACCAGTTCAATACTGGTATGTAAATATGGTGGCGTAATCAGAATTGAAGAATCAGGTCAAAGCTATGAGGAGGACATAACCGATGGGGGCAATAACTCTTGATAATATTGCAATAGAAGGAATAACAGGTTTGCAGGTTATTGAAGATATAGCAATAAATGTAGAACCCAATAAACATGGAACTGCATCCATAACAGCTCTTGTGGCAGACGAATATGAAGAAATTACTAAGCAGTTTGGAGAGAATACACTTGTAGTTGTTAAAACAAGAGCAGAACAGGAAATATTATTCAAAGGTTATGTTTCTCAATATAATGTAAGAAAAAATAATCAGCTTGCATATCTTGATATTGTTTTAATTACAACTTCTCACAAAATGGATTCTGTTAAGAGGACGCGTTCTTTTCAAAAGCCATCTATGACATATGATCAGATATTTCAGGAAATTGAAAAAAAATATTCGTATATTAGTATTATCAATAACAGCAGTAAAAATCAATGTATTGGAAGAACGATTTTTCAATATGAAGAATCTGATTTTGAATTTTTAATACGTCTGGCGTCAGAACTTAATACATCAGTAATAGCTGGTACAGGATTGGATTGGAATATATTAACTGTCGGTATGCCGGACGCAAGAAAGACAGCACAAAACAAAAGCTCACAGTATGAATATTGTATATCAGAAAAGTATCAGGAGCTCGGAGATAAGGGGCTATATCCTGAACTATACAGTTATTATAAAGTCAACAGTTATGATAACCTTCAAATAGGCGATATAGTGGAAATAGAAAAAACAAGTCTTCGAGTTATATGTAAGCGGGCTGCTTTAGTAAAAAGTGAAGTGATATTTACTTATCAGATAGCAACAGAGATATTGCTGTCACAAAAAAGAATTGAAAATAAGAAGTTAAGTGGTCTGGCTTTTAAAGGAACTGTTGATGATGTAGAGCAAGATACGGTCACTGTGAATCTTGATATAGATAAACATTATGGAAAACAGGAATTACAGGCATATGATTGGAAACCAATTACCGCAAATCTGTTATATGCCATGCCGGAAGAGAAAACCACAGTTATTATTCAGAATAATGATTTTTCAGGCTATGACATTAGTGCAACAGCGTGTTTAAGAACAAATGGAAATGAATGTATGGACACGAAGATACCGGCTGAAAAAGTATTTATGGTTCCATCAGGAAAGAAGCTTAATCTTGGAAAGGAACAGGTGTCTGTTTCTATTCAGGATGCGAAGATTCAAATGAGTGATGACAATGAAGTCCTGATACAGGCAAAGGTCGGAACGGAAGTAAAAGGGATAAAGAATATTTCAGTAATTACTTACAGACTGAATATGATATCTCCATTAATGATAGAAATGTTTGGAGAGGAAATGACGCAGCTTATCATAAACCAGTCTATTGATGGTAATGCGTCATCGATGGTAGAAGGGGGAACTGTTATCAAGACTTATCAGCCGTTCAACGATGCACCGTCAGAGGTAGAGATGTCCTACAATTGGAAGAAACTGGGCGAAAAACTTCTATGGGCACTTGCTTTAGTGGCAGCAGCTGCTGCCATAGCAGCGCTTGCAGCGTTTTGTTTCATGGGCGGTCCGGCGGCATTATTCATAGGAGGAACTGTATTAAAAGCAGCCGCATTTAAAGCAGCAGAGGCTGCTATTGCAGTTGGGGTAGCTGCGTTGGCTGGTGGATTGATTAGTGGAGGTATTACTTATATTTCAAATCATTCTGACACGGATGAGAATCGTTGGTATAAAGCGCTAGATTCATTTTGTAATGGAGCAATATTATCATCAGCACTGGCAACTGCAGCTCCAAACGTATTGGGGGAAGCAGGTGCATGCTATCTGGTAGCACTCTATAGTCTGGGATACCAATCACTAGATGACTATTTGGATGATAAATATGGAAATGATTTTGATGATACAGATGTATCAGAATTAGATGTAATAATGACAACAGTAATTGACACATTTTGTGCTTTTTGTGGTAACCGCTTAAACAATAAAGTGCAAAGCAAGCTTACAGACTGGGTGGCTGATTTGCAACAAAAGGGTATTAAGTTTAGTAGCAAACATTACTTCGAAGCAGTTGATATACTAAATAGAATTCCTTTCTTAAAATCTTTCCCAGAAGCAGAGGAAGGGGTAGCAGCTCATAACATTGCCAGAGCAAATATTGGTGATTTACGGACGTATTTATTCACGCTTTCTGATAAACTGGG
The DNA here is from genome assembly GCA_022788085.1 of Lachnospiraceae bacterium. Classification (GTDB taxonomy): domain Bacteria; phylum Bacillota; class Clostridia; order Lachnospirales; family Lachnospiraceae; genus COE1. The sequence continues at coordinate 28,793 of JALEWA010000049.1, forward strand.
AAATTGGGGAATAAGATTCTTATCAAAGAATGTTGCTGCGGTAGCCAATGTTGTAACAGGTTTTGAGGGAACAGCATTAAATGATGTGTATGATACCGTGACAGAGGACAATGAGATGGAAAGTGAAAGTGTCAGTTTTTATTTCGATGATAATGGCACATTAATATTGAAGTAACAGGAAGGACAAAAGAGTCATGACAGAGCAGGAGTTAAAAGTAAATTATTCCAAAGAAGTGTATGAAGCAGCAATAACATTATCACCTGAGATACAAAAGAAAATAGACTTTCCATTTATTATGCCAGTATATGCAGATGAAAGAGTTTTGAAGTCAAAAATATACGGTCAGTTGGGTGATGAGTATTACAAGGCACAGGAAGCAGTAGTATTAAGGGCAGATACAGCAACTCGTAGTATTTCTGATACTGTGTTAGTTATCGAAAAGAATACTAAAGGAGAATATGTTGAAAGAGAATACACTGTTAAATTCAGCGTTGTAGCAAATTATCCCGGAAACCATGTATGGATAGTAAAAAGTAAAAGTGGTATTGGAATATATGAGAATGGTGAGAAGAATAAGAAATATCCCAAAAAGAAAAGTTATATAGCCAAGCTTATATTAGCGAAAATAGTTGATGGTATTCATGTGGTAATTTCATCAATAGGAATATTTTTTATGCTATTTTTAACAGATACTATGGCTGAGATTTTGAATAATGCTTTTTTACAATT
>JALEWA010000072.1 GCA_022788085.1 Lachnospiraceae bacterium
GGTTGTCAGATGAATGCTAAGGACAGTGAGAAGTTGTTGGGAATCCTTCGTAAGATTGGATATGATATTATTGAGGACGAATCTGCCGATTTAGTATTCTTTAACACATGCACTGTTCGTGATAATGCTAATCAGAGGGTATATGGAAGACTTGGTGTTCTAAGCAGCATGAAGAAAAAGAATCCTGATAAGAAAATTGCTTTATGCGGCTGCATGATGCAGGAACCATCTGTCATTGAGAAAATTAAGAAAAGCTATTCTTTTGTTGATTTAATTTTTGGAACACATAATATCTATAAATTTGCAGAGCTGTTGACAACAATGTATACCAGTGAGCGAATGGTAATTGATATTTGGAAGGATACTGACAAGATTGTGGAGGATTTGCCGTCAGAACGTAAATTCTCCTTTAAATGTGGGGTCAATATCATGTATGGCTGTAATAACTTTTGCAGCTATTGTATTGTGCCATATGTAAGAGGAAGAGAGCGAAGCCGTAATCCCAAGGATATTATTCGTGAAATTGAGCAATTAGTGTCAGAGGGCGTTGTAGAGGTTATGCTTCTTGGCCAGAATGTAAATTCTTATGGAAAAACCTTAGAAGAGCCTATGACCTTTGCCCAGCTTTTGCAAGAAGTTGAAAAAATTGAGGGATTAGAGAGGATCCGTTTTATGACCTCACATCCAAAGGATCTGTCAGATGATCTGATTCAGGTTATGAAGAATTCCAAGAAGATATGCAGACATCTTCATCTGCCGTTGCAGGCTGGTTCTACAAAGATTCTTAACGCAATGAACCGTAGATATACAAAAGAGCAGTATCTTGCGTTAGCAAAGAAAATCAGAGAAGAGATACCGGATATTGCGATTACCACAGATCTCATTGTTGGCTTCCCGGGAGAAACACTTGAGGACGTGGAAGAGACAATCGAGGTTGTAAAGGAAGTGCAGTATGATAATGCATTTACCTTTATTTATTCTAAGAGAACTGGAACACCTGCTGCCGCTATGGAGAATCAGGTGCCGGAGGAAGTTGTAAAGGAAGGCTTTGATAAGCTTCTTAAGGTGGTACAGGAAACAGCAAGAGAACGTGTTTCAAGGCTGGAGGGACAGGTACATAGTGCTCTGGTAGAAGAAATGAATGAGCATGATGCAAGCCTTGTGACCGGAAGACTCTCGAATAATACGATTGTACATTTTCCCGGAGATGCAAGCCTGATTGGTAAAATTGTTGATGTAAAGCTAAAGGAATGTCATGGATTTTATTATATTGGAGAATTAGTGTAAATCACGTCGAAAGGACTTGAAAAATGTAAAAAGAAGGAATATGATAGAAAATGTTTTGTTAATAAAATTTTTATATTAATTTTATAAGGTTATAAGAAAATAACCGGAGGGAGAATTATGGAAAAATTAAAACCAAAGCTATTTTCTGTCATGAAAACATATAGCGCTGCACAGTTTGGAAAGGATGTTGTAGCAGGTATCATTGTTGCGATTATTGCACTTCCGCTGTCTATCGCACTTGCTCTTGCATCAGGTGTTGGTCCTGAACAGGGTATTTATACTGCGATTGTGGCAGGCTTTTTGATTTCCTTCTTTGGTGGAAGCCGTGTTCAGATTGCGGGGCCAACTGCTGCATTTGCAACAATTGTTGCAGGAATTGTTGCACAAAAGGGCATGGATGGGTTGATTCTTGCAACTGTTCTTGCAGGTATTATTCTTATTGTAATGGGATTTTTGAGATTGGGAAGTCTGATTAAGTTTATTCCATTTACGATTACAACCGGTTTTACAGCAGGTATTGCAGTAACGATTGCCATCGGACAGGTTAAGGATTTTTTAGGACTTACTTATCCTGCAGGAACCGTTACGATTGAAACAATGGAAAAGCTAAAGGCTGTTATAGAAAATATTGGAACCATAAATGTACAGGCATTGCTTGTAGGCGCTGTATGTCTTGCTATTCAGATTGTGTGGCCATATATCAATAAAAAGATACCTGGTTCCCTGATTGCTGTTATTGTTGGAATTTTGATGGTTCAATTACTTCACATGAATGTCAATACAATCGGTGATTTATATGAAATCAGCAATAAGCTTCCAAGTCTTCATATTCCGGCTTTCTCTTTACAGGATATTGGGGATATTTTACCGGATGCATTTACGATTGCGATTCTTGCTGCCATTGAGTCTTTGCTATCTTGTGTAGTAGCAGATAGTATGATTAATTCAAAGCATCGTTCTAATATGGAATTAATTGCACAGGGTATTGGTAATGTTGGTTCTGCGTTATTCGGTGGTATTCCGGCAACGGGCGCAATTGCAAGAACTGCTGCCAATATTAAAAATGGTGGTCGTACACCAATTGCAGGAATGGTTCACTCTGTTACATTAGTGCTCATTCTTGTTATATTGATGCCATATGCGGCTTTGATTCCAATGCCATGTATCGCAGCTATCCTTTTTATGGTTGCATATAATATGTGTGGTTGGAGAACCTTTGTAAATCTGTGTAAATCAGCACCTAAGAGTGACATTTTAGTACTTGTGCTTACTTTTGTATTGACAGTAGTCTTTGACCTGGTTGTCGCAATTGAAGTAGGACTCGTACTTGCAGCCATGCTGTTCATGAAGCGTATGAGCGATGTGACAGAGGTAGAAGGATGGACTTATGTTGATGATGAGGACGATCCGGACAGTATTTCTTTAAGAGTTGTTCCTGAGCATACATTAGTGTACGAAGTTTCAGGACCTATGTTCTTTGGAGCAGCAGATAAGATTTTAAAGATCACATTAAATGAAGATACAAAGTGTCTTGTAATCAGAATGCGTAGTGTGAATGCCATTGATGCAACAGCTATGCATTCTCTGGAACAGTTGCATGATATGTGTGTTAAGAGGGGCATTCAGATTGTTCTGTCACATGTAAATACACAGCCAAAACTTGTTATGGATAAGGCAGGATTTACAAAAAAGATTGGTGAAGAGAATTTCTGTGCACATATTGATGATGCACTTGCAAGAGCAAATGAAACAATGAATTAACATAAATAAAAAACATAAAGCACCCTTTGAATTTTGATGCTTTTATGTTAAAATACATAAGGAAAAATAATAGGATATGCATAATATGTAATTCCTATCGAAAATAAACGGGCAAACAAATACTTTGCCCGTTTTTCCTTATGCATGGAGAAGACGATTAACAGGAAAGGCAAGGTTTATGATATGGCTGGTTTGACACCGATGATGCAGCAGTATATGGAGACAAAGAAACAGTATCCGGACTGTATTTTGTTTTATAGACTCGGTGATTTTTATGAGATGTTTTTTGAGGATGCCATTACAGCATCCAGGGAACTTGAGATTACACTGACGGGCAAAGATTGCGGATTAGATGAGAGAGCGCCTATGTGCGGTATTCCGTACCACGCAGTCGATACTTATTTAAATAAGCTTGTTTCTAAGGGATATAAAGTAGCAATTGGAGAACAGGTGGAGGATCCAAAGCTTGCCAAGGGAATCGTTAAGCGTGAGGTAATAAGAGTAGTAACTCCAGGAACGAATCTGAATGTACAGGCGTTAGAAGAATCCAAAAATAATTATCTAATGTGTATTGCCTGTTTTCAGAATAAAATAGGTATTTCCATTTCAGATGTTACAACAGGTGATTTTTACATGACTGAGGTGGAAGGACTTGGGAAGCTTCAGGATGAAATCTATAAATATATGCCGACAGAGATTATTTGTAACGATGCATTCATGATGAGTGGTTTTGATGTAGACGATTTACGTAACAGGCTTGGTATGGCTGTCTATTCTCTGGAGCCATGGCATTTTGATGATGATGGCTGCAAAAAGTGTCTAATGAATCATTTTAAGGTAAATACCTTAGCGGGACTTGGAATCGAGGATTTCCCGACAGGAATGATTTCAGCCGGTGCGATGATGCAGTATCTCTTGGAAACACAAAAGACTTCTTTGGAGCATTTCACACATATAACGCCGTATCTGGCAAGTCGTTTTATGTTACTGGACAGCTCAACGAGGAGAAATCTTGAACTTACGGAAACCTTACGTGAAAAGCAGAAAAGAGGTTCTCTGTTATGGGTGCTTGATAAGACAAAGACAGCAATGGGAGCAAGACAGCTCAGAAATGATATCGAACAGCCATTGATAAACATAGAGGATATTAATGACAGACTGGATACCGTAGAACAGCTTTGTAAAAACAGCGTATCGAGGGATGAAATACGCGAATATCTAAATCCAATCTATGATTTGGAGAGACTTCTTGGAAAAGTAAGCTATAAATCTGCAAATCCAAGAGATCTGATTGCATTTGCTAATTCTATGGAAATGCTGCCTCATATTAAGACAGTTTTAAAAGAATTTGATGCAAAACTGCTTGTGGAAATAGAACAACAGATAGACGGACTTGAGGATTTGTGCCATTTGATCAAGAGTGCTATTTGCGAAGAACCGCCTATTATGATTCGCGAGGGTGGTATTATCCGAAGCGGATTTGATGCAGATATTGATATGCTAAGAAAAGCGAAAACGGATGGTAAAACATGGCTGGCACAGCTTGAGGAAGAGGATAGGGAACGAACCGGTATCAAGAATCTGAAAGTAAAATATAATAAGGTATTTGGTTATTATTTTGAGGTTACAAATTCTTATAAAGACATGGTTCCTGATGATTATATCAGAAAGCAGACTCTTGTTAATGCAGAACGGTATACGACTCCAAAATTGAAAGAATTGGAGGATACGATTCTGAATGCTGAGGATAAGTTAAATACCTTGGAATATGACCTTTTCTGTAAGGTAAGAGATGATATTGCCGGACAGCTTGAACGAATCCAAAAAACGGCTAAGGCAGTTGCAAGGCTTGATGTATTTGCTTCTCTATCTGCTGTCGCAGAGCAGAACCATTATGTCAGACCGAGCCTAAACGAAAAAGGAATTATTGACATTAAGGATGGCAGACATCCGGTTGTTGAAAAAATGATAGATCATGATATGTTTGTTGCAAATGATACATATCTGAATAATACAAATCATTGTATTGCAGTAATCACAGGTCCCAATATGGCAGGTAAATCTACTTATATGCGTCAATCAGCATTGATTGTGCTGATGGCACAGCTAGGAAGCTTTGTTCCGGCAAAAAGTGCTAATATCGGCATCGTGGACAGAATCTTTACAAGAGTCGGTGCTTCTGATGATCTGGCAAGCGGACAGAGTACCTTCATGGTAGAAATGAATGAGGTCGCTAATATTTTAAGAAATGCAACGTCCAAGAGTCTTCTTGTATTGGATGAAATTGGACGTGGAACTTCAACCTTTGATGGTTTAAGTATTGCATGGGCAGTAATAGAGCATATTAGTAATAAGCGTATTTTAGGAGCAAAGACACTGTTCGCAACACATTACCATGAGCTTACCGAACTGGAAGGCAAGATGAACAATGTCAATAATTACTGTATTGCTGTAAAGGAAAAAGGCGATGATATCGTATTCCTTAGAAAGATTATTAAGGGAGGCGCTGACAGAAGCTACGGTATTCAGGTAGCTAAGCTTGCAGGCGTTCCTGATATGGTCATTGACCGGGCAAAGGAAATTGCAGAGCAGCTAAGTGATAATGACATCACACAGAAGGTACAAAGCATTGCGGTAGATACAAGGGGCAATGAGCGTAAAAAGCCAAAGCAGTCTTATGATGACATTGCAATGGGACAGATGTCGTTGTTTGATACGGTAAAAGATGAGGATATTATTAAGGAATTGAAGGAAATAGATATTTCAAATCTGACGCCAATGGAAGCAATGAATACACTATATAAGTTGCAAAATAAACTGAACAATCGATGGTAAACGTACAAAGGCTTTAGAAAGAGGGGATGATTATGGCAGAAATTCATGTACTGGATGATAATACAATAGATAAGATAGCAGCAGGAGAGGTCGTGGAGCGTCCCTCAAGTGTTGTAAAGGAACTTGTCGAGAATGCCATGGATGCCGGAGCGACAGCGATTACGGTGGAGATAAAGGAAGGCGGAATTGAATTTATCCGAGTGACAGATAATGGTGGTGGAATTGAAAAAACACAGGTTCGAAATGCATTTCTTCGTCATGCAACAAGCAAAATCAATAAGGTTACTGATTTGCAGACATTGCAGAGTCTTGGATTTCGTGGTGAGGCACTTTCCAGTATTGCTGCTGTTTCTAAGGTTGAGATTGTGACTAAGACTAAGGATGATATGACAGGAATACGTTATTGTCTGGAAGGAGGAAGAGAAACAGAGTTTGAAGAGGTGGGGGCTCCTGAGGGAACGACCTTTCTTGTAAGAAATCTGTTCTTTAATACGCCGGTAAGAAGAAAATTCTTAAAAACTGCCATGACAGAAGGAAGCTATATTACAGACCTGTTAGAACATCTTGCTCTTTCAAGACCGGAAATTTCATTTAAATATGTTATTAACGGTCAGACAAAGTTCTTTACGAATGGCGATGGCGATTTAAGAGCGATCATTTACCGTATTTTTGGAAGAGATATAGCCAACGAAATGATACCTTTTCAAATTGTCGACCAAGAGCTTGTCTTAGAGGGATTCTTAGGTAAACCAACTTTGAACAGAGCGAACCGTAATTTTGAAAATTATTTCGTGAATCGAAGATTTGTAAAGAGTAAACTCCTTTCGAAAGCGATAGAGGAGGGCTATCAGTCGTATCTTATGCAGCATAGATATCCTTTTTGCGTGATACATATTACGGTTCCGACGGGGGATGTTGACGTGAATGTACATCCGACAAAAATGGAGGTTCGTTTTTCGAATCAGAACAATGTGTACCGTATGATTGCGCAAAATATTTCAGATTTTCTGGCTGCACAGGAAATGATACCGGAAGCAGTTCTGGAAGAGAAGAAAGAAGATGCCAAGCCTGCAAAAATTGAAGCACCGGAGCCATTTGAAAAAACACGTATACAGGAACAACTTTTACGTGAGGAAAGCAGCTATAATCATGAGGGTAAGGCAGCAAGACACGAAGAGGTTGGCCAATTTCTTTTTAATAATAAAGTGGCATATAATCGGGAAGAAACGAAAAAAGAATTGCCACAGCCCGAAAAGGATGTTTTCTTTGAAGATCATAGAGAACAACCGCCTATAAAGAAGGATGAGCCACTTGCAACGGAGAAAAATGTTTTTCTACAAAAAATCCTTGGAGGACCAAAGGAACCGGACAAGAGTAATCTTGGCGTAATCAAGGCAAAGGATCACATTATAATAGAGAAGCCGGAACAGCTTAATTTCTTTGATGAAAAAATACTGACGAAGGAAGCAAAGCAGGAGTACCGTATTATCGGACAGGTATTTGAAACCTATTGGATGATAGAATATCGTGATAAGCTTTTGATCATAGACCAGCATGCAGCACATGAAAAGGTCAAATATGAACAGATTTTGAAGAAGGTGGAGAAGCATGAAATGCTTTCACAAACATTAACGCCACCAATTATTATCAGTGTAACACCTAAGGAAGCAGACATTATTCGAAACTATGGGACTTATTTTGAAGAGCTTGGATTTCAGATAGAAGATTTTGGAATGAATGCTTATGCAATCAGAGGTGTGCCTTATGATTTGTTCGGTTATGAGGTAAAGGAATTGTTTGAAAATATTTTGACAGAAATGTCAGAAAATCCTGTTCGTGGTGTTCCACAAATTATTCGTGAAAAAATTGCTTCCATGGCATGTAAGGCAGCTGTAAAGGGAAATAATTCCATGACCTATGAAGAAGCAGATGAATTGATAGAACAGCTTCTTTCTTTGGAAAATCCTTATAATTGTCCTCATGGCAGACCAACGATTGTAACAATGTCAAAATATGAGATGGAGAAGAAATTTAAGAGAATCGTATGAAAAGACCATTGATTATATTAACAGGACCTACGGCAGCAGGTAAAACTAAGTTGTCAATTGCACTTGCAAAGTCGATAAATGGAGAAATTATTTCTGCCGATTCCATGCAGGTATACCGCCATATGGACATTGGCTCAGCAAAAATCAAACCGGAAGAAATGGATGGCGTACCACACTACCTGGTAGATATTTTGGAACCTACCGTGGATTTTAATGTGGTATTGTTTCAAAAGTATGCAAAGGCAGCAATGGAACAGATCTATAAAAAGGGTAAGATACCGATTCTTGTAGGCGGAACGGGGTTTTATATTCAGTCAGTGTTATATGATATTGATTTTACGGAGAATGAAGAAGACACCAAGCTTCGCAGGGAACTTGAAGATCTTGCCGAACAAAAGGGAGCGCAGTATCTTCATGAAATGCTAAGAGAATGTGATCCTAAGGCAGCGGAGGCAATTCATGCCAACAATATAAAACGTGTGATACGTGCTATTGAGTATAACAGACAGACCGGTAAAAAAATCTCTGAACATAATGAAGCAGAACACCAAAAGGAAGCGGCGTACGATTCACGTTATTTTATCTTGACGGATGAAAGAGAACACCTGTACCAAAATATTGATAAGCGTGTTGATATTATGTTGGAAGAAGGGCTTATCGAGGAAGTAAAACATCTTCTTGATTTAGGGTGTAAGCGTGAATCGACGGCAATGCAGGGGCTTGGATATAAGGAAATGATTGCTTATCTTCTTGGGGAAATTACTCTGGAGGAGGCAGTTTACCGGATTAAGCGTGACACCAGACATTTTGCAAAGCGCCAGCTTACATGGTTTCGTCGTGAAAAAGATGTGATATGGGTAGAAAAAGATAAATTTGCATATGATGAGCAAAAGATGTTACAATATATTATTGGCTGTTGTAAAGGAACCATCCTGTAAAAGATGGTTCATTTTATGCGTATGAATGCAAAGGATGAATGGAAGGATAAGAGGAATGGAACAAACAATAGAAAATATGTATAAACAAATGGGTATTTCGGATGAGGTATTTGAATTCTGCGAAGAAATATTAAAAGGACTTTCCAATCGTTTTCTTGAAATTGATAAAACGGCGGAATATAACCAGATGAAGGTTATTAAGGCAATGCAGGATTGCAAGGTAAGCGAAGCCTGTCTGCTTGGAACGACCGGATATGGATATAATGATTTGGGAAGAGAGACTTTAGAGGCAGTATACGCTTCTATTTTCCATACAGAGGACGCATTGGTACGTCCGCAGATCACATGTGGTACGCATGCATTGGCACTTGCCCTGATGAGTAATTTACGCCCTGGTGATGAGCTGCTTTCCCCTGTTGGTAAACCATATGATACTCTGGAAGAAGTAATTGGCATCAGACCATCCAAGGGCTCCTTAAAAGAATATGGCATCACATATAGCCAGGTCGATTTATTAGCAGATGGAAGTTTTGACTATGAAAATATCAAGAAGGCAATCAATGAAAAAACGAAACTTGTAACGATACAGCGATCTAAGGGGTATCAGACAAGACCAACCTTATCGGTGGAAAGAATTGGAGATTTGATTTCTTTTATTAAGAATATCAAGCCGGATGTCATCTGCATGGTTGATAACTGCTATGGCGAATTCGTAGAGAAAGTAGAACCTTCTGATGTAGGGGCTGACATGGTTGTCGGTTCTTTAATCAAGAATCCGGGTGGCGGACTTGCTCCAATAGGAGGATATATAGCAGGTAAAAAGGAATGTGTAGAGAATGCAGCATATCGTCTGACATCTCCCGGACTTGGCAAGGAGGTTGGAGCTTCCCTTGGAGTGCTTCGTGATTTTTATCATGGACTGTTTCTTGCACCGACTGTAACAGCAGGTGCATTAAAGGGTGCAATTTTTGCAGCAAATATTTACGAAAAACTTGGTTTCCATGTCGTTCCAAATGGTAAGGAATCAAGGCATGATATTATTCAGGCTGTTGAATTTGGTAAACCTGAAGGCGTCATTGCCTTCTGCAAAGGAATACAGGCAGCAGCACCCGTTGACAGCTTCGTAACGCCGGAGCCGTGGGATATGCCGGGCTATGACAGTCCTGTCATTATGGCAGCAGGAGCATTTGTATCAGGTTCTTCCATTGAACTTAGCGCAGACGGACCGATTAAGCCTCCATATGCTGTATATTTTCAGGGTGGTCTTACTTATGAACATGCAAAATTTGGCATCATGAAGACTTTGCAGGAGATTGTAAATACAGGGATTGCAAAGCTTTCCTAGAGAAAAAGAGACATTTTTCTACATGATGGAGTCGAAAAAAAACTAATGTTTTTGGTGTACAGACTCTTTTTCGTGTGGTAATATATCTATGGTCATTGCATATATTTTATGTCATTTTCTGGAGAGATATAAAATAGTAAAATGAGTATGTTAAAACAATTATATGATGCTGAAGAACTGCCTTATGATAAATTTATGAAATTTGGCCCGGGAAGTCTTTCCGATGCTGAACTCTTAGCTATTATGTTAAGGACCGGAACAAGGGATAAGACTCCGATTGAGCTTGGACGGGCAATTTTAAATCTTTCCGGCAGCAAGTGGGGACTCTTAGGTCTGCATCACTTTACCATAAAGGAATTAATGAAAATCCCTGGAATTGGTGAGGTGAAAGCAGTTCAGCTTTTATGTATTGCTGAAATTGCAAAAAGAATTTCAAATATGCAGGCTAAGGTAAATCTTTCCTTTCAAAATCCGGATTCTGTTGCGGCATACTATATGGAGAGGATGCGACATAGGGAAACGGAACAACTTATTTTGATCCTGCTGGATGCGAAAAACAGAATGATTTATGATGAAGTTATTTCTGTAGGGATTTTGAATGCGACACTTATTTCCACAAGAGAAATTTTTATAAAGGCTTTTAAGGAAGAAGCAGCATATATCATGATATTGCATAACCATCCAAGTGGGGATCCTACACCAAGCAGACAGGATCAGCAGATAACCAATAAGATAAAAGAAGTATCCATTTTGGTTGATATTCCTCTGATTGATCATATCATCATTGGAGACAACCGATATATCAGTTTTAAACAAAAAGGGCTTTTATAAGAGACAGAAAGGAGCTGTTATGTTGGCTAACAACGTATATGGTATTGATTTAGGTACCAGAACAATAAAAATCTATAATGCTCATGGCGATAATGTAGTAGTAGAGAAGAACATGATTGCAATTGAGGACAAGAAAAATCTATTCGCATATGGAGACTCTGCTTTTGAGATGTATGAGAAGGCACCTTCTAACATTGAGATTTCTTACCCGCTTTGTAATGGTGTTATTGCAGATATTAAGAATATGCAGCTTTTACTCAGAAACTTTATTATGGACTGCAATAAGGGTGTCATAAAACCCGCAGAGTTCTATATAGCAGTTCCTTCTGATATTACAGATGTAGAAAAGAGAGCTTTTTTTGACCTTATCAAAGAAGCAAATGTTAAGGCAAAAAAGATTATGCGTGTAGAAAAGGCTGTAGCTGATGGACTTGGACTTGATATTGATGTAAAGAATGCACAAGGTATTCTTGTAGTTAATGTCGGCTTCCATACAACAGAAATTTCGATTCTGTCTCTTGGTGGAATCGTATTAAGCAAGCTGATTAAGGTGGGTGGGCAAAAGTTTGATGAGTCTATAAAGAATGCAATCAGAAAGGAATTTAGTCTGATTGTAGGAAGTAAAACAGCAGAAAGTGTTAAAATTGCATTAAAAGAGCTTGAAGAGGAAGGCAAGGGTGCCATTGTATATGGTAGGGATATTGTGACAGGCCTTCCAATGGAAAAGGAAATTCCTACAGATCTTGTATGCGAAAGCATGCTTGAAAACTTTAATGTGATTATAGATAATATACGTGTTATTTTGGAAAGAACTCCACCGGAACTTTCAGCTGATATTTTCAGACGAGGAATTTATCTTACAGGTGGAGCATCACAGGTAAATCATTTGGCTGAGCTGATTGCAAAAGGCACCGGTTTAAAAGTAAATGTAAGTGAGAATCCTGTTACAGGTGTTGCTCTTGGCATTTCCAAGATTATTAAGGATAATAACTATAAATCTGTAGCTTATTTAGAAGGAATGAGTAGATGAGTCCTGTTGTAAAGAGAAAACGAGAAAAATTCTCTATTCCAAGTAAATATTTGTTGCTGATACTAACGGGAGTCTGTATTACATTGATGGCAATTACTTTTCTTACTGACTATACACCTGCAACAGTGAATAAGGTGGCAGGTTATATTATCGTACCTTTTCAGAATGGTGTCAGCCGCGTAGGCTCCTGGATTTCAACAAGAGTAGATGAGCTTGGTGAGCTTAGGATTGTTTTACAGGAGAATCAGGAGCTGAAAGAGCAGATTGCGGAACTGACTATTCAGAATACGCAGTTACAACAGGATAAGTATGAGTTAAATAATCTAAGAGAACTGTATAAGCTGGATGAACAGTACAGTGGATATGAGAAGGTTGGAGCCAGAATCATTGCGCGTGATACTGGAAACTGGTTTCGTGCTTTTACGATTGATAAGGGCTTAGATGATGGATTAACGATAGATATGAACGTAATTGCAGGTGGTGGACTTGTAGGGCGTATTATAGACATTGGCCCAAATTGGGCGAAGGTTAATTCCATCATTAATGATGATTCCAATGTCAGTGGTATGGTACTTGCAAGCTCTGATACTATGATTGTTAAGGGCTCATTGCAGCTTATGGCTGAAAGTAAAATCGGTTTTGAACAATTGACGGATTCAAAGAATCAGGTAGAAATCGGCGATAAGATTGTTACATCCAATATTAGTAATAAATATTTACCGGGGATTCTGATTGGATATATTAGTGAAATAGCTCAGGATTCCAATAATATTACGAAGTCGGGAACATTAACACCTGCTGTTGATTTTGAACATCTTGAGGAGGTACTTGTCATTCTTGAGACAAAGCAGCAGATAGAGGATTAAGCATGAAGAGAAATATAGCTATGATTTTTGTAATACTTGCAGGCTTTATTTTACAAACTACTGTGTTTCAGGCATTAAGCTTTGGAGGTATTGCACCAAACCTTTTGATTATCATTACTGCTTCCTATGGATTCATGTTCGGCAGAAGATATGGAATGACAGTAGGTTTTATATGTGGTTTGCTTATGGATATTTTTTATGGAAGCGTATTGGGATTCTATGCTCTTATATACTTATACATAGGTGCGGCAAACGGTGTCTTTCGCCGGGTATTTTACCAGAACGATATTATGCTTCCGATTGCGCTGATTACAGCAAGTGATTTCGTATATTCCTTTATCTGCTATATATTGCTATTTCTGCTTCGTGGAAGATTTCAATTTACTTTTTATTTAAAGAACATTATACTGCCGGAAATTATATATACGATTTTTGTAACAGTATTTCTTTATCCATGCATTCTTCTGCTGAATAAAGCGTTGGAGAATACAAAAAAAAGAGGTGACCACAAAATTGTTTAAGAAATTGAAAGAAGCTCTGTTCAATATGGTCACATCAAGACTTCTGCTATTGTTTGTTGCATTTACAGCAATGGCAGTAATCTTAATTTACAGATTGTTTAATCTGCAAATCGTGAATGGTGAATCCTATCTGAACAATTTTCAACTAAAGATACAAAAAGAGAAAATTATAGAAGGTACTCGTGGAAATATATATGACAGGAACGGAAATCTTCTTGCATATAATGAACTTGCATATTCTGTCACTATTGAAGATGTCTATGAATCGGGTAAGGAAAAAAATAAAGCATTAAATAGTACTTTATATAAATTGATTCATATGATTGAAAACAATGGCGATTCTGTTATTAGTGATTTTAATATTGCTTTAGATAATAACAACGAATATATCTATACAATAGAAGGAAAAACACTATTAAGGTTTCTGGCTGATATATATGGACATACATCAACGGATACACTTAAATATGGAGAGAAGACTGCTACGGCAGAGGATGTTATCAATTATTTGTGTACAAGGTATGAAATAGGTGAATATGGCACTATAGAAGATGGCGAGAAAGGCGATTTCCTTCCAAGGAAGGGCTATTCCAAGAGAGAAGCTTTACAAATGGTAACAATCCGTTATGAAATGAGCCTTTACAGTTTTCAAAAATACATTGCAACTACAGTAGCTACGGATGTATCACCGGAAACGGTTGCGGTCATTATGGAAAATGCCGGAGAACTGGAAGGAGTCTCTATTGAAGAAGACACTATCAGAAAATATAATTATCCTTATTACTTTACTCATATTTTAGGATACACCGGAAAAATATCACAGGCTGAGCTTGATGAACTGATTAAGCAGGATGATAGTTATACGATGAATGATACGGTTGGTAAAAGTGGTATTGAACAGGTCATGGAGCTTGAATTACAAGGGAAGAAAGGAGCAGAGACTATCTATGTAGATAATCTGGGTAAGGTGATTGATACTACTGATTATGTAGAGCCGCAGGCGGGACATGATTTGTATCTTACCATTGATAAGAATCTGCAGGTCGCAGTCTATAATATCCTTGAACAGAAAATCGCAGGTATTATTATTTCGAAGATGCGTAATGTTATGAATTACGACGCTTCGACAGCATCTTCTGCAAGTAAAATTATTATTCCCATTGACGATGTATATTTTGCACTGTTCAACAATAATGTCATTGATATACAGCATTTTACACATCCAAACGCAGGCGATACGGAAAAGGCAGTTTATCAGATTTTTGTTGATAAGCAGGCACAGGTACTGGAAACTTTAAAGGAAGAACTTTTGACCAAAAAAACGCCATATAATAAGCTCTCCAAAGAATATAAAGCATATGAGAGCTATGTGGTCTCCATGCTTACTAAGAAAGGTGTTCTTATTAACAGTTCCATTGATAAAGAGGATACTACCTATATTGCATGGGCTAAGGAAGAAACCATAAGTTTGAATGAATATCTGACTTATGCCATTTCAAAAAACTGGATAGATATTACGAAATTATCTGTGAACAGTCAGTATTCGGATTCTTCGGAGGTAATAAACAGTATCATCGATTTTATTCTTGAAAATCTCGAGGAGAACAACGAGTTTTCAAAGAAGATGTATAAGTATTTAATCAGTTCGCAAAAAATAACAGGAAAACAGGTTTGTTTATTGTTGTGGGAACAGGATTTAATCAGTGTAGAGGAAAGCAAGATTGTTTCTTTGAAAAATGGCAGTACGAATCCATATAATTTTATGATTGAACTGATTCGCGATTTACAGATTACACCTGCACAGCTTGCGCTTGACCCATGTACAGGATCCTGTGTAGTAACAGATGTAAATACCGGGGAAGTTCTGGCACTTGTTTCTTATCCTGGATACGATATCAATAAGATGGCAAATGGTGTTGATGCTGAGTACTATGCAAAAATAAACAGTGACTTATCAGTACCACAATGGAATGCAGCAACACAACAGATGACGGCACCCGGTTCTACATTTAAAATTGTATCATCTGTAGCTGCGATTGAGGAAGGTGTTGTATCTTCCTTAAGAGAAACAATAAAGTGTACCGGAACCTTTGATAAGCTCGGACCAACTACCATCCATCATTGTTGGATTTATCCGGGAGCACATGGCAATATGAATATTTCCAGTGCTATTGCAAATTCATGTAACAATTTTTTCTATGAAGTGGGTTATCGATTAAGTCAGGATGGAGCAGGATATAATAGCGATTATGGTTTATCAAGACTTAAAAAATATGCGGATATGTTTGGACTAACTGAGAAATCAGGTATTGAGATTACAGAGTCGGAACCAAAGTTCTCTGATGAACATGCAGTTCCTTCTGCAATCGGACAAGGTACACATAACTATACAACTGTTGGTTTAGCCCGTTATGTAACTGCTATCGCTAATAGTGGAACCTGCTATAATCTAAGCCTGCTTGATAAGCTGACAGATTCAAAAGGAAATCTGATAAAAGATTATACCCCTGAAGTAAGGAATCAGATTGATTTAGATGACAGTTTGTGGAATGCAATTCATATAGGAATGCGTCAGGTGGTTGAGGCTAAGGCTTATTATGATGATCTTGCAGTCAATGTTGCCGGCAAGACCGGTACGGCACAGCAGGACAAGACTCGTGCGAACCATGCCCTGTTTATTAGTTATGCGCCATATGAGAATCCGGAAATATCAGTAACTGTTCGTATTGCAAATGGTTATGATTCAGGATACGCAGCGCAGACAGCCAGGGATGTATATAAATATTATTATGGTTTGGCAGAAGAAGAAGATCTTCTTACTGGTACTGCAGAGGTCCCCGAATTAACAGGAGGGGCAGGAGATTAAAGCGTGGCATATGCATTCGCATATGGTGTGCAAAAACACGCAGATAGGAGCAAATGTGAAAAATTCAGTAATTTTAAAAAGTTTTTCCAGTGGTATATCTGTAATCATGGATGATAGTATTCCTTTTGAGGAACTACTGGAGGATGTTGCAGCAAAGTTTAAGGAGGCAGGAGGCTTCTTTAAGGATGCATCTGTCGCAATATCGCTTGAGGGAAGAGTTCTGAATGAACAGGAAGAAAGAAAAATCCTGGATGCGATTACGCAGAATTCGCGTTTGAATGTACTATGCCTTATGGGTAAGGATGAAGAGAAAAATATTAAATTTCTTGGAATACAAAATAATCTGACTTTCCAGAAGGATGAAAACTGTGGCCAATTTTACAGAGGAACCTTAAAAGATGGACAAAGTATAGAAACCGAACATAGTATCGTTATTTTAGGCGATGTTTGTGAAGGC
The DNA here is from genome assembly GCA_022788085.1 of Lachnospiraceae bacterium. Taxonomy (GTDB): domain Bacteria; phylum Bacillota; class Clostridia; order Lachnospirales; family Lachnospiraceae; genus COE1. Next base: position 16,786 of record JALEWA010000072.1, read on the forward strand.
TGTTCTGTTTACTCCACAAAGGATATTGTTGTACTTGGAAGTCTTTTGGGCGAGGCATATGCGGGAGCAGCAGGAAATAACAACCATTTTGTTGTTGCATTAGAAATGAATCCGAAGAAGCTGCGAATCGGCGATTTGAAATATACACCGCAACGTTCCTCTAAATGGGGATTAAAAGCAAAGACAGTCCCTAAAATTGCATACAGCTATAATGGCAAAGTACTCGTTGAACCCATTACAAAAGATTTACTGGAAAATTTTACATTATAGTTTATTTTCCAGGAACCCATTCTAAAAAGTGTTGAGGTGACTTATGAGTGAAGTAATTGTTGTCACATCAGGTAAAGGCGGTGTAGGGAAGACTACTACATCCGCAAACGTTGGAACAGGTCTTGCACAAATGGGAAAAAGTGTCGTATTAATTGATGCAGATATCGGATTACGCAATCTTGATGTTGTTATGGGATTGGAAAACAGGATTGTCTATAACCTTGTTGATGTAATCGAGGGAACATGCCGATTAAAACAGGCGTTGATAAAGGACAAACGTCACGCTGGGTTATATCTTATGCCAGCTGCACAAACACGAGATAAGAATTGTATCACACCAGGTCAGATGATTAAGTTGATTGAAACGTTAAAACAACAGTTTGATTACATAATTCTTGATTGTCCGGCCGGCATTGAACAAGGTTTTCAGAATGCAATTGCCGGTGCAGATCATGCAATTGTGGTAACAACGCCGGAAGTGTCGGCAATACGTGATGCAGATAGAATTATTGGTCTGTTAGAGGCGAATGAAATCAAGAAGATAGATTTGGTTGTAAACAGACTCAGATATGATTTGATCCGTCGTGGAGAAATGATGACAGTTGATGATGTCATTGACATTTTAGGACTTCCATTGTTAGGAATTGTACCTGATGATGAGAATGTGGTTATTGCGACAAATCAGGGGGAACCATTGGTAGGGAAGTCATCCTTGGCGGGACAGGCGTTTTACAATATTTGTAACCGGTTAGTAGGTAAAGAAGTTCCGTTTTTAAGCTTAAACAAGAATATAACAATATGGACAAAGGTTACCGGATTGTTTCATAGAAGTCAGGAGGAACGAATATGAGATTGTTTCCCTTTTTTCGACCAAAGACTTCAAGGCAGATTGCCAAGGACAGACTTAAGATATTGCTTATTTCAGACAGGGTAAGCTGTTCACCGGAAATGATGGAATTAATTAAAAATGATATAGCACATGTGATATCCAAGTATATGAAGATAGATACTGCAAGCATGGATATTCAAATCATGAAAACCGGTACGAGCGGCAGAACAACAAAAACACCTGTGTTATATGCAAACATTCCGATTCTTGATTTAAAGAATTGATAAAGATTATGGGAATGCTGTATTGGCAGCGTTCCCATATGATACACGAGGAGACTTAAATACAATGTTTAAGAATTATAGAATACGTGATTATGACTTTAAATTAATCATAATGGTAGTTGCGATTACGATATTAGGTATACTTGCAATTGGAAGTGCAAAGGAATCTTTGCAGAACAGACAGCTTATGGGTGCTATCATGGGCTTCTTTCTGATGATTGTGCTTTCTTTCTTTGACTATTCCTTTTTCCTTCGTTTTTATTGGGTAATATATGCCTTTAACATGGTGCTTCTGCTAATGGTTCAATTTTTTGGAGAAACGGTGAACAATGCAAAAAGATGGCTTGAAATTGGCGGTATTCAATTTCAACCTTCCGAAACTGCGAAAATTATGTTGATTTTATTCTTTTCACAGTTTATTATGAAACATAGGGAGAATATAAATTCTTTAAAAAATATTCTATTATTGTGTTTTCTATTGGTACCACCTCTGCTACTTATATACAAACAGCCGGATATGTCGACTAGTATCGTTATTATCCTTATCTTTTGTGTTGTATGGTATATAGGAGGACTGGATTATAAGATTATTGCCGGCGTATTATGTGTTGCCATTCCGGCAGCAGTCATATTCCTGATTCTTGTATTACAGCCTGACCAGACCTTGATTGAGGAATATCAGCAGACAAGAATTCTTGCATGGCTTGAACCGGAAAAATATGCAACCGGTGCTGCATATCAGCAGACAAATGCTATGATGGCAATTGGTTCGGGGCAGCTTTGGGGCAAGGGACTGAATAATAATGAGATCAGTTCTGTGAAAAATGGTAACTTTATTTCGGAGCCACAAACAGATTTCATATTTACGATTATAGGTGAAGAACTTGGTTTTGTTGGTGGTTGTGCTGCTGTTATTCTTCTTTTCCTTATTGCTTTAGAATGTCTTTCGGTAGCAAGAAAGGCTAAAGATTTAGCAGGAACCTGTATATGTAGTGGAATGGCAGCGCTTGTAGGCTTTCAAAGCTTTGTAAATATTGCAGTAGCTACCGGGCTTTTCCCCAATACAGGTGTTCCGCTGCCATTCGTAAGCTATGGATTAACTTCTTTGGTGAGCTTATATGTAGGGATGGGCTTTGTATTGAATATAAGATTACAGTGTATTAGAAAATATAATAATTGACAAAGGAAGGTGCTTGAATCATGAATATTGCGTTAATCGCGCATGACGGAAAGAAAAAACTGATGCAGAATTTCTGCATTGCATATCGAGGAATTTTGAGTAAAAATGAATTATATGCTACAGGAACAACAGGAAGATTAATAGAAGAGGTTACAAATCTAAATGTCCATAAGTATCTTGCAGGACACTTAGGAGGAGAACAGCAGATATGTGCACAGATTGAACATAATCAGATTGACCTTGTTATTTTCTTAAGAGATCCGTTAAATTCAAAAGCTCATGAACCGGATGTAAATAATGCAGTTCGTTTGTGCGACGTTCATAATATACCATTAGCAACCAATCTTGCTTCAGCAGAATTGTTAATAAAGTCACTTGATAGAGGAGATTTAGACTGGCGTGAAATGTATAAATAGGTTTTTGAGTATAACCTTTTGCGTGATATTTATATCTGGTACGCTATGTGCATGTGGGGCAAAGGATTATTCCTTTGCTTATGATAGGAATCGTAATAATTCCAGTTTTACGGTGGATGCAAGTTTAAAAGGAGAAAATTTAGAGGCGTTTGCCTCTGATTTGTGTGTCACGGTGGAGGACGTAACGCAGGGAACCACAGTAGATATGTCTCAGGCAACTGCAGCAGGCCTATTTGATATTAATGATGGAGAGGTTCTATATGCCAAAAATGTGCATGAGAAATTGAATCCTGCAAGTATTACAAAGATTCTGACTGCATTGTGCGCACTTAAGTATGGCAATTTGGATGATGTTCTTACAGCATCAGAAAATGTATATATAAATGAATCAGGAGCCGTAAAGCTTGGAATTGAGGCAGGAGATACCATGACTCTTGACCAGGCATTGCATGCATTACTGCTTAAATCGGCAAATGATGTTGCTATCATGATAGCAGAATATCTGGCAGGAAGTGTAGAAGGCTTCTCAGATATGATGAATGAAACTGCGCAGGCTTTAGGTGCTACAAACAGTCATTTTGTAAATTCGAATGGTTTGACAGATCCCAATCATTATACAACAGTATATGATTTGTATTTGATTTGCAATGAAGCTGTTAAGTATGATAAATTTATTGAGATTATTCATACACCATCTTATAATTCTGTATATCATGATAAGAATGGAAAAGAAAAAGAAATTAGTCTGTCTACAACGAATGCGTATTTGAAAAATGAAGCGTTTGCCCCCGATAATGTTACTGTTATTGGTGGAAAAACAGGAACAACAAATGCGGCAGGAAGTTGTTTGATCCTTTATTCAAGAGATCAGTCAGGTAATCCTTATATTTCAATTATCTTACAGTCTACAGATCGTACGATGCTTTATAAGGAAATGACAGAGCTTTTAGGAGAAATATAGATTTTTTAAATTTAATATAATATTGCATATTTTTCATGGAAAAATCAGACAAATTTTGATTGATATTGAGATTTGAGTTGTATTTTCTTATGTAATCTACTATAATTATTATATAATACTTTTTTAAAGATAGTTCTTGTTATAAGACTATGATTAAGTAAATAATGGGGAATCTTAATTATGAGGTTCTAAAAATGTAGGAGGGATTACAATGGTACAGCTTATTTTAGGAAAAAAAGGTAAAGGCAAAACAAAAATTATTTTGGAAATGGTAAATAAAGAGATTGCAGGTGCGAACGGCAATATTGTATATCTCGACAAGGGCATTGATCATATGTATGAATTAAATAATAAGATTCGTTTGATTAATGTAAAGGATTATGGTGTTTCCAATGCAGATGAGTTTATAGGATTTATCAGAGGTATTCTTTCTCAGGATCATGATTTAGAGCAGATATATTTCGACAGCTTCCTGAAAATTGCCTGTCTGGAAAATGACATGGACAAAATGGAAGAAGTGGTGAAGAAGTTGAATGACATCAGTGAGACATATGGATTCAAAGTTATTGCTAGTGTTTCCATGGATGAATCTGAGTTGCCGGAATCTTTAAAATCGAAAGTTATTGTATCTCTTTAAATATACATAGAAGCCTCGGAATAAACTCCGGGGCTTTTAAAATTGACAGGAGGAGTGTTGCGTGGCGAACAAAAGGAAACGTCAGGTAGTTGAGATAACCAGAAGATCAGGAAAAACGATGAATAAAATTGAATTTTTAATTTTTGGTGCAATGATCGTATATCTGATCGTGGTAGTAATAACATATCTGAATTCTGAAAAAATCAGAGGCTACGAGATAAAAATGGGGTCTCTTTCGGAAACAAAGACATATACAGGAATCGCAATCAGGGAAGAAGAAATCTTAACAACTCCATACACAGGTTATATCAATTTTTATATTCGTGAGGGTGAGAGAGTTTCAACAAGAGATACGGTATATTCCATTGATGAAAGTGGTAAGCTGGCAAGTCTGCTTAACTCGGGCGAGCTGGGAGAGAATTCATACACGGACGAGGAGCTTGCAGAGTTCCGCTCAGAAATTATTCAATACGACAGAGGTTTTGAAAAAAAAGATTTTCAAAGTGTTTATGATTTTAAGTATGAAATGGAAGGAGCTGTAGTAAGGCTTGTTAATATAGATATGCAACAGAGTATGGAAACGCTAAACAGTTCCAGCTTAGGTAGTTTGGTGAATATGTGCAAAGCAGGCAAAACAGGTTATGTTGTATATAGCACAGATGGATATGAAGATATTACAGCTCAGGATATTACAGCAGAAGACTTTGATACAACGAAATATGAAAAGAAAAAGATTAGTAATAATGATTTAGTGGAAGCAAATTCTTCTGTAGCAAAGCTTGTAACAGAAGAAGAATGGTCACTGGTGATACAGGTAGATGAAGAACGTGCCAAGGCTTTAGAGGAAGCAGAATATGTGAACATAAAGTTCCTGAAGACGCAGGAAAGCTCGTGGGCTTCTGTAAATATTTTACGTAAGGATGATGGTATCTACGCAGTTCTGGGATTTAATAATTCCTGCAATAGCTTCTGTACAGATAGATTCATAGAGATTGAACTGGTCATAAATGATGAAGTAGGATTAAAGATTCCTAATTCTGCAATCGTTGAAAAAGAATTTTTCATTATTCCGGCTGAGTATATGAGCAAAGGCGGAGCAAATGGAAATTATGGAGTTTCAAAAGAAGTTTTTGATGAAAATGGAAATGTGGTATATCAGTTTGTAGAAACTACAGTATACAACTCAGATGAAAATGAATTTTATGTAGACAACGAGAATTTGAGTGTAGGTGATTATATATGCAAACCGGATTCCGCAGAAAAGATAGCGATAAGCAAGTCGGGAACATTAATCGGTGTATATAACATGAATAAAGGATATGCAGATTTTAAGCAGATAACGATTCTATATCAAAATGATGAATATTCAATTGTAAGCTCTAATACAAAATACGGTTTGACTGTATATGATAGAATTGTGTTAGATGCATCCAGCGTTAATACAGATGATTTTATTTATTGATAGAAAAAATTACAGATTAAATTCTATATACATTAATTTATTGAACATTACATTTTATAAAGGCAGGTGCTTGGAATGATTAAGGAAAATATTGAAAAAGTAGAGAAGGTAATTGATCAGGTCTGTGAAGAAATAGGACGTAAACGTAGTGAGGTGACCCTGATAGCTGTTAGTAAGACGAAACCTGCTGAAATGCTTCAAGAGGCATATGATACAGGATGTAGAGATTTTGGAGAAAATAAAGTACAGGAGCTTGTAGATAAATATGAGGTACTTCCCAAAGATATCAGATGGCATATGATAGGGCATTTGCAAAGGAATAAAGTAAAGTATATTGTTGATAAAGTGTATCTGATTCACAGTGTAGATTCATTAAGATTAGCAGAAGAAATCAGTAAAGAAGCAGTAAAGAAAAATGTTTCTGTTAATATTCTGATCGAGGTAAATGCTGCAGGAGAAGAAACGAAATTCGGAACAACACTCGAAGATGCAAAGCAATTAGTACGAGAAGCGGCTAAACTGCCTAATGTTCACATAAAAGGGCTCATGACAATTGCACCTATGGTTGAAAAAGCAGAGGAAAATAGGGTATTTTTTCAACAATTAAAAAAATTATCGGTTGACATTGCAGCAGAAAACATTGATAATGTAAGTATGGAAGTACTATCCATGGGTATGACAGGAGATTACTCTGTAGCCGTATCAGAGGGAGCGACGTTGGTAAGAGTAGGAACCGGTATCTTTGGAGAAAGAAATTATTCGGTTTCCATATAATGTTAATATGTGTGTTAAGAAAGGAAACATAAAATGGGAGTAATGGATAAGTTTTTAAATGTAATGAAATTAAATGATGTTGAGGACGAATTTGACAGTGACGATTATTATGATGATGAAGAACCTGTTGAAAAGATAAAGAAAAACTCTTATAAGGAAGAGGAATATGATGAACCTTCCGTAAAAAAAACATCGCAGAAGGTAACACCAATAAGACAGGTAAAACGTTCTTCAGGGAATGGTATGCAGGTATGTGTTATTAAGCCTACAAGTGTAGAAGATGCAAGAGAGATTACAGAAACATTACTTGCAAACAGGACTGTAGTGTTGAATATGGAAGGTCTTGATATTGATATTGCACAAAGAATCATTGACTTTGCATCAGGCTCTACCTATGCAATTCATGGCAATTTGCAGAAAATATCAAATTATATTTGCATTCTGACTCCAGCAAGCGTGGACATATCAGGTGATTTTCAGGAAATATTTTCAGGCACATTTAATGTACCACCAATATCTCACGATGCGATATAAGGAAAAACTTCCTGCTTAATAGTGGGAAGTTATTTTTTTGTTGATATGATTAGAAGGAAAGGTGAAAGTAATGTCACAAAGATTAACGGTTAATCAAAATAATAAACCTATTTACGATATAGTATACGAGAATGACTTTTCTATGCTTCCGGTTGAGCTTGAAAAATTTCAAATAGCTGAGAAGAAATTATGTATTATTACGGATTCTAAAGTTAATGGCTTATACAGTGAAGATGTATGTAATGTATTGAAGGATAAATGTAAAAGTATTGTTGTTTTTTCTTTCCCTGATGGTGAAAAGAGTAAGAACCTTGATACAGTAAAGAACATTTATGAGTTCCTGATTCAGAACAAGTTTGAGAGAAAAGACATGCTTCTTGCTTTAGGAGGCGGTGTTGTTGGAGATATTACAGGCTTTGTGGCAGCAACCTACTTAAGGGGAATTGATTTTATTCAGATACCGACAACATTACTTGCACAGGTTGACAGCAGTGTAGGTGGTAAGACAGGCGTTGACTTCGACCAATATAAGAATATGGTTGGGGCATTTTACATGCCGAAATTGGTTTATATGAATCTTGCAGTTCTTCGTTCCCTTGATGACAGACAGTATTATGCAGGAATGGCAGAGGTAATGAAGTATGGATTAATAAAGAATGCTTCTTTCTATGAGTGGATTTTAGATAATATGTATGAAATACATGAGAGAGACTTGGAAACTTTGGAAGAGATGGTTGTAAAAAGCTGTACTTTTAAAAAGTTGGTTGTAGAGAAAGATCCTACTGAAAAAGGTGAGCGTGCAATCTTAAATTTCGGACATACAATTGGACATGCTATTGAAAAGGCGAAGAATTTTGAACTTCTACATGGAGAATGTGTTGCATTAGGAAGTGTTGCAGCTGCTTATATATCATGGAAGAGGGAACTCTTGTCCAAAGATGAATATTATGAAATAAGAGACATGTTTGTACCATTCAATCTTCCTATCTCTATTGATAACATTGATCCGGAAGAAATATTAAATCTGACAGCTTCTGATAAGAAAATGGAAGGCAATCAGATTAAATTCATTCTTCTAAAGAAAGTTGGAAAAGCAATGATTGATACAACAGTGACAAAAGAAGAAATTTTAGAAGGAATTAAAGAAATCTATTTTAGTGAAGAGGATGAACATGAATAAAAGAAAAGGAATTCTGCTGCTAATTGATGTAATTTTTTTGGCAATATTAATTTTTTTGGATCAGATGACAAAACATTTTGCTGTCGTTTCTTTAAAAGGGCAGACTCCTGTAAAACTAATTGATGGTGTATTGGAATTTAATTATCTGGAAAATAGGGGAGCTGCTTTTGGAATGCTGCAAAATCAAAAGTTTTTCTTTATTTTTATTGCAGTTGTTATATTGGCAGTTATTATTTATGTTCTTGGAAAGACACCTAATCAAAAAAAGTATACAAAACTTCATATTGCATTAGTATTGATTGCAGCAGGTGCAATAGGAAATATGATAGATAGACTAAGATTTGATTATGTAGTCGACTTTATTTATTTTAGTTTAATTAATTTCCCGATTTTTAATGTCGCAGATATATATGTAACCTGTTCTGCTATTTATCTTGTTATTTTATTACTTTTTGTATACAAAGAAAGCGATCTTGAGTTCTTATCATTAAGAACAAAGAAGTTTCGCGATGTAAAGTGATTTTTTAAGCAAGTATTGAAAAAATGAAAGCACATAGATATATATGAATGAATTGATTTTTGAAATTAGCCCGGAAATGGAAGATGAGAGAATTGATAAATGTATCTGCAATTATATGGATTCCTTGTCACGTTCTTATATTCAAAAGATTATAAAGACAAGTAATGTTTTTGTGAATGATATTCCTGTAAAGGCAAATTATAAGGTTAAAGTAGATGACAAGATTCGATTCATCATTCCCGAAAACGTGGAACCAGATATCCCGGCACAAAACATTCCACTTGATATTATTTATGAAGATAAAGATATTTTAATTGTAAATAAACCAAAAGATATGGTTGTACATCCTGCTCCCGGGCATTATGAGGGAACGATTGTAAATGCAGTTATGTATCATTGTAAAGATGCTCTTTCGGGAATAAATGGTGTCATGCGCCCAGGAATTGTACATCGTATTGATAAGGATACCACAGGTTCTTTGATTATTTGTAAAAATGATGAAGCACATAATTTTATAGCTGCTCAATTAAAAGAGCATTCTATAAATCGTCGTTATAGAGCGATTGTTTGGGGGCGTGTATCTTTAGATGAAGGTGTTATTGATGCTCCTATTGGCAGACATCCGACAGACCGGAAAAAGATGGCAATTAATCAGAAAAATGGAAAAACAGCAGTAACCCATTATAAAGTATTGGAACGTTTTGAAAAATTTTCCTATATAGAATGTCGGCTTGAAACTGGAAGAACACACCAGATCAGAGTTCATATGGCGAGCATTGGTCATCCATTATTAGGAGATGAAGTCTATTCAAATGCAAAGTCACCGTATAAAGTAAAGGGACAGACGTTACATGCCATGACAATAGGGTTTATACATCCTTCCACAAAAGAGTATATGGAGTTTGAAGCTCCTTTACCTGATTATTTTGAAGACATATTAAGAAAACTGAGAAATTGAAATGTGATGTGAGTATGAAAAAATGCAGACTTTTAAGGTTTGCATTTTTTATTTGGAAGCATTATGTAATTATAATATTTCTATTAAATTTAAATTGAAAAAATATAAAGATGTGATATACTAATAATGATAAATAAATTATGTTAACAAAGGGGAAGCATTTCATTTTTATGCAATATACAAGAGAAACTGCAATTAGCAAATTATTAGACAGTTATCGGGCTTATTTTAATATTTTTATGTTCGAGGAAGGACAGAAGCCGCTCACAGCTATCTGTGAGTTTTTTGAACATTCAGAGAAGTATGTTTTATCAAGAAAAGCACAATTATGGGAAGCTGAATGTGAAGAATTTATTTATTTGTTTGATGTGGAACATCTCACTTATGAAATTTTTGAAAAATGGAAAAATTATGCTAAAGAGGATGGTATGAAGAGAGCGCATATAGGTCCGGGGCATATGTATACATATATTACACCAATCTTTATATGTGATTTCTGCGATGAAGAAGCAAGAAAGGCAATAAAGAAATGTCGTATTTACAAAAGTTTTCAATTCTCTTTACACGGTTGGATGGATTTCCATACGGCTGTCTTTGAGGTTAAAAATAATAAGATTGATACAAACAGAAGTGGAAAGTGTGTAAAGGGAATTCTGAAAAATGTATTATTCCAAGAGAAAAGGAGAAGGGTTATATGAACACATTAGTATTATTGCTTATCTGCATAGCCGTACTGCTTTGTGGTTATATCTTCTACGGAAGATGGCTTTGCAAGCAGTGGGGTGTAGGTGAGAATGATGAAGCAACACCAGCTCATACTATGGAGGATGGTGTAGATTATGTTCCTGCAAAAGCACCGGTTTTGATGGGACATCATTTTTCTTCTATTGCAGGTGCAGGTCCTATTACAGGTCCTATCAATGCTGCCATTTTCGGATGGCTTCCGGTAACACTTTGGGTATTGATTGGTGGTATTTTCTTTGGTGGCGTACATGATTTTGGTGCGTTGATTGCATCTATACGTCATAAAGGACAATCCATTGGTGAGATTATTTCTGCGAACATGAGTCGCCGTGCAAAGATGTTATTTCTTACCTTTGCTTATTTAACTTTGATTCTTGTTGTTGCAGCTTTTGCATCAATTGTTGCATCAACATTTGGTGCTACTTTTGATAATGGTGTATTGAATGTTGAAGCGAGTGCTTCTAATGCATCAGTAGCAATGGTTTCTCTGTTATTTATCTTAGTAGCTATTATTTTTGGATTCTGCGTATATCGTCGTAATGCACCAATGATGGTATCTACTATCTTAGGTGTTATTGCAATTATTCTTTGTATGGCAATTGGTATGAATTTCCATCCTTTCTATCTGTCAACAAAGACCTGGATGATTATTGTAGGAATTTACATTGCTATTGCATCTGTAACACCTGTATGGATTTTGTTACAGCCACGTGACTACTTAAGTTCATTTTTACTTTATGCAATGTTAGCAATCGCTGTAGTAGGTGTAGTAGGTGCTCATCCTACTATTGATCCGGAATTGTTCCCGGCATTTTCCGGTTTTGCTGTTGATAATGGAAATGGAATTCAGTATTTGTTTCCAATTCTGTTCACAACAGTTGCATGTGGTGCTATTTCAGGATTCCATTCATTGGTTTCTTCCGGAACAACATCAAAGCAGCTTGATAAAGAAAAGGATGCTAAGCCAATCGCATACGGTGGTATGTTATTAGAGTGTGTACTTGCAATTCTTACTCTTTGTGCGATTGCATATGCAAGACAGACAGGACATACAAAGGGTGCAACAGATATCTTTGCCGGTGGAATCGCAGCAATGGTAGCAGCAATTCCGGGATTAGCTGGACTTGAGAACATTCTGTATACATTGCTTGTTCTTACATATTCTGCATTCTGCCTTACATCACTTGATACTGCAACACGTTTGGCACGTTTTATGTTCCAGGAGTTCTGGCTTGAACCTGGACAGACAGCAGCTGATGTAAAAGAAGGTTGGAAGAAGGTTGCAGTAAATCCTTACTTCGCAACAATTATTACAGTTGTATTAGGTATCGCACTTGGTATGACTGGATGGAACAAAATCTGGGGCTTATTTGGAGCAGCCAATCAGTTGCTGGCAGCACTTGGCTTACTAGCAGTTGCTACATGGCTTGGAAATATTGGTAAAAACAATAAGATGTTCCTGATTCCAATGGCATTTATGATGGTTGTGACTATTTGCTCTTTAGTATTAACAGTAAAGAATCAGATTGGACTTATCGCAGCCGGTTCTAGTGATTGGGGACCATATGCTCAGACCATTTTATCTGTACTTTTAGTTGTACTTGCAGTTATTTTGGTTATTGAAGGAATTCAGACATTATTTGGCAAGAAGAAAAAAACAGCTTAAATATAAAAAACAAAACTAAATAAGGAAGAATAGAAAAGGAATTTGATATAAAGGAAAGGCTCTATACCAAGTTCCTTTTTCTATTTCTTATTGTTTATTAATTGAAATTTACATAATTTTTTTGTATAATATGTATAACAATAAATAAAAAGTATGCTTCTATTTGCATAAATGAGCATGAAATATGTTATATGCATTTGCAAAATACTTAAGCTTAGAAAGGTGGAATATAATATGAATACAATTATTACTATTGGCCGTCAGTTCGGTTCGGGTGGACATGAAATAGGAGAAAAGCTAGCTGCTCATTATGGTATCAAGTGCTTTGATAAAGAATTATTATCCAGAGCAGCGAAAGAAAGTGGTTTTTGTGAAGAAATGTTGAGAAACCATGACGAAAGACCAACAAATTCATTCCTTTATAATTTAGTTATGGATACTTATACGTTTGGCTATAATTCATCTTCATTTGTTGATATGCCAATTAGTCATAAGGTTTTTATGGCACAGTTTGATACGATTAAGAAGATTGCTGAAGAAGAACCTTGTGTTATTGTAGGTCGATGTGCAGATTATGCTCTTCAGGAATATAAGAATTGTTTACATATATTTATTCATGCCGATGAAAAAACAAAGATAAATCGAATTATGAATAAATATGAAATATCTGAAGATAAAGCAAAGGATATGATGATAAAGAAGGATAAGCAGCGTCAGAGTTATTATAATTATTATTCTACAAAGAAATGGGGACGTGCAGATAGCTATGACTTATCCATTAACAGCAGCATTCTAGGTATTGATGGAACAGTAAAATTGATTATTCAGTATATTGAGGATTTTGAGGCAAAGAACAAATAATGAAGAATGCCTTATGGCATTCTTCGTAAATCTGATAATGAAAGGAATAAATTATTATGCTGGCAATATGCCTAAACTGGATTTATATTTTCTGCACAACAGCATGTTTGGGGTTTGGTGTAGGAAAACTTGTAGAGAGTAGACTTCATTATCGCATTAGGCATTTGGACAGTATTATTGGAATAGGAATAGTAATTGTAACAGTTTATGCACAAGTTTGGAGTCTTTTTTATAAAGTAGGAATAGCAGCGAATGTGGTTATGGTTCTACTTTGTATTTTTATTGTTTTGTTATGCCATAAAGAAGCATTGACTATTTTACAACAAAAGAAAAGAAGTAGTTCTAAAACATGTACTATTATGTTTATTGCAATGATTTTGATCTGGTCTTATTGCACATCAAGGGGATATATGCATTATGATTCGGATTTATATCATGCACAGAGTATTCGTTGGATAGAAGAATATGGGATTGTAAAGGGACTGGGTAATGTTCATGTACGTTTTGCATATAACAGTTCCTTTTTTGCTTTGTCAGCTCTTTATAGTATGCATTATATATTTGGGCAGTCTCTTCATTGTGTGAATGGTTTTATTGCATTACTTTTATGTGTGGAAATATTTCGTATTTGCAAAGCGTGGAAGAGAAAAAAGTTTGTACCATCAGATTTTGCAAGAGTAGCTGCTGCTTATTACTTGACATTAATTTATCAAGAAATAACTTCACCAGCTTCAGATTATGCTATTATGTGTGTTGTCTTTTTTATTGTGATAAAATGGCTTGCACAGCTTGAGGAAGTTAATGATTCAAATAATGTTACCCCATATGCATTGCTATGTGTTGGTGGTGTATTTGCAGTATCACTGAAGCTGACTGCCGGCTTGATATTATTGTTGGTTATTAAGCCTGCCTGCATGTTGATTCGTGAGAGAAATTGGAAGAATATTGCGATTTATCTATGTTTGGGACTACTTGTGATTACGCCTTGGATTGCAAGAACAGTTATCATATCCGGATATCTTTTGTATCCTTTTCCAGAGCTTGACATATTTTCGGTAGATTGGAAGATTCCTGCTCAGGCTGCAGCTTTAGATGCTGCCGAAATAAAGACCTGGGGGAGAGGACTTAATAATGCTACTCTTGTAAATATGCCAATTACACAATGGTTTCCTAACTGGTTTCACAATATGTTACCTGCAATTGATAAGGTTATTATTATTTTTGATTTATGTTCTCTTATCATGGGATTTATATATGCGGTTGTTACAATATGTAGAAGAAAATGGGAGAGATTGGATATCCTGCTTGTATGGGCTTCTGTTGCTTCATCTTTCCTTTTTTGGCAAATATCTGCACCACTTCTTAGATATGGATATGCTTATGTATTGTTACTTGCCGTTTTGACAGCATGGGGGATTTTTGCAATTATTCGTGTGATATTAGATAGATGCTTTGGGAAAAAAAGATTAAGCTTTGACCAAGTTATATGTCTGTTGCTTCTTATAGTCGTAATGATAAAAATATATTCATTTGTATGTTTTTTATCAAGTAGTTATCAGTTGCCTTATTATATAAAACAACGAGAATATGGTAAGTATGAATTAGATACCTTTACAATTGAAGGAATTACATTTTATTATCCATTAAGTGGAGACAGAGTGGGATATGATGCTTTTCCTGCAATACAAAGAAAAATGGATATAAAATTACGTGGGGAAGGATTAAAGGACGGATTCTATCAGTGATTTTTAGCCTGTAAGTCATATTGTTGCTTACAGTAAAATATATATTTTTTTAATTCATTATAATTTCATCATAGAATACATGTATGTGGTTCTATTTATGGTCGTAAATAAATTTTAAAAGATGATTATTATAAAATCTTAATATTTTTAAATATTTTGTTATATTATCTAAAGTTGTAAAGCAACACCTTTTTAGAAGTGTTGCTTTATTTTGAATATCTACTAGTTACTCAATTATCTACAGACAATTTGTAGAATTCTTATCTCTATTTGATAGTAGAGATAAAACTATTCGCAAAAGCCATCTTTAACGAAGAGACCGTTCGGGATTGGCAGATTTTTGGTTAAATTCAGAATTGATTTTTTGTTCCGTTGGGTAAGCTCTTTGAATTAATTATGATAATATAATTTTGCAATTATAGTTATTTCAATTAATTAGCTTTGAATCATTGCTTCTCATTTTCATTTGATGATGGAGTTTCTTGGTTATTTGAATCATTGTTTTGATTCTTAAATTTACTTTGGTTTTTTACAAGAATCTGTGTTATTTGTGAAAATGGTTTATCATCCTGCTCTGAGAAATTTACAAGTTCCTTATCTTCTGTGTTTATATATAATAATCTTAGATATTTTGAAGTCTCAGGAGGAAGTTCTTTTGTAATTAGTTTTGACTCCACTAAAGACTTAATAAATGCAAAGACTACTGCAAAAATTGGAACACCTATGATCATACCAAAGATGCCGAAGAGTCCGCCAAATAAGGTAATCGAAAAAATAACCCAAAAACTTGATAATCCAGTAGAACTTCCTAATATTTTGGGTCCGATAATATTTCCATCAATTTGTTGCAAAATAATAACGAATATTACAAAATAAAGTGCCTGTAAGGGATCAACAAACAGAATAAGTAAAGTAGATGGGATTGCACCTAAAAATGGTCCAAAAAATGGAATTATATTTGTTACACCTATAATAACACTAATTAATACAGCAAAAGGTGTACCCATAATATTAGTCACAACGAAACAAATACATCCAATTATGATAGAATCCATGATTTTACCAATAAAAAATCCTAAAAAAGTTTTATTTGCAAATCTTACATTACTAATAAAGCGGTTGGATGCTTCTAATGGGAAGAATGCATATACAATTTTCTTTGCTTGGGCAGCAAATTTTTCTTTGCTACCAAGTAAATAAATAGAAATAATAAATCCAATAATGAGATTCCATAATTCTTTAAAAATAGAATATACGCTAAGTGAAATCGTCATAATAACATTATTTATTTGAGGTATTATTTTTGTATTAAACATGGTCTCAAGATCAAAAGAATATTTATTGATTAAACCTGTTAGGAAAGATGCAATATCAGGATTATCATTCAGTATTTTTGATATCCATATTGTTAATGTGTCTACATAATTTGGAAATTGCTCAATAATGGTTATAATACTCGAAGAGATTTGAGGAATAACCATTGAAAAGAAACCATAAAAAGCAGCATATACAACAAGTATAGTTATTAATATGGAACACATTCTCTCATGCTTTGCATTTATTTTTAAATGAAAGAGTTTAAAAAATGGTTGAACTAATTTTTTCTCAAAATTAGTTACAAGGGGAGTTAATAGGTATGCAAGAATCAGACCATCAATGATAGGCATTAAAATAACAATTAGTTTATTTAAAGTCCCTTTAAAATTATCAAGGTGAAACATAATATAGTATGAAAGAAGACTTGCCAGAATAACAAGAAAGGCTGTAATCCCCCAACGAATATGATTTTTGTTCCTTTTCATAAATAAATGTACTCTCCTATCTTATTGGAATAAATGATAATTTAGTATAAAATAGATTTGGAAATGATAGTAATATGTTGTATATTATATATAATTAGTACAAAACAATAAATATTTCCTTTTCTTTATTATATCATAATCAAAGTGGACTTCCACCGTTATTGTGTAAAATTTAATTTATGTTTAAGAAAGGTATGATTTTACAATGAAGTTACAGCAACTAATGAGTTATGTTCGAAGAGCTATTGATGACTTCCAGATGATTGAGGAAGGTGATAAAATCGCAGTAGGGATATCAGGAGGAAAAGACAGTCTTGCTCTATTATACGCATTAAATGGTTTAAAAAGATTCTATCCAAAAAAATTTACATTATACGCTGTTACAGTAGATTTGGGATTTCAGAATCTAAATCTTGATAAAATTATTTCATTATGTGAGGAATTAGAAGTTCCATATAATATTGTAAAAACTGATATAGGCAAAATTATTTTTGAAGATAGAAAGGAAGAGAATCCTTGTTCTCTATGTTCTAAAATGAGAAAAGGTGCTTTAAATGAAGCAATGAAATCATTAGGATGTAATAAGATTGCGTATGCCCATCATAAAGATGATGTTGTTATCACTATGTTAATGTCTTTAATTTATGAAGGGCGCTTCCACACATTCTCACCAGTTACATATTTAGACAGAATGGATTTAACTGTGATTAGACCTCTAATGTATGTTAATGAAGCTGATGTTATTGGGTTTGTAAATAAATATGAAATTCCAGTTGTTAAGAGTCCATGTCCAGCTGATGGGAATACAAGACGTGAGTATGTAAAACAATTATTAGCACAGTTGAATCGTGAAAATCCGGGTGTTAAGGAAAGAATGTTTACAGCTATATTGCGTAGTGATATGAAAGGATGGGAAAATTATATTGGAAAATAAAATAAATTATCACGAGGAGCAGAACAAAAAGAATATTTTACATTTGAGAGAACTTTTAGCTACTCTTCCACCATTTTGTGCACAGTATTTTAGAGGAATGCAGGAATATATTTCATCAAGGACAAGAATTGCTTATGCATATGATTTAAGGGTGTTTTTTGAATATATGCATGAAAATAATCCTGTTTTTAAAAAGATGAAGATTGAAGAATATCCACTGGAAATGTTGGATCAAATTACAAGGCTTGATATTGAGGAATATTTGGAATATTGCTCATATTATATAAAAGACGGAAAAGAATATATGAATGATGAGCGAGGAAAATCAAGGAAATTAGCATCATTAAGGAGTTTTTATAATTATTTTTATCGAAACGAACTCATTGAAAAGAATCCGGCCGCATTAGTGCCAATGCCAAAGCTGCATGAAAAAGAAATTGTAAGGTTAGATGCAGATGAAGTAGCTATTTTACTTGATACAGTTGAATCCGGTGCAAAATTGACAAAACAGCAATTACATTATCACGAAAAAACAAAAATAAGAGATGTTGCGCTTCTTACTCTTCTACTTGGTACAGGTATGCGAGTATCCGAGTGTGTTGGAATTGATTTGCAGGATATCGATTTCAAAAACAATGGGATTAAGATACGTAGGAAAGGTGGCTATGAAGCAGTTATTTATTTTGGCGATGAAGTTGAAACAGCTTTATATGATTACTTAGAGCAACGCAATCATATTATGCCAGCAGAAGGACATGAGAATGCGTTATTTTTATCCTTGCAAAATAAAAGAATTTCTGTTCGTGCAGTAGAAAAACTCGTTAAAAAATATTCGTCTCTTGTAACAAATTTGAAAAAAATAACACCACATAAGCTTAGAAGTACCTATGGTACATCACTTTATCGTGAGACAGGTGATATTTACCTGGTTGCAGATGTACTAGGACATAAGGATGTAAATACCACAAGAAAGCATTACGCTGCTATTGAAGAAGAACGCCGGCGTAAAGCTGCTAATGCAGTCAAATTGCGTGAACCATAATAAAAACTATAAAATACGAAAATTAAATAAACATAGAAAATGAACGTGATAACTTATAGAGATATTTAATTCATTTTCTATGTTTTTATTATATATCGTTAATCTTATATTCTGTAGAAAAATATGGAATGATAAGGTAACTTCCACTTTGTATTTGATCAGAAGTTAAAGAGTTCATACGCTTAACTTCATCGATATATTCTCGTGTAGTACTGTAATGCTCATCCATGTTTTCTTCTGCAATAGACCACAAGGTATCGCCTTGAGAAATCATGATACTTTTATAATATTTATAAGAAACTTTGTGATCCATATCGCTTGCCTGAATTGACATAGATGCGAAGAATACCATAAATGCTGAAATTACAATTGTAGATAAAAGAAGTAATATAATATTTTTTCTAACCTGCTTTTGGCGTTTCATTCGTTTAGCTCTTGAACGAATATAATAAGTGTTTTCCATCATGATAATATCCTCCTCTTTTGTAAATACTGTCAATTATTGCGAACAGGTATTCCGAACAACTGTTTGTAAAACGATTATACAGAACAATTGTTTGTATGTCAATAGATTAAGATAAAAAATACGAACAAATATTTGGAATATATGTTTGCTTTTGCTGATATATTGTGCTATGATGATATTAAAAAGGAGGAACTATGTATGGCAAATGGAAAAATTACTGCGAAGCAGAAAGAAATTTTAGAATATATAAAGGATGAAATATTAAAAAAGGGTTACCCACCTGCTGTTCGTGAAATATGCGAAGCAGTTCATTTGAAATCAACTTCATCTGTTCATTCACATCTGGAAACTCTTGAGAAGAATGGATATATAAGAAGAGATCCTACAAAGCCTCGTGCAATTGAAATTATGGATGATAGTTTTCAAATGGTACGACATGAAATGGCCAGTATTCCTATTGTAGGTACGGTTGCAGCAGGACAGCCAATTTTGGCCGAACAAAACATCGAAGGGTATTTTCCTATTCCGGCAGAGATAGTTCCTGGCGGAGAATCCTTTGTACTTAAGGTAAAAGGAGACAGCATGATTAATGTTGGTATTTTTAATGGTGATCAAATTTTTGTCCAGTGTTGTAATACTGCTGAAAATGGCGATACTGTTGTTGCGTTAGTAGACGACTCTGCTACTGTAAAAACATATTATAAAGAAAATGGTCATTACAGACTACAACCGGAAAATGATACAATGGATCCAATTATTGTTGATCATGTAGATATTCTTGGTAAGGTTTATGGAGTTTTTCGCTTATACCGATAAGTATGGTGAGTGCAACCTATATAAGTAGAAATAGATATAGATATTCAGATGTGAAATATTACATAATATACATTCACTGAAAAAGTATATAAAAACAGGCAAATTTGTTTTAGATATTTATTGTTTTAACGACGACCTACAAGGTTATGTACCGTTACAACAAATTACAAATTTGCCTGTTTTTTCATTTATATTTAACTATGAAACAAATTCTCAGTTAAAAACTAATTATGAAATTCACTTACTTCTACTGCTGTTCCGTCACGCCAGATTCGTTCCAAATCATAGAAAGGACGGCTTTCTTTATCAAAGATATGAATAACGAAATCCGTATAATCCATTAATATCCAGTTAGCGCTATTATAGCCTTCTGTTTGCTTTGCATGAATTCCTTCATGTGCAAGCTTTTCAGCAACATTATCAGCTAAAGCTTGTACTTGGCTTTTATTGTTACCATTTGTAATAATGAAGTAATCAGCAACAGAAGAAATATTTCCTATATTGATAATTTTGATATTTTCTGCTTTCTTATCTTCTAATGCATCTATAACGGTCTTAATATTCTTTTCTATACTCATATTGCATGCCTCATTTCCAGTATTATTCATGTTTGTAGCTGTCATAGGTTTTTAGTGTCATAGAATCGAAGGGCTTATTATTTTTTTGAAGATAGTTTATGGTATTTACAAGAATGGTTTCCATTGTTTTATCCAAATCTTCAAATGCAAGTTTTCTAATATAATCTAAATCAGGAATTGGTTTTCTTGATGGTTCTATATAATCAGCAATAAATATTATTTTTTCTAAGGTAGACATTCCGGGTCTTCCTGTTGTATGCCAAATGATAGCATTCAAAATATCCTCATCCTGAACATGGAACTTTGTCTTGGCGATGAAGGCCCCAACTTTTCCGTGCAATAAATAGGTATTTTGTGCTTCAAAATCAGAGTATGGAATATTGTTTTTATCGCATATACGTATTTTCTTATTATTATCCATATTTTTAGCACAATCATGCAATAGTCCTGCAAGCTCAGCTTTTCTAATGAAGTCAGAGTTTGTCGTATCGGGATTGTACTTCATTGCCATTGCAGTAGCTGTATATGCAACTCCCAGAGTATGCTGATAACGCTCCTTTGTCAGGTGCTTCTTTAGATATTTCTTAATCTTCTTCATATAAATGCTCCTGTACAATATATTCTTCTACTTTTTCGGGCACTAAATCAGAAATGGATTCACGCCGTTTTATACGCTCTCTGATATCAGTGGAGGAAATTGAAATCTTAGGTACATCAAGATATAGAATATGAGCGCCATTTTGCGCTAACTCATTTCCTTTCTTTTTAATGTCATCTAAATCATAGTCATCCCTAATCATGCATATGATTGTAGACAAAGAAAAAATAATATCCGGATTTTTCCATGTTTCTATATGAAATAAGGAATCTGCTCCCATGATAAAGTAATAGTGAACTTCCGGATTCTGCTGGGTTAATTGTTGTAAGGTCTCACTTGTATAGGTGTTACCAGATCTTTCAACTTCTAGGGTAGACAATTCAAAATATGGAATAGCTTCAATTGCTTTTTGAACCATGATAACACGTTTCGCATCGTCTAAAACATGTTGCTTCATATAAGATTTACCACTTGGCATAAATAGAATCTTATCAAGGGAGAATTCTTTATATGCGGCATTAGCAAGGGCTATATGACCATTATGGATTGGATTGAAGGTTCCACCCATAATTCCAATCTTTGTTGTCTGTTTCATCGCTGCCTCCATTTATTTTGGTAAAATAATCTTTGGATTCTCTTTAAATGGCTTATATAATACAAACTTTTTACCGATAACCTGAACAACCTGTGAACGTGTCCGTTCTGCAACAACATTAGCAATTTCTTTTGGATCGTCAATGCAATTCTTAAGAACTGCAATTTTTACTAATTCTCTAGTGTTAAAGGTTTCTGCAATCGCCTCAATATTTTCCGGTGTTACAGATGATTTCCCAATCTGGAATACTGGTTCAAGGTTCATGGCAAGTCCTTTTAAATAAGCTCTTTGCTTGCTTGTCATATACATTTCCTCCGTGTTTTGTTCTATTTATAATAATTGAAGGCAAGTCCATACATACGAACAGTATCGCCCTCTTGAATTCCTAATGCTTCCAATTCGTCGAGAATGCCATTGTCCTTTAGGAAGCTTTGGAAAAATTTGAATCCTTTTTCTGATTCCAGATTCGTATATCCAAGCATTTTTTCAATTCTGGGACCTTCCACAACATATTCATTCTCTTTGGCATTATACTCAACAGTATATGGTTCATCGCCGGTTACTATTTCAAGATCAGGATTGAATTCCGGTTCAAATACGGTTGGTGGTTCATTGATTTCAGTAAGAAGTTCACTGACATAATAAAGTAATTCCTTCATACCTTCACCGGAAACAGCAGAAATAGGAAATACTTTTATGCCCTTAGGCTCAAATTCATCACGAATCCTTTGGACAGGATCAACACCACTTCCATCATCGAAAATGGCATCCACTTTATTCGCAGCAATAACCTGTGGACGTTTGGCAATGTCTTCATTATATGCTTTCAATTCCTTGTTAATAGTATAGATATCCTCTACCGGATCACGACCTTCTGTAGAGGCAGCATCTACAAGATGAATTAATACCTTTGTTCTTTCGATATGCCTTAAGAACTCATGACCAAGACCTACACCTTCTGAAGCACCTTCTATTAATCCGGGAATATCAGCAATTACAAAACCTTTACTACCATCTAAATCTACTACACCAAGATGTGGATTTAAGGTAGTGAAGTGATAATTTGCAATCTTAGGTCTTGCATTAGTAACTCGTGACAATAAGGTTGATTTTCCTACATTAGGAAATCCAACAAGTCCAACATCTGCAATAACCTTTAATTCAAGGAAAAGGTTAAGCTCTTTGGCAGGCTGTCCTGGTTGTGCATATTTAGGAGCTTGCATGGTTGCTGTAGCATAATGCTGATTACCGTTACCACCTTTGCCTCCAGTTAAAATTACTTGTCTACGATTATCACCTGACATATCAGCAATAATTTTACCGGATTCTAATTCCTTGATAACAGTTCCCTGTGGAATCTTAATGATAATATCTTCGCCATTCTTTCCACGACAGTTTTTCTTGCCACCATTTTCACCATCCTGGGCACAATACTTTCTGATATGTCTGAAGTCTGTGAGGGTATTAAGACCTTCGTCCACTTCAAAGATTACACTTCCACCATGACCGCCATCGCCACCATCAGGACCACCGTTAGGAACATATTTTTCTCTTCGGAAGGAAACATGACCGTCGCCGCCTTTACCACTTCGTACATATATTTTGGCTCTATCTGCAAACATAAATTTACCCTTTCTAATTGAGTGTTATATGAAAAGGCTTCAGGTGTACCTGAAGCCTTAATGCATTCGTAACTATAGGATAAAACTTAAAAAGTCTTATTTCTCCTCTACAGGATAAACGGAAGCCTGTTTCTTATCTCTTCCTTTTCTCTCGAATCTGAGTACACCATCAACTAATGCGAATAATGTATCATCTCCACCGATACCAACATTAACACCGGGATGAATCTTTGTTCCACGCTGTCTATATAAAATGTTGCCTGCCTTTACGAACTGACCGTCTGCTCTTTTTGCACCTAATCTCTTGGATTCGGAATCTCTACCGTTCTTAGTAGAACCA
>JALEWA010000097.1 GCA_022788085.1 Lachnospiraceae bacterium
ATACTTCTTAATCAGTTTCTTTAATTCTGCCTTTGCCTCTTCTACCTTATTCTGTGGTGCAGTTGGGTAGATTACCTTCGTATCGAGAACCTTTCCTGTCTCATCGACAACGGCAAGCTTGCAACCTGTTCTGAATGCAGGGTCCCAGCCTAAAACAACCTTTCCTGCAATTGGAGGTTGCATCAGAAGCTGCTCTAAGTTCTTACCAAATACGGTAATGGCTCCATCTTCTGCCTTTTCAGTTAATTCATTTCTGATTTCTCTTTCAATAGCCGGAGCAATGAGACGCTGATAACTGTCCTGAATCGTCGTTTGCAATGCAGGTGTCGTGTTCTCGTTCTCCTTTGTGATAATCTTTTTCTCAAGGAAACGAAGGATTCTTTCTTCCGGTGCTTCTATCTTTACTGTAAGAACCTTTTCATTCTCACCACGGTTGATTGCAAGTACTCTATGACCTGCCACCTTGCTTACAGGCTCTTCATAAGCATAATACATCTCATAGACGCTTTCTGCCTTTTCATCCTTTGCCTGGCTGATGAGCTTGCCTTCTTCAAAAGTTGCTTCACGGATATATGCCCTGTAGTCTGCATTATCGGAAATCATTTCCGCAATGATATCCATAGCCCCCTGCAAGGCTTCCTTCACATTCTTTACTTCCTTTTCTTCGCTGACATAGCTTTCTGCCTCTTCCAGTAAGGATTTGGTAGTTTCCTGTGCCAAAATGATTTCTGCCAGTCCATCCAGGCCCTTTTCCTTTGCAACACTTGCTCTTGTCTTTCTCTTTGGTCTGTAAGGACGGTATAAATCCTCTACAACGACCATGGTTTCTGCTGCCACAATCTTTGCTTTTAACTCCTCGGTCAGCATACCTTGTTCTTCAATGCTGCTTAATACCTGTTCCTTTTTCTCTTCCAGATTGCGAAGATAGGTAAGTCTCTCATAAAGATTTCTTAACACCTCGTCATTAAGGGAGCCTGTCACCTCTTTACGATATCTGGAGATGAATGGGATGGTATTTCCTTCATCTATTAACTTTACGGCAGCTTCTACCTGCCATCTTTCTACATTTAATTCTTCTTTCAGTTTCTGTATGATATCCATTCGTTACATCCTTTCCTTGTTCCAATACCTTTGATTTTATCAAATCTCCACCCACCATTCAAGAAAGAATTGTTTTATCTGCGTAAAAGTGCTAAACTAATGTAATTATATAAGAAAGTGAGATAATTCTATGCCAGTATATAAATCCTTTGCGGAACTCAAAGCACTTGCCAGATATCAGATGAACGGCAAACTGTCTGTATTGATTGGAGCACTTTTATTACAGGAGCTGATTGTTCTTTTTGCAACTTCAATAGGTGTCATGCTTTTTCCGGGAACAGATATGGTAAGTAATATTCTATATTATGTCGTAACCTTTATCATTCAATTATTTGCGGGAGTCCTGGAGGTTGGAGCTTCTCTGATTTTTCTGCATGTTGCCTGCAATATGCCCTGCCAGATTTCTGATTTATTCTACGGTTTTAAGCATAGTCCTGATAAAGCTATTAAGATTGAATTTGTATTTGCCCTGATCAATACGCTTTGTATGATACCTTCCGATATCGTCATGTGGACAGCTACCGATGTTTATGACTATAAAACCCTGATGCTGACAAGCTTAACTACCTTGCTTGGAACGATTGTCTATCTCGTTGCCACACTTGTTATTTTTCCAATGTTCTTTCTGATGCTGGATTTTCCAAATCTGACTGTTATGGAATTATTTAAAAAGAGTTTTGAAATCATGAAGGGTAATTGCATTCGCTATCTGTTATTGCAGTTAAGCTTCCTGCCTATTATGTTTCTTAGCTTATTAACCTGCGGTATCGCAATGCTGTGGGTGATTCCTTACATGAATGTTACCTGTACTAATTTTTATCTGGATATTATGGCTTGCCGGAACCGACAGATGCAGCAGTAATATAAAAGGAGTGTGAAAAATTGCAAAATTATTTTTCACACTCCTTTATATTATACTTCTTCTACCGGTTTTCCACCGACACTCTTCCACTTTAAGTAAGCATTGATAAAACCATCAAGTCCGCCATCCATAACGGAGTCTACATTACCGGATTCAAAGCCGGTTCTGTGGTCTTTTACCATGGTATACGGCTGCATGACATAGGAGCGAATCTGATTACCCCAACCGATTTCCTTTACTTCTCCACGAATATCAGACAGTTTTTCGGCATTAGCTTCTTTCTTCAAAAGATAGAGCTTGGCCTTCAACATCTGCATTGCTTTATCCTTATTCTGGAACTGAGAACGTTCATTCTGGCACTGCACCACAATACCGGTTGGAATATGGGTGATTCGAATAGCCGATGATGTCTTATTGATATGCTGTCCACCTGCTCCACTGCTTCGGTAAGTGTCAATTCGTAAATCATCTTCATTGATATCTACATCCAGATCCTCTTCAATATCCGGCATAACATCCAAAGATACAAAGGAAGTCTGACGCTTTCCCTGTGCATTGAATGGCGATATTCTGACAAGACGGTGTACGCCCTTTTCAGACTTTAGGTAACCATATGCATTTTCTCCATTGACCTGGAAGGTAATGGACTTAATACCGGCTTCGTCACCATCCAGGAAATCCAATACTTCAATCGTAAAACCCTTCTTTTCTGCCCATCGTGTGTACATGCGGTAAAGCATATTGGCCCAGTCGCAGCTTTCTGTTCCGCCTGCTCCTGCATTCAGCTTTAAAATGGCATTACACTTATCATATTCCTCAGATAATAACGTGCTGATTCTTAGTGTCTCGAATTCTTCGATAAAAGCATCCAGCTCTTGTCTGATTTCCGGAACCATTTCCGGATCATCTGCCTCATATCCCATTTCAATTAGAGTTTCAATATCCTCATATTGTGTTTTTAAATGGTTTCCCTGTTCTACCGTTCCCTTTAGTGTCTTAAGTTCTTTCATGAGACGATTAGATCGCTCAGGATCATCCCAGAAGTTCGGTGCCTCCATCTCACGTTCTAATTCTTCGATTCTCTTTTCCTTACTTACAAGGTCAAAGTGAATCCCTCACTTCCGCTAATGGACTTTCGTATGTTTGTAACTCTTGTTTCATCTGGTCGAGTTCTACCATTGCGTTCACCACCTTTATTATGATTTAAAACTGCAAGCAGATACGCTTGCAGTTTTCATTAACCTTATGAATTTCTTCCACAGCACTGTTTGTATTTCTTGCCGCTTCCACATGGACAAGGGTCATTCGGATACACTTTAGCTTCTTTCTTCACAATCGGAGTCTTCTGTGCTGTTTCGTCCTTATTTGTTCCGGTTACTTTCGCAACCTCTTCTCTTTCTACCTTCTGCTCTACCTTAACATGCAGCAGAAGTCTCACTGTGTCTTCCTTAATGTTAGCGGTCATGGCATCAAACATATCATAACCACTCATCTTATACTCTACCAATGGATTTCTCTGTGCATACGCCTGTAATCCAATACCCTGGCGTAACTGATCCATATCATCAATATGATCCATCCACTTTCGGTCAATTACCTTAAGAAGAATAACTCGTTCGATTTCACGGATAGCTTCCGGTTCCGGGAATTCTGCTTCCTTACTCTCATAGAGCTTAACAGCCTCTTCCTTGAGCTGATGCTTCAAACCGTTTTTTGTTTTCTTGGTAATTCTGTTCAAGACAACCGGCATAATTGGAACGGTTGGTAACAGGAGTGAATTCAACTCATTCAGGTTCCACTCTTCCGGATCTAAGTCATCATTGATTGCTGTATCTACTGCACTTTCCACAATATCCGTTATCATCTTATAAATTGCATCACGCATGCTTTCTCCATTTAATACACGACGACGCTCTTCATATATGATTTCTCTTTGCTCATTCATAACCTGGTCATACTCTAACAGATTCTTTCTGATACCAAAGTTATTTCCTTCTATCTTCTTCTGGGCATTTTCAATGGCACTTGTCAGCATCTTATGCTCAATTTCTTGTCCTTCCGGAATACCAAGCGTATTGAACATATTAATCAGACGCTCTGAACCGAATAAACGCATCAAATCATCTTCCAAAGAAATATAGAACTTAGACACACCCGGGTCTCCCTGACGACCGGAACGTCCTCTTAACTGATTATCAATACGTCTTGACTCATGTCTTTCTGTACCAATAATCATAAGACCGCCTGCTGCCCTTGCCTGTTCATCAAGCTTAATATCCGTACCACGACCAGCCATATTGGTGGCAATCGTTACTGCACCATGCTGACCTGCATCTGCAACAATTTCTGCTTCCAGCTCATGGAACTTCGCATTTAATACTTTATGCGCAATTCCTCTTTTCTTAAGCATGCCGCTCAATTCCTCAGATGCTTCAATGGTGATCGTACCAACAAGTACAGGCTGTCCTGTGCTATGTGCAGCCTCTACGGCATCCACAATTGCTTTTAACTTCTCTTTTCTAGTCTTGTATACGCTATCCTGTAAATCTTTTCTTGCAATCGGACGGTTGGTCGGAACTTCTACTACGTCCATTCCATAAATATCACGGAATTCCTTTTCTTCTGTAAGAGCAGTACCTGTCATACCTGCCTTCTTTGCATACTTATTAAAAAAATTCTGGAAAGTAATCGTTGCAAGTGTCTTGCTCTCACGCTTAACCTTTACATGCTCCTTTGCTTCGATTGCCTGATGCAAACCGTCAGAATAACGACGTCCCGGCATGATACGACCTGTGAATTCGTCAACGATCATGACCTGATCGTCCTTAACAACGTAATCCTTATCACGGAACATCAGATTATGGGCACGCAATGCAAGGATAATATTATGCTGAATTTCAAGATTTTCAGGATCTGCAAGGTTTTCAATCTGGAAGAACTTTTCTACCTTTGCCACACCTTCTGCTGTCAGATTAAGCACCTTATCCTTTTCGTTAACAACAAAGTCTCCATTTTCTTCCTGGACAACGCCCATAAGGACATCCATCTTAGACATATCCTCTATGTCATCACCACGCTTCATCTGTCTTGCCAGAATATCGCATACTTCGTAAAGCTTGGTAGATTTACCACTCTGGCCGGAAATAATAAGCGGAGTTCTCGCCTCATCAATTAATACAGAGTCAACCTCATCGATTAAGGCATAATTCAAATCTCTTAAAACAAGCTGTTCCTTATAGATAACCATGTTATCTCTTAAGTAATCAAAGCCTAATTCATTATTCGTTACATACGTAATATCACAATTATAAGCCTCTCTACGTTCCTCCGGCTTCATGTCATTTAAAACAACACCAACGGTAAGACCTAAGAATCTGTGTACCTGTCCCATCCAGTCAGCATCTCGCTTTGCCAGATAATCATTTACGGTTACAACATGTACACCCTTTCCTTCCAAAGCATTCAAATATGCCGGTAACAGTGCTGTCTGTGTCTTACCTTCACCTGTTCTCATCTCAGCGATACGTCCCTGATGAAGAATGATACCACCGATTAACTGCACACGATAATGCTCCTGATTTAATACTCGCTTGGCAGCTTCCCTTACTACTGCATATGCTTCAGGTAAAATACTGTCTAAGGATTCTCCATCTGCAACCCGTTTCTTGAATTCCGTGGTCTTGCCACGAAGCTCTTCATCGGAAAGCTGTCCCATCGTATCCCGATAGCTCTCTATTTTCTTTACTATTGGTTCGATTCTCTTTAACTCACGCTCACTATGTGTGCCGAACATTTTATTGATAATATTCATTTCTGACTCCAATCATTCATAGCTTTTTCTGCCATTTCATTTTTCATGAATAAGACAGTTACATAATGTCTTTAAAAAAACTAAATCATATTGTAACAGATTTACTATATAAATTCAATCTTTTAGAAGTTAACATTTTATGTAGGTTGTTAACGAATTTTTATTTTTCCACTTTCCTTGACCTTACTCCTTCAAAGTGTTATTATTTTAACAAGTGGGTAAATGATGGAAATGTTATTTACCTTGTTACGTAATAACTTAATTTAAATAAAAAATAACGAGGTGTTTCAAATGAGTAAAGGTTTTGATGATTTACTTAAAAAGGTATCTACATGCAGTAAGAAGAAGGTAGCAGTTGCAGTTGCACAGGATGCTCCTGTATTAGAGGCTGTTTTAGCTGCAAAGGAGCAAAATATTGCTGATGCCATTTTGGTTGGTGACGAAGCTAAGATTAAGGAAGTTGCTGCTTCTATCAATATGAGCTTAGATGGTTTTGAAATCGTAAACGAGCCGGATGATGTTCAGGCTGCATTAAAGGCAGTCAGTCTTGTTCATAACGGTCAGGCTGATATGTATATGAAGGGACTTATTGATACCAAGAATTTCTTAAAGCGCGTTCTTGATAAGGAAGTTGGTCTTCGTACCGGTAAGCCTTTATCTCATGTATGTGTATTTGAAGTAAAGGGCATGAACCGTCTTTTATTCTTAACTGACGTTGCATTTATGACATATCCTACTTTAGAGGACAAGGTTGCTATCATTGACAATACGGTAAAGGTTTGTCATGCATGTGGTATTCCAAATCCTAAGGTTGCTCCTCTTGCAGCAGTCGAGGTTGTAAACCCTAAAATGCCTTGTACGGTAGATGCTGCTGAATTAACAAAGATGAACGAGGAAGGCAAGATTACCGGATGTATCGTAGACGGACCTCTTTCCATGGATATGGCAATTGACGAAGAAGCAGCTACTCACAAGGGTGGTACAGACCGTAAGATTGCCGGTGATGCAGATGTTCTTCTCTTCCCTGATATTCACGCAGGCAACTTAGTTTATAAGACTCTGACACACTTGTGTGAAGTTAAGAATGGTAATATCTTAACAGGTACAGAAGCTCCTGTTATCTTAACTTCCAGATCTGATACCTGTGAAACAAAGCTTTACTCTATCGCTCTTGCGGCTGTTGTGGCAGAAGAGATGAAAAAGAACTAATATATCAATCTCAAGGAGGATGAAATTATGTCATACAAATCATTGATTATCAATCCAGGTTCCACTTCCACCAAAATCGGTGTATTCGAAGATGAAACCTTATTATTTGAGGAAACCTTAAGACATTCTACCGAAGAAATCGCCCAGTACGCTTCCATCGTTGATCAGAAGGATTTTAGAAAGAACGTTATCCTTGATATCTTAAAGGAAAAGAACTTTGATATGAAGGAGCTTAGCGTCATCGTAGGTCGTGGTGGTATGTTAAAGCCAATTCCAGGAGGTACCTATCGTGTAACAGATGCTTTATTGGAAGATCTTCGCATCGGAAAACAGGGACAGCATGCATCTAATCTTGGCGGTATCCTTGCAAGAGAAATCGGAGATGAATTAGGTGTTCCTTCCTTTATCGTTGACCCTGTTGTTGTTGATGAATTAGAGCCTGTTGCAAGATATTCCGGTGTCCCTGAGCTTCCAAGAGTCAGCGTATTCCATGCTTTAAACCAGAAGGCTGTAGCCAAGAGATATGCTAAGGAATGTGGCAAAAAGTATGAAGACCTGAACTTAATTGTTGTTCATATGGGTGGTGGCGTATCTGTTGGTGCTCATAAGAACGGCAAGGTTATCGATGTATTCAATGCATTAGATGGTGATGGTGCATTCTCTCCTGAGAGAGCAGGCGGCGTACCTGTTGGTGCTCTTGTTAAGATGTGCTTCTCCGGAGAATATTCTGAAAAGGAAGTATACAAGAAGTTAGTTGGAAATGGTGGTTTCAATGCTTACCTTGGTACAAACGATGCCCGTACTGTTACTCAGAGAGCAACTTCCGGCGATGAAGAAGCAAAGATGGTATTAGATGCATTCCA
>JALEWA010000101.1 GCA_022788085.1 Lachnospiraceae bacterium
GTTTTGAATCAGCTAATTCCATTAAAACACGTAAGCTGACAAAGCACTTTTATTTATGTGGTGATGGAGTAAGTGATATCGCAGATGGTATAGGACTTGTTTCTACGCGGGTCATGGTATGTGCAGCACATCAGGCACATATGGTGCTTCGGATATTAATGGAAGAGTATGAACCTTAGTTACTCTGTGTTCATCCAATGAGCAACGAGGACTAATGATTGGGAAGGAAAGGAATGGTTTTAGGATGCAGACAGAAGACAAATTAGTGATAGGTGGACATGAATTTCACTCAAGATTTATTCTTGGTTCAGGTAAATATTCCCTGAATCTGATAGAAGCTGCGGTAAAAGACGCAGGAGCAGAGATTATTACGTTGGCGGTCAGACGTGCCAATACGAAAGAACAGGAGAATATATTGGATTATATTCCCAAGGGAGTAACCCTGCTTCCGAATACCTCCGGTGCAAGAAATGCCGAAGAAGCAGTCCGTATTGCCCGCCTTGCAAGGGAGCTGGGGTGTGGTAATTTTGTGAAAATTGAGATTATGCGTGATTCAAAATATCTGTTACCGGACAATGCAGAAACGATTAAAGCAACAGAAATTCTTGCAAAGGAAGGCTTTGTTGTCATGCCTTATATGTATCCTGATTTAAATGTTGCAAGAGACCTTGTAAATGCAGGTGCAGCAGCAGTTATGCCGCTTGCTGCTCCGATAGGTTCTAATAAAGGATTGGCGACACGTGATTTTATTCAGATTCTGATACAGGAAATTGACCTTCCGATTATTGTGGATGCAGGTATCGGAAGACCTTCACAGGCATGTGAGGCGATGGAAATGGGTGCAGCGGCGATTATGGCAAATACTGCTCTTGCAACTGCCGGAGATTTACCTTTGATGGCAGCAGCTTTCCGTCAGGCAATTGAAGCCGGAAGAAAGGCATATCTTTCAGGACTCGGACGTGTTCTTGTAAGAGGCGCATCAGCATCCGATCCGCTTACGGGATTTTTGCATGATTAATTTTTAAGTTGCAGCTTGATAGAAAGGCACGGTAATAAAAATGGAAAATCAGTATTTTGTTGATTCAGAGTATCTTTCAGCACAAGCGAAGGAGAAAAAACATAGATTGGAAAATGACCCTTCTTCCAGAAAAAATCATATGGAATATCTGCCGGGAATGGAGCAGATAGAGTCTGATATTTGCGAGAAGGTGATTTCTCAAATGAAAGCATTTGATTATTCACAGTATACGGCGGCAGATGTGAAGGCAGCATTGGAGCATGAGATTTGTACGATAGAGGACTTCAAAGCTTTGCTTTCTCCGGCGGCAGAAACGTTTTTGGAGCAGATGGCACAAAAGGCAAGAATAGAAACGAGGAAGCACTTTGGTAATACGGTGTATTTGTTTACACCATTATATATTGCTAATTACTGTGAGAATTATTGTGTGTATTGCGGTTTTAACTGTTACAATCATATCAATCGTATGAAACTGACATATGAACAGATAGAGCACGAAATGAAGGTAATTGCAGATTCCGGAATGGAAGAAATACTGATTCTTACAGGTGAAAGCCATTCGATGAGCGACATTCATTATATTGGCGAAGCCTGTAAGTTGGCACGTAAATATTTCAGAATGGTCGGTTTGGAGATTTATCCGGTAAATACAGAGGATTACCGTTACCTGCACGAATGTGGAGCAGACTATGTTACCGTTTTCCAGGAGACTTATGATGCAGATAAGTATGAAACACTTCATCTGATGGGGCATAAGCGTGTATGGCCATACCGGTTTGATGCACAGGAAAGAGCTTTAAGAGGTGGAATGAGAGGGGTTGCCTTTTCGGCATTGCTTGGACTTGCTGATTTCAGGAAGGATGCTCTGGCAAGTGCATTGCATGTATATTATCTGCAAAGAAAGTATCCACAGGCAGAGATGTCCCTTTCCTGTCCGCGATTAAGACCAATTATCAATAATGATAAGATTAATCCGCTTGATGTGCATGAGAAACAGCTTTGCCAGATTATCTGCGCGTATCGTATTTTCCTTCCTTTTGTCGGAATCACGGTTTCTTCCCGTGAAAGCGCCCAGTTCCGTAATGGAATCGTGAAAATAGCAGCAACAAAGGTATCTGCCGGCGTTTCTACCGGAATCGGTGATCATGAAAGCAAATATACCGGAAAGGAGAGCGACAGCGCTTCCGGTGATGAGCAGTTTGAAATCAATGACAGCCGTAGCTTTGAGAAGATGTATCAGGATATGGCAAGCGAAGGACTGCAGCCTGTGCTGAACGATTATTTGTATGTCTGATATTTTATGTGTAACAAACCGTAAGCTTTGCAAAAAGAATTTTCTTGTTCGCATTGAGGAGATTGCCCGGACATCTCCCAAAGGAATTATTCTTCGTGAGAAGGATTTATCGGAAGAAGAGTATAAGAAACTGGCAGTTGACGTTATGAATATATGCAGAAGGTATGGTGTTCCATGTATTCTGCATTCTTTTGTAAGAACAGCTCTGGAGCTGGAATCAGGAGCCATTCATGTACCATTTCCTGTACTCATTAGCATGACAGAAGCGGAAAAGAAAGCCTTTCCGATACTTGGTGTTTCCTGTCATTCTGTAGAAGAAGCAGGAAAAGCAAAGGAGCTTGGCTGTACCTATATCATCGCAGGACATATTTTCGAAACAGATTGTAAAAAGGGTGTTCCACCAAGAGGTTTGGAATTCTTAAAAGAAGTATGTGATACAATAGATATCCCTGTGTACGCAATCGGGGGAATCACAATGGATAATATTGCATTGGTAAAGAATGCAGGGGCAGCAGGCGGCTGTATGATGAGCGGATTGATGAGACAAAGATAAAAAGAAAATGTAGTAGTGTTAGTAGCTGCATTTTTTTTTTGCAATTTTTTTAAAAAAATTAGCACTCACCTATTGACAGTGCTAATAATAGGTGTTATATTACATATAGAACAAAGGAAAGGGAAAAGAAAAAGAAAAATTCCAAGATTCTTTTGTTATAACTCGACACGTCAGATTTCTCTGATTGTGCTAAACATAAAAGTCATTTTTTAAAGATTATGGAAAGGAGATATGACTTATGTTAAGACCTAGTATTTTTGGAGAAGATTTATTTGATGAGATGATGGATTTCCCATTTGAGGATGAATTCTTTGGAAAGAGGAATCCACTGTATGGCAAGAATGCCAAGAACATGATGAAGACGGATGTAAGGGAAACAGAGAATGGCTATGAGGTAGATGTTGATTTACCGGGCTTTAAGAAGGATGAAATCAATGCAGAGCTTAAGGATGGCTACCTTACCATATCAGCCGCCAAAGGACTTGATAAGGATGAAAAGGATAAGAAGACCGGAAAATACATTCGCCGCGAGCGTTATGCAGGAAGTTTAAGCAGAAGCTTCTATGTAGGTGAAGATATTACCCGGAATGATGTTCACGCAAAGTTTGAAAATGGTATTTTGCAGCTTACCATTCCAAAGAAAGATGCAAAGGCAGTAGCTTCAAATCAGTATATTGCTATAGAAGGATAATCAAAGAAGGGAAGTGTTGATAATGGCTGATAAGAATCCAAAGCACCCATTAAAGAAGAAAAAAACAACGCAGAAGATAAATGTAGCCGATCATACGATTGATCAGGAAGCAGCAGCTGCAAAGCATAAAAAACATGTATACTAAATAACAGTGGCAGGCGTATTGAATAGTGATTTGATACGCCTGCTATTCTTTTGCTTCTTTATAAAATCTTACCGTCTGTGGATATGGTGATTACCTGCCAAGGAATGAATTTACCACTTTCCTGTAGAGCATGTTTTGCAGCATTTTCGATACCACCACAGCAAGGAACCTCCATACGCACGATGGTCACACTCTTGATGTCATTATTTGTAATGATTTGTGTCAGCTTTTCTGTATAATCGCCTTCATCTAGCTTGGGACAGCCAATCAGCGTAATATGGTTCTTGATGAATTCATTGTGAAAATTACCGTATGCATAGGCGGTACAATCTGCTGCAATCAATAGATTAGCATCCTTGAAATAAGGGGCATTCACAGGTAACAGCTTTATCTGAACTGGCCATTGTGACAGTTTGCTGGAAATGGATACCGGACTTTCCGATTCACAGGTGTTATTGTGGGTAATTGATTTTGACTGTGTACCCGGGCAGCCGCAGGGAAGGGGAGTGGTTTTGTCTTGCTTTTGCTGTTTGGATGCTAAAACTGCCACCTCATTATAGGCAGGTGCCTCACGTTCTTCAAAGGAAATGGCACCTGTAGGACATGTAGGAAGACAGTCACCAAGACCATCACAGTAATCTTCACGCATCAGTTTTGCTTTACCATCCACCATTTCAATGGCTCCTTCATGGCACGCAGATGCACAAAGACCACATCCGATACACTTCGCTTCATCAATTTTAATTATTTTTCGAATCATACTAAACTCCTTTCTGATTATATGTACTCTCGGAATCTTTTCAGTACAGCATAAAACACTTGCTGTTTTATGCGTAAGAACATGATTTTAAAAGCAAAAATGCCATTGCGGAGCAATTTAACATGCATTTTTGCATCGTATCTATGAAGGTACTGAATAGATACGAATATTGCTTTTTGGTTTGTATTATAATAGGAAACACATAATGTTAACAAGATTGACTCTGTATAGCTATTATAATAAAATGAAGAGAAATAATATGTTGTAAATCCAACAAAATGGAGAAGAAAGATGAAGCAATATAGTTCTGTTTTGGAGAAATGTGCACTATTTCAAAATATTTATGAAAGGAATAAGGAATCGGATATTACAGAGATGCTAAAATGTCTCTCTGCAAATGTCATGAATGTCCACAAGAATCAAACGATATTGGCAGAGGGAGAACTGACACAAAAGGTTGGAATCGTTTTGTCAGGTGCGGTACAGGTTATCAGGGAGGATTATTATGGAAATCGTAGTATCGTAGCTTCGTTGGAAACAGCGCAGTTATTTGGAGAGGTTTTTGCCTGCGCCGGAATCGACAGAATACCGGTGAGTGTGATTGCTGCCAAAGATAGTGAGATTATGATGCTGGATTGTAAGAAAATCATAACCACCTGCAACAATATGTGTCAATTTCATAATCAATTGGTATATAATATGGTACGCATCCTTGCAGGAAAAAATCTGATGCTGAATCAAAAACTGGAAATACTTTCAAAGCGTACTACACGGGAAAAGCTTATGACATATCTGCTTTCACAGGCAAAACTTCATAATAGCAACAGTTTTACGATTCCTTACGACAGACAGGAACTTGCAGATTATTTGTCTGTTGAGAGGAGTGCAATGTCAACAGAAATTGGTAAGCTTCGAAAGGAAGGAATATTGGAGTGTAAGAAAAATTACTTTAGATTATGTAAGAATATATAATAGCAAAGGAGATTGGGCGAATGAACAAATTAGATAAATTGATGGAACGAATGATAGAGTTTGATGGTGGTGATCCAAAAAGAATACAGCATTTTATAAAGGTACATAGCTTTGCACAACAGATTGGAGTTGGTGAGGGGCTTGATGTACATACGCAGGAACTTCTTGAGGCAGCAGCTATTGTTCACGATATTGGCATTCATCCTGCAGAAACAAAATATGGTCGATGTGATGGCAGGCTTCAGGAGCAGGAGGGACCAAAGCCTGCCAAAGAAATACTGAAAGAACTTGATTTCCCAGAAAGTGATATAGAAAGAATATGCTTTCTGATTGCGCATCATCACACTTATGAAAATGTTGAGGGTATGGACTACCGTATTCTGCTGGAGGCAGATTTCCTTGTGAATCTTTATGAGGATGCTTTACCTGAATCCGCTATACATGCTGCTTTACAGAATATTTTCCGTACAGAGACAGGAATACGGATTTGTAAGACAATGTATGGTATTCAGGATGAAGGAGCAGAAAAATGACAAACGATTTTTCAAAGGGAAGTGTTTGGAAAAATATCGTTGCTCAGGCAATTCCATTGATCTTAGCACAGCTGGTGCATTTCCTCTGACAACATTAATTGCAGCATTTACGAATTTGTTTGGAACACCGTTTGTCATGCTTTCTACCGGTTTAAATGGTTTTATCAATGCACAAGGCTTTCCGAGAGTTGGAATGATGACTACTGTAATCGGGGCAATTTTGAATTTGATTTTAGATCCGCTATTTATCTTCTCTTTTCATATGGGGGTT
Source organism: Lachnospiraceae bacterium (assembly GCA_022788085.1). GTDB lineage: Bacteria > Bacillota > Clostridia > Lachnospirales > Lachnospiraceae > COE1. The sequence goes on from JALEWA010000101.1 coordinate 6,238, forward strand.
AGCGGAGCCGCATTGGCAACAGTAATCAGCCAGATAGTATCGGCAGTATGGGTGCTGAAGTTCTTAACCGGAAAGAGGGTTCTGCTTCATATTAAAAAGAGATATATGAAGGTAAATCCAATGCTTGCAAAAGAGATAACGAGTCTTGGAATGGCAGGATTCATCATGCAAGGTACAAACTGTCTGGTACAGGTGGTATGTAACGCAACCTTGAAAATCTATGGTGGAGATTTGTATGTTGGAATTATGACAGTAATCAATTCCGCGCGTGATATCTTATCCTTACCTGTTAGTGGGTTGACAAGTGGTTCACAGCCGGTTCTTGGCTATAACTATGGTGCAAGGGAATATACAAGGGTAAAACAGGACATTTGCTTTACAGCTTTGCTTGGTATCTTGTATACAGTGGCAGCATGGCTATTTATCATAAAAAAACCAAGGTTTTTGATTTCAGTTTTTACAGAAGATGCTACCATGTTGGAATATGGTGTTTCTGCACTACATTTGTATTTTTTTGGCTTTTTCTTTATGGCATTTCAGTTTACAGGGCAGTCTACTTTTACCGCATTAGGACATTCCAGGCAGGCTATCTTTTTTTCTTTGCTTCGAAAAGCTATTATTGTAACACCTCTGACTATTCTTTTACCAAGAATAGGATTTGGTGTGAGTGGAGTCTTTCTTGCAGAACCGATATCAAATGCGATTGGAGGTCTGGCATACTTCATAACGATGTGGTTTACTGTATACAGGCGGCTGGGGAGGCGAAAACAGATGGTGATGGCAAAGACAATGGATGGTGTAGCGGCTGTATGCGGTGGAGCAAATCATACGGTGATTATCAGAACTGATGAATCTGTTTGGACTTGTGGTTCAGGAAATTATGGAGAACTTGGTAATGTGACTCCAGTACCATATAATTCAGACGGAGACGTAGGAAGTAATTTTGATATAACCAATTAGTTCCAACGAAGATTTCTCTAGTAAGATGTCACAAAAGTGTGACGTAAATAATATCACGACACAATACATCGAAGAATATCACTTTGCGATATTAGTTGTTCTGTATATGTGCGATTGGCTTGCATCACCATACAGTTTTCATTTGATGAAAATGGATAGATATAAATAATCTGAATAATTTAAGATTATTTTAAACTTATATTTCCTATTTACATTGACTGAACAACAGCTTTGTTTTATATTTTGTAAGGGAAATATTTATACATCGATTTCTAAGTACCAAGTGGTCAGTGTATTAGTATATCGTTTCTAAAATAACTGCACCATACAACTTGTTTTTATGCAAAATGCACCATTTAGAAGCCTTGATATAGCATAGCATGTATTTATTTTTGCAATGGCATTCTTGAAAATCGTTCTACATTTTCTGGTACAGTATATTAGAGATGAATAGCGTGTGATTTATTGTGTCTAATTATAACAATTCTGTAGTATTCATATTATTATTCAATATTAACCGATTATCTGGTTAGAAATCCATTTATATAGTTAGGATTAAGATAAGCAGGAAGATGAACATTTTATAAACATTTGTGGTGTGAGAAGAAAGGAGAATCAAAGAGAAATCAAGAGCATTTACGTGTCTCAAAGGGAGAAAGGCAAAAAGGCACGTAAAACGAGAGAAAGGGAAGGAGAAATTAAGTGAAATTACGTGCGGAAAGAAGAAAAAGGCAAAAGAGACACGTAAAACGAGAAAAAGAAAAAGAGAAATCAAGTGAAATTACGTGTACCAAGAAGAGGAAGGCAAAAGGGACACGTAAAGCAAGAAAAAGAGAAGGAGAAATCAAGTGAAATTACGTGCGGAAAGAAGAGAAAGGCAAAAGAGACACGTAAAATGAGAAAAAGAAAAAGAGAAACCAAGTGAAATTACGTGCACCAAGAAGAGAAAAGCAAGAAAGGCACGTAAACCTGAAAAAAGAGAAATTAACATAGTTACGTGTCCAAAGGAGAAAAGGTAAGAAAAGCATGCAAGTAAATAAAGTACATACAAGGAGATTAATGTTGGAATATATAAATGATAGCATAAAGTTAACCAAAGATAATATCATATCAACTGTAGAAAGAAGAAAAAAGGAGTTGGAGAGTGTTTGCAAATTATTGGAAAAGAATATTGAAAAAGCACCAGAGGGATGCTTGAGAGTTTCTGTTTCAAATGGTAAAGTACAATATTATTATAAAGAAAATTCTAAAAAATCAAGAAGAAAATACATTCCAAAATCTGACAAAAAATTGGCGTATTTATTGGCTCAGAAAGATTATAATCGAAAAGTATTAGTTGCATTATACAAGGAACTGGATGTAATGAAATGGATATGCAGTCATTATTACCCTGAGAAAATACAAGAGTTATACGATAAAACTCCAATTAGCCGGAAAATGCTTATCACCCCGATTATTCTTTCAGATGGTGAGTATATTAAGTGTTGGGAAGCGCAAGAATATGAACATATGGGATTTAAGGAAAATATGCCTGAATATTATACAGCAAAGGGAGAAAGAGTGCGTTCGAAATCAGAAATCATGATTGCTGATACACTGTACCGAAGGGGGATTCCATATAGATATGAATATCCAATCAGGTTGCAGGGTATAGGAACAGTACATGCTGATTTTTATTGTCTGAATGTCAAAACACGAAAAGAATTTGTTTGGGAGCATTTTGGAATGATGGATAATGACGTGTATTCTAATGGAGCTGTAGAAAAGCTTGAGAAGTATATGCAGAATAATTACTGGCCAGGGATGAATTTCATTGCAACGTTTGAATCAGCCATGCATCCTTTAAGTACTAAGCTTATAGAGGCAAATATACAAAAATACCTTACTTAAGGATGTATGTATCAAATACAAGAATGTAATATAATAGAAAAAGAATAACCGTTCAGTACAGCATAAACGACTTGGTGTTATTATACGTAAGAACGAGATTCAAAAATGAAATAATACTTCACAACATAATTAGTATCAACAATTTGACAATTTAGGCAATTACCGTAAGAAAGTAATTGCCTTTCTTTTATAGAACGGTTAAAATGAAAAGGAGATTGCTATAAAGGAGAAGGAATTTATGGATTATAGAACATATTTGAAGAATTATCCCGATAAAGATGGTCGTTTTGGACCTTATGGAGGGGCATATTTGTCGGAGGAGTTAAAACCGGCATTCGAGGAAATCACAGAGGCATATCAGACTATTTGCCATTCCTCACAGTTTATTAATGAATTGCGTAGAATCCGTAAGGAGTTTCAGGGAAGACCAACTCCGGTTTATCACTGTGAAAGACTTTCCAGAGAGCTTGGAAATTGTCAGATTTATTTAAAAAGAGAGGATTTGAATCATACGGGAGCGCATAAGCTCAATCACTGTATGGGAGAAGGCTTGTTAGCAAAGTTCATGGGTAAGAAACGTCTGATTGCAGAAACAGGAGCAGGACAGCATGGTGTGGCATTGGCAACAGCAGCAGCCTATTTTGGACTGGAATGTGAGATCCATATGGGAGAAGTGGATATTGCAAAGCAGGCTCCTAATGTAACAAGAATGAAGATTTTAGGTGCCAAGGTGGTTCCTGTTACACACGGACTGAAAACCTTAAAGGAAGCAGTAGACTCTGCATTTGAATCCTATGCTAAAAATTACAAGGATTCGATTTACTGTATTGGCTCAGCATTAGGACCACATCCATTTCCATTGATGGTGCGTGATTTCCAGTCCGTGGTAGGATACGAGGCAAGAGACCAGTTCCATGAAATGACAGGAATCGATCCCGACGTAGTATGTGCCTGTGTAGGCGGTGGAAGCAATTCTATCGGTATGTTCATTCCATTCTTAAATGATCCGGTAGATATCGTAGGCGTAGAGCCTCTTGGACGCGGCGAAAAGCTGGGAGACCATGCGGCATCTATGAAATATGGTGAAAAAGGTGTCATGCATGGCTTTGAAAGCATTATGTTAAAGGATGAGAACGGAGAACCTGCACCGGTTTATTCCATCGCCAGTGGTTTAGACTATCCGTCGGTAGGACCGGAGCATGCATATTTACATGATCTTGGAAGAGTACAATATGAGACTGTGAATGATGAACAGGCAATGGAGGCATTCTTTAAACTGTCAAGATACGAAGGAATCATTCCGGCAATCGAAAGCGCACATGCAGTAGCTTATGCAATGCGAAGAGCAAAAGAAATGCGACAAGGTTCTATTCTTGTATGCTTAAGCGGACGTGGCGATAAGGACATAGATTATGTAGTAGAGCATTATGGATATGGAGAACAATTTTTATAGGACAAAAGATAAAAGATACTATACTTTAGATGGTATTCGTGGCATTGCAATTTTAAATATGATTCTTTATCATATGGTATGGGATTTAGTGCATCTGTTTGGAATGAAGTGGACGTGGTATCATTCCCCCGGGGCTTTTATATGGCAACAGGGTATTTGTTGGACGTTTATTTTCTTATCCGGATTCTGTCATGCTTTGGGACGAAAGCAGGTAAAACGTGGATGGATTGTTTTTCTGGTGGGAGCATTGTTATCCGTGTTCACAAGCATTGTAATGCCGGAAAATCGTGTGGTATTTGGTGTGCTTACATTGATAGGATCCTGCATGCTGTTAATGATTCCGATGGAGCCTATTCTGAAAAGAGGCAATCCAATCATAGGATTTGCCATTAGCATGATTTTCTTTATACTGACAAGGAATATCAATCAGGGTTATCTTGGATTTGGTGACTGGAATGTATTGTCGCTGCCGGATTACTGGTATTGTAATCTGGTTACGACATATTTTGGAATGCCTATTCCTGGTTTTTATTCAACAGATTATTTCTCTTTGTTTCCTTGGGTGTTCTTATATGTAGCAGGAATCTATTGCTATCAGTTTTGTAATCGAAGAAGACTGCTTTGGCATCTTAAAGCAAGTAAGGTGGAAGTTATAGAATGGCTTGGTCAGCATTCGCTATTGATTTATATTGCACATCAGCCCATTTTATTTGTGGTATTGCATACTGTGTTTACTATTTTGTTGTAGATGATAAATATCATTTTTTATTTTTTTAAGTTTTTGTTGACTCGTTGCATACACTGTAGTATGTTATAAGAGTAGAGCGGTTAATACACGTACCGTAAAAGAAATAATAGGAGGATATAGTATGTTACGTGTGGTAAGAATGGAGAAACAGGCTAACTAAATAGCAGTATGGGTTTGTTTCATGTATAGAGTGCTATGTTGAAAAGAATCATGCACTTTATAGAGGTGAAGTCTGCCCATTTTATCCACCTTACGAATGCGTCGTATATAGAATCCATATATGTATATAAAGCATGGCTGTATGGTCATGTTTTTTTATACTATTTATCCCGTAAAATGGGAGCACACTTTCTATTGATTGGAAATGAATGGAGATAGCCATGTAGCGAATCTTTATTTTGCATTGATGCATCTTTTGGGGTGCGCGAAGCATGTAAGGATGGTACATGGCTTTTTATTATGCCTGTGAAATGAGGTATTGTAATCTAAGAAATAGAAAGGACATGATAAAATGAATCAGACAGAGAAAATATTAGAATTTGACAGAATAAAGGAAAACTGGAAAGAGCTGGCATTAACAGAATGGGCGAGAAAGGAAATTGAAGAAACCCTGCCTTGTCTTTCTGAGTTAGAACTTAGAGCAAGATTGCGAGATACTACAGAAGCAAGAATTATATTGGAAAAATGCGGTAATCCACCACTTACATCGCTGGAGGAAATCAGAGAACTGCTTGTTATTGTCCAAAAAGGAGGGTGCCTGACAGCATTACAGTTAGAAAAACTGGGAATGACACTTGTGTCATTCCGGAGAATGAAAGCTTATCTGGAACGTGGAAAAGCATATCAGCTAGGCTTACCATATTATGAAGAGAACATTAATCCACTGGAAGAACTCGAACAGATGATTACGATGCAGATACGGAATGGAAGTGTGGATGATGGAGCATCCCCTTTGTTAAAGGATTTACGGGGAGCAATCATGCGAGCTGAAGATAAGATGCGTGAGAAAGCAGATGCCATGATTCGCAGCAACAAGGAATGTATGTCAGACAGTTTTAGTACGATGAGAAACGGCCATATTTGCATCCCGGTGAAGAAGGAATACAAGTTCCGTATCAGTGGCAGTGTCATGGATAAATCTTCCACAGGGAATACTTTATTTATTGAACCGACAGCGGTTGCAAAGTATTATGAGGAATTACAGAATCTAAAGCTTGATGAAGAAAATGAAGAAAGAAGAATTCTATATACACTTTCTGCGATGACAGCAGATTCTTCCGAAATATTGGAACAGGACATTCGTATGATGGAAAAGCTGGATTATATCTTTTCTAAGGGAAAGCTTAGTCTTGATTATGAAGGAACAGAGCCTGATATTAATACGGAACGTAGAATTGTATTAAAAGATGGAAGGCACCCTTTGATGGAGAAAACGATCTGTGTACCGTTGCAATTTTCCATAGGAGATGGAACGAATGGTATTGTCATAACGGGACCAAATACAGGCGGTAAGACAGTAGCAATTAAAACCGTTGCGTTAAACTGTATGATGGCTCAGTGCGGACTTCATGTAGCGGCAAAGGAAGCTGATATCTGTATGAATAGTAATTTCCTGTGTGATATCGGAGACGGACAGAATCTGTCAGAAAATCTGTCAACATTTTCCGCACACATTACAAATGTATTAGATATTTTGAAAAAAGTAAATAGTGACAGTCTTGTCATAATGGATGAACTGGGTTCCGGTACGGATCCGACAGAGGGAATGGGAATTGCTATTGCTATTTTGGAAGAGCTTGCAAAGAGTGGAGCTTTGTATCTGGTAACAACGCATTACCCTGAAGTGAAGCAGTATGCACAGAAAAAGCAGGGTGTTGTAAATGCTCGTATGACCTTTGATAAGGAAAGCTTGAAACCATTATATCAGCTTGTTATTGGTGAAGCAGGAGAAAGCTGTGCTTTTCATATTGCAAAACAACTTGGAATGCCCGCCGATATGCTTACAACCGCTGCAAAGGCAGCCTATGGTGAAGTTGCCGACTGGCTTACAGAGGATGTAAAGAGCACAAAGCTTGAGAAGACACATGCACCAAAAGTACAAAAGATTAAGCAAACGAATAAGCAGCAGACAAGGGCATTAAGTTTTCAGCTTGGTGACAGTGTAATGATTTATCCTGAGAAGAAGCTTGGTATTGTATGTGAAACGACAAATGATAAGGGAGTACTTCGTGTACAGTTGCCCAATAAAAAAATCTGGATTAATCATAAAAGAGTTAAGCTTCAGGTAGCAGCAACAGAATTGTATCCGGAGGATTATGACTTCTCCATTATTTTTGATACCGTAGAAAACAGAAAACTACGCCATCAGATGGAGAAACACCACATGGAAGGAAAAAAGATAGAAATGGAGAAAAAGGATTTTACATAAATGCATATCCTTGATACAATAAACTTATCCGTAAATGATTACGGATAAGTTTATTGTAAGAACATATGAGGAGGCATTTTGTGAAGAAAAAGAAGAAAGTACTAATCAGCGCAGGTGCTACATTGGTGGCTGTGCTAATTATAATCTGCTGGCCGGAGAAAAAGGTCTCTCCACCGGATAATATGCTGGTATTAGATACATCAAAATTAGAAAACAGGGACTTTTACCTGTCAGAAGAAACATATGCAGAAGAAATGCAAAATATAGTAGAGCCTTATTTGAATGAATATAAGGTAAGCGGTTTCTTCAAAGGTTACGACGGTGAAGACATATATTATGAACAGTATATGACAGATAATGAAAAGGGTCATATAGTTGTTGTTCATGGTTTTACAGATGCAATTTATAAGTTTCATGAAGTGATTTATTATTTCCTGCAAAATGGTTATTCTGTCAGTGCATTGGAGCATCGTGGGCATGGAAATTCTTACCGTGCCATAGATAATCTGTCAAAAATAACGGTTGCATCCTTTGATGAATATATTAAGGATTTTGGGATTTTTATTAATACAATAGTAAAGCCATCCCTGCAGGAAAATGAGAAGCTTTTTGTATATGCACATTCCATGGGTGGTGGAATTGCGGCCCGTTTTATGGAAGAAGATAATACGGTATTTGATGCGGCAGTACTAACGTCACCAATGATGGAAATTGAGTATGGTGGCCTTCCAAATCATGCGGCAGAACTGGTTATAAAAACAGCTTCTCTATTAGGAATGGAAGATTCTTATATATTGGGAAGTTCAGATTATGAAGAAACATATGATTTTGAAAATAGTTCACTGACCAGTAAGGCCAGATACGATTATATTTTTCATGTCTGTACACAAAATAAGAACTATCAGATGAGCGGTGGCGACTATAATTGGATTACGGCAGCGATTCAGGGGACGAAAGAGATTAAGGAAAATGCTAAGAGGTATGATACAGATACTCTGCTTTTTCAGGCAGAGAAGGATAGCATTGTTGGACCAAACGGACAGAATGAATTTGCTGCAAAGGCATCTAATGTCCAGTCGGTTTTGGTAAAGGATGCAAAGCATAGTATTCTGTTTACAGAGAATGAAACATTTATACCATACATGAATATGATTTTGTATTTTTATGAGGAGCATTTGAATTAGAGAAGGGAAATATTATGAAAAAAATTGATACTGTGATTTTTGACTTGGATGGAACTTTGTTAAATACTTTGGAGGATTTGGCAGATTCAGTAAACTATGCATTAACGACTTGTGATATGCCGGAAAGAACCATAGATGAAGTAAGATGCTTTGTGGGAAACGGTGTACGGAATCTGATGCTTCGCGCAGTTCCTGACGGCGAACAGAATCCAAAGTTTGAAGAGGCTTTTGCTGTGTTCAAAGAGTACTATGGAGAACATTGTAATGATAAGACAAAGCCATATGAGGGAATAATGGAACTTCTTAATGTCCTAAAGGAAAAGGGATATGCAATTGGAATTGTATCCAATAAGATTGATTCAGCCGTAAAAGAACTAAACAACAGATATTTTAAGGGCATCATTGATGTTGCTATCGGAGAACGGGAAGGGGTACTTAGAAAACCGGCACCGGATACTGTATTAACAGCACTGCAGGAGTTGGGAAAGGAGAAAGAGAGTGCCATTTATGTTGGGGATTCCGATGTAGATATAGCAACTGCTAAAAACGTTGGTATTCCTTGTATTTCTGTGCTCTGGGGATTTCGGGATAAAGAATTTCTGGTTAAAAATGGGGCAAGTACATTTGTGGAGTTCCCTAAGGATATACTAAAACAGATTTAATTCATTGTAATAGTTGCTAAAATATGCTAACATATAGAGGATCCTGTATAAACATATATTATAATTTATATAGAGCGGTTTTAAGGGGATTGCTTTCAGGAGGGCTGATTATGAAAAAAATAGCCTTGGTTATGGATGGATGGAAACGCTTTTTCACATATGCATGGCCGTCGGGAATTTTACAGAGAATAAAGGAAACAGGGGAAGAGGTTAATCTCTATATATTTAACAGCTCCGGTGATTGGAGCATGGATGAAGATTATAATATAGGAGAATATAATATATATAATCTTCCTGATTTCAAGGATTTTGATGGAATCATTATGGACTTGAACAATATCAGAAAAGAGGAAATTGGCCTTAAAGTGATTGATGCAGTAAAGAAATCAGGAAAACCTGCTATTTCCATTGCCAATAAAATAGATGACTTTTATTATGTAGGTATTAATAACTATGCTGCAATGCAGGGAGTTATTCAACATTTATATGAAGAACATCATTGCAGAAGCTTCTGGTTTGTTATGGGACCTGCAGATAATTATGAAAATGACGTTCGAACACGTTCTTTGAAGGAATTTCTGGAACAGCATGGAATGCTGTGTAGCGAAGAAGATTTCTATTTTGAAAGTTATGAGTATCAGTGCGGATATAATGGATTCATGCATTTATTGGAGACGCATGGTAAACTTCCGGAGGCAGTGATTTGTGCAAATGACAACATCGCAGTAGGTGTGTGCGAAGCAGCAGCTAGAAAAGGCTATCACATACCTGATGATTTCCGAGTGACAGGCTTTGATGATTTTGATAAGGCAAGTTTTTATATACCACAGATATCTACCGTAGGGCATATACGTGAGGAGGTAGGATATCGATGTGCAGAGATTATGCTGAAGATTTGGAAAGGACAAGAAGTTCCAAAGTTTAATTATACCGAGATAAAAGAAATCTATTCAGAGAGTTGCGGTTGCCATTATAGCGAAAGAATTAATCTTCGAAAGCATGTTAAAGATCAGATTATGTATGATATCGAAACAACGGGGTTTGAAGAACAGGTTCTTACGTTGGAATATGCATTGTTAAATTGTAAATCTGTACGCGAAATGTCAAATCTGATTCCAAAGTGTATTCCATCTTGGCATTGCGATGCTATGTATCTGATCCTGGATGATCATATGAATGACTTTAGACGAAGAAAGAATTATTATAGCCGTCACCTGATTGATGACGAAAGTTTTCATATTCATGGATATCCTAAGAGCATGAACGTGGAATTTGCATATGAAAATGGCATGAATTTGAGCTATGAAGGACAGAAAATAGACAGCCTGTTTCCTGCTTTTGATTATGATAAGGGAGGAATGGATTTTCTGTTTATGCCTTTGCATTTCAGAAATCGTACGGTTGGATTTTTTGTGATTCGAAATGCAATTTATCTGATGGAGAAGCAATATTTATTCAAAGTGGTTAATGCATTATCTTCTGCTATGGAGAATCTGCATGAAAAGGAAAAGCTGGAATATATGAATCAAGTACTATCAGATATGAGTATAAAGGATTCAATGACCGGACTTTATAATCGACTTGGATATCAGCAGCTTGCATGTTCATTATTCGAAAAAAAGAGGAAACAGAAAGAGAATTTGTTGATCATATTTGTGGATATGGATAGACTAAAGCATATAAATGATAAATATGGTCATGAATATGGTGATATGGCAATAATGATTATTGCAAAAGCAATTATGAAATACTCATCAGAGGATGCCATCCCGATTCGAATGGGTGGTGACGAATTCCTTATCATTGAGAATATGTTGAGTGATGAGGAAATAAAAAGAAATATTTTCGATATGCGTGAAGAGGTAAGAAGTGTTGCTGTAAAGAAGAAACTACCGTTTGGCTTGTCTTTTAGTATTGGATGCATTATGACAGATATGAATCTGGATAAAGATTTAGATGACTATATCAGAGAAGCAGACGAAACCATGTATAAAGAAAAACAGATTAAAAAAGTAAACCGTACAGAGTAGTACGGTTTACTTTTTTGTTATACATATTGTATAGTCTAATGTTTTTTCCATGTTGCCGGATGGAAGAGAATTAACATGGGGAGAATCTCGAGTCTTCCGGCAAGCATATCAAACATCAGAATATATTTTGAAAAAACAGAGAATTGTGAAAAGTTCCCACATGGACCTACCATATCAAGTCCGGGGCCAATATTATTTAAGGTAGCAGTTACGGCAGTAAAGTTTGTTGTAAAGTCAAATCCATTAAGACTAATAAGCAATATCGATATGACAAAAACAACAAGATAAGCCATAATAAATACATTACAAGAGCGGATAGTAGAATGTTCTATTCCCTTTTTATCCATTTTGACAACACAAATCTGTCTAGGGTGTATCTGTTGCATCAGCTCCTTACGAACCTGCTTAATATATAGTACGATACGTGACACCTTGATTCCGCCTCCGGTTGAGCCAGCACAGGCTCCCATAAACATCAATAGAACCATGATCGTGCGGGAGAATTGTGGCCAAAGGTTGAAATCTGTGGTGGCATATCCTGTAGTTGTCATAATGGAAGCAACCTGAAATGCAGCTTTTTGTAAACAATGGAGAAAAGGAGCTCCATTGGCAGTAAGATTAAGGGAAATCAATAAAACAGCACCCACATAAATAAGAAAATACCAGCGTACTTCTTCTAAACTAAATGCGTTTTTAGGATTTCGGATCAATATATAGTAATAAAAAGTAAAGTTTACACCGGATAAAAACATAAAAACGGTGATCACATTTTGCAAGTAAGCAGAATATCCGGCAATACTGTCATTTTTTATTCCAAAGCCACCAGTTCCGGTTGTACCAAAAGCGTGACATAATGAGTCAAATAGTGGCATCCCGCCAAGAACTAAGAGGATAATTTCCAGTGTTGTTAATGTAAAATAGATTGCATATAACAAAAAAGCAGTATGTTGTATTTTAGGAACCAGCTTGCCAACGGAAGGCCCCGGACTTTCTGCTTTCATAAGATTCATGGTAGAGCCACCTGTCATTGGCATAATGGCAAGGATGAATACTAATACGCCCATGCCACCAATCCAATGGCTAAAGCTTCTCCAAAAAAGATTACAATGGGAAAGAGCCTCAACATTTGTCAAAATACTGGAACCGGTTGTCGTAAAACCGGATATGATTTCAAAAAGTGCATCTGTAAAGCTTGGAATAGCTCCACTGAAATAAAGTGGAAGAGCACCAAGCAGACTAATGATAATCCAGCTAAAGGATACAGCAAGAAATCCTTCACGTGCATAAAAAGTGCGGCTTTTGGGTTTGACGAGCTTGAAACATAACCCAAGAAGGAAACAAAAAACGGATATTGCCAGATATATGAGTGCATCTTGACGTTCATGGTATAAAAACCCAATCAGACAAGAGGGTAGCATAAGAACGCTTTGAAGCATGATTACATGCCCTAAAATGGAGCTTATTAATCGAAAATTCATAATACACCCCTTTATCTTACGGGATTCTTCATGATATCCTGAATATCACGAAGACCTTTGTGAGTCGTAACAACAATGACAGTGTCATCCACCTGAATAGAATCACGTCCGGTTGGAGTAATAATCTGATTACCACGCACAATACAGCAGATTAAGAGTCCATTTTTAAGCTGTAAATCAATCAGAGGAATATCAGTAACAGCACTCTTTGTGGAAATATGGAACTCCAAAGCTTCAACCTGATTGTCCATCAGGCGATAAAGAGCTTCTACATTACTTCCAAGAGAATTACTTTGGCTTCGTGCATATTGCAATATATATTCTGCTGTAATATGTTTTGGAGAAATGATACTTCCAATAGGAAGGTCTTCTACAATATCATTTAAAGCAAGTCGGTTAATCTTTGTTATGTTCTTACATCTTGGTGATATCTTGTTCGCATATAGTGACAAAAATACATTTTCCTCATCCATGTTAGTCAGTGCTACAAAGGCATCTGTACTTGCAAGACCTTCTTCAAGCATGACTTCATGATTCGTTGCGTCTGCATAGATAATGGTAGCATCGGGCAGGGCAATACTGAGAAAATCGCAACGTTCACGATTTTTTTCAATGATTTTTACGTGAATTCCTGATTGCTGTAAAATATGTGCAAGATAATAGGATATGGTTCCACCGCCTGCAATGATGACATCATGTATCTCTTTGACAGAAGATAACTTTGCCGTTTTATAAAAAGCATGTATTTTCTCCTTAGGAAGAATAACGGAAATAGTATCTCCGGCCTGAAGGATTGTTTCACCATTTGGAATGATAACTTTATGGTCATGAACCAGAATGCAGATAAGGATTTCGTGTCCGAATCTTCTTGAGAACTCCAAAACCTTTAAGTTGTGAAGTGGAGAGTTCTCAGAAATAGCGACTCTTAATAAATCGATTCTGCCTTTGGCGAAGGTATCGATTTCCATGGCTTCAGGAACCTGAATCAAATGAGCGATTTCCTTGGCGGCTGCCAATTCAGGATTAATAGCCATGGCGATGCCCATACATTGCTTTAAATATGTAATTTCCTTAAAATATTCCGGATTTCGTACACGTGCAATAGTCTGGCAGTTGCTTGACTTCTGAGCAATCAGACAGCTTAACAGATTGTATTCGTCTTCACCTGTTACAGCAATGAATAAATCAGCAGCTTCGATTCCTGCTTCCTGCTGTGTGAGAAAGCTTGTGGCATTTCCTACAATCCCCTGTATATCCATTGCAGTCAATGCAGGCTGCAAACGCTCCGCAGAGTTATCTATGATTGTGATATTGTGGTTCTCGTCATTTAATTGCTGGGCAAGAGCATAGCCTACTTTGCCACAACCAGCAATGATGATATTCATAAAGATTAGCTCCTTTATATTGAAATCTAAATAAATTCGATTTTACATTATATCATATTTATTTTATAATGTATAGGATTTTGGATGTAAGAAGCCTATAAGACAGATGAGGGATAAAAGATGAAGCTATATGATAAGAAAAAGATTGATTGGGAGAATATGATGTTTGATAATAAGGCATTATTTACCTTGCTTTTCCCGATCATTATTGAACAGTTGCTGAACTCCTTTATGGGCATGGTAGATACCATGATGGTCAGTACGGTGGGAAGTGAAGCTATTTCGGCAGTGTCCTTGGTTGATTCTCTGAACAATCTGGTCATTCAGGTATTTTCAGCAATGGCTGCAGGTGCGGCGATTATCTGTTCACAGTATCTTGGAAGTGGTGATAAGAGAGCGTGTAATAAAGCGGCAAGACAGGTTGTTCTTACCGTGTTTACTATATCTATGATACTTATGTTTGTTTGCCTTTTGGGTAGGGAATCTTTGCTTTACCTGATTTTTGGTCAGGTGGAGGAACAGGTAATGAGAGATTCTCTCATTTACTTCCTGATTACGGTTCTGTCATATCCGTTCCTGGCACTTTTTAATGCAGGTGCAGCGTTCTATCGTGCAGGTGGTAATTCAAGGTTTCCAATGAAAGTATCGGCTATCTCTAATGTGATAAATATTTTAGGAAATGCACTTTTTATCTATGTATGTAAATGGGGAGTAGGAGGAGCTGCATTTTCAACATTACTTTCAAGAATCTTTTGCATGGCTGTCATTTTCTACTGTTTGCGAAAGCCCAAGGAAGTGATTGTTATACGTGAGTATATGAAAATCAGACCAGACTTTCCTCTGATATGGAAAATTATGGCAATAGGAATTCCGGCGGGAATTGAGAATGGCATGTTCCAATTTGGAAAGCTTGCCATTCAGTCTACGGTATCTTCTATGGGGACGACAGCAATTGCAGCACAGGCAATGACAAATATTTTGGAAAATGTAAATGGTATCTTTGGTATTGGGGTTGGTATTGGCCTGATGACGGTGGTCGGACAATGCATCGGTGCCGGAAGAAAGGAAGAGGCAAAATATTATATCGTTAAGCTGGTGGGAATCGCAGAGGTTGGTATCCTGATTTCATGTCTGTTTGTTTTTGTTATTACCAAGCCGGTAACCTGGCTTGCAGGAATGGAGACAGAAAGTGCGGCTATGTGCTTGGAAATGATCACTGCAATTACAATTGTGAAGCCGATTGCATGGGTGGGTTCCTTTGTCATTGCGTATGGATTGCGAGCTGCCGGTGATGTGAGATTTTCCATGCTTGTTTCAACGGTTACTATGTGGTGCTGTCGTGTGGCTCTTTGCATCTTCCTTGTGAAAGCTTACGGCTTTGGCCCAATAGCAGTTTGGATTGGGATGTTTGCAGATTGGACGATTAGAAGCATTATTTTTGTAGGTAGGTTTTTAAGCGGAAAATGGTTAAAAAACCAATTAATCTAATATTGTTAAAAAAAAGAGCAATTTAGTATTACTTTTTTTGGACTTTCTTATGGAAAAAAAGGCAAAAAATGATAAGATTATGTAAAGTGATTAAGAAATATCAGATATAAAAATGAAGCGTGGAGAAATAGTATGAAGAGAATAAGATATGCTCTTTTGATAATGTCAATTCTTTCTTCCTTTATGGGAGGATGTGCCTCACGGACGGTTGACGAGCAGGCTGCCATAGTGACAGTAACAGAACCGTTACAAATGCAGTTAACAAATGCAGAAGAAACCAGTACTGATTCAGTGATGATAGAACAGACAGAAACTGCAATGGCTGAGTTGGCAGAAGGGGAGACGAACCCTGAGAATAGAGAAGTCAGTCTTGTGATGGTAGGAGATGTTTTACTTCATACAAAAGTGTATGAGAGTGGACTTATGGAGGATGGAAGTTATAACTATGATCATATGTTTGCACATGTGAAAGAGGACATTGAAGCTGCAGATATCGCATTGGTGAATCAGGAGGTTATTCTTGGAGGAAGAGAACTTGGACTATCAGGCTATCCGGCATTTAATGGGGCTTATGAGGTTGGTGACAGCCTTGTAGACGCTGGTTTTGATGTAATTCTTCATGCAACGAATCATGCTCTGGATAAAGGGAAAAAGGGATTGCTCAATTGTATTCACTTTTGGAAAGAAGAGTATCCTGATATTGCAGTGCTTGGCATTCATGAAACTGAAGAGGAGTCGCAGGAGATATATGTGCAGGAGATAAATGGAATCAGAATTGCAATTTTAAATTATACCTATGGCACAAACGGAATTCCATTACCTTCGGGTATGCCGTATGCCGTAGAAGTGTGGAATGAGGAACAGATTACACAGGATGTTGCACATGCACAGGAAAATGCTGATTTTGTTATCGTGTGTCCTCACTGGGGAACAGAGTATGTTCTTCAGGAAACAGCAGATCAAAGGAATAAAGCGCAGTTTTTGGCTGATTTAGGTGTTGACCTTGTGATTGGTACGCATCCGCATGTAGTGGAACCTGTAGAATGGGTAACAGGGGTTTCCGGAAATGAAATGCTGGTATATTATTCGCTGGGAAATTTTATAAATGCTACAAGTGGAACCGGAGAAGGGAAAGCGGCACGAATGCTTGGAGCTATGGCCAAGGTTTCGATAATCATGGACGAGGAAAAACAAGAGGTATATATTAGTGAATATGGTATAGAACCACTTGTTACACATAATGTATCCGGCAGAGGTCAGATTACTACATATAAGCTTCAGGATTATACAGAGGAGCTTGCTACGCAGAATGAAATGAAATATCAGGATGCAGCCTTTTCACTGTCTTATTGTGAGGATATCTGTAATGAGGTATTCGGTGAGCTATATTTTACAAATTAGGAGGGGACTTAAAGAAAATGATCATAGCTATCGGAAATGATGAAAGACATCCGAATATGGAAAAGATAGAAGAAAGGGATCCCATGCAGACTATGCAGGGACTGATAAGCTTCCCGATGGCAGAAGCAGAAGAACTGATAGACATGGAGAAAAATCTGATGAGCGTAAAACGTATCATTAGTCTCATGGGAAGTCAGATTAATGAGCTGCTTGAATATACCAAGATGGAAAAAGGGCTGATATCACCAAAGAAGCAATCTTTTTCCAAGGATGATCTCAGAAAACAGATAGAGTTTCTGTTACAGCCGTTATGTGAGGATAAGGAGCTGTCCTACAGAATTGATTTTGATGGGATGGAAGACGTGACCTTTATGACAGATAAAGGAATGCTGGTACAACTATTCTGGCAGCTATTGGATAATGCAGCACAATATACGGAGGAAGGCGGAAGAATAACCTTTCAGGCTTATACAAAGGAAAGAACATTGGAAACGGTTACGAATTGCTTTGTTATTCGGGATAATGGTATTGGTATGAGCAGACAATTTCAGGAATATCTGTTCCAACCATTTATGCGTGAAAGAAACAGATTGTCTGAAAGTATAGAAGGAACAGGGCTTGGAATGTATATTGTACAACAGATTGTGAAGATTATGGATGGAGAGATTCAAGTAGAATCTAAAGAAAATGAAGGAACCAGCTTTACAATTACCATTACCAGTCCGTGCTGTAGTATTATGCATGAAGGAAAAACAAAGTTTCTTGAAGATTTGACGATTCTTCGTAAGAAGAGAGTTTTACTATGTGAAGACCGTGTAGAGAATGCAATGCAGACATGTAAGCGGCTTGAAAATGCGGGAATGCTGGTGGATATTGCTAAGGATGGATATGAAGCAATAGAACTATTCAGAAACAGCAAGCTGTATTATTATGATGCTGTTCTAATGAATGTCAGAATGAAGGCAATTAATGGGCTTGAAACGACTAGCAGAATTCGACATCTTGATCGGGAGGATGCTTATCTGATACCGTTTGTGGCACTTATTTTTGATACTTACGATGAAAATATGATAAAGCCCATTGAAGGCGGAATGGATGCTCAGATTGATGAACCGGTTGATATTGGAGAATTACTTAAGCATTTGGTTACATTTTGGAAAAGATATAAAGAATAAATAATAAATAAAAATAGTGCAATTTATGTCGAACTTGTGTATACTATGTCTATGCGGTCTGCGTTTTATATGGCAATCATATAATAGCAGGAAGCGCAAATAAAAAAGTGAGGGAGAGAAATATGTTAGGATTAGGTATTGTGGTTGCCGTAGTTGTACTTTTGATAGTACTGTTATGTATGGGGTATGTAAAGGCTCCGCCGGATATGGCATTCATTATTTCAGGTATTAAGAAAAAGTCTAAAATTGTTATTGGTAAGGCAAGTATTCGTATTCCATTTTTTGAAAGACTGGATAAGCTGAATCTGCGACTGATCCCAATTGATGTTAAGACGAGCAATGCAGTCCCAACAGCAGATTACATTAATATCAATGTAGATGCTACAGTTAATGTAAAAATCAGTAATGAACCTGAAAGGCTCAGACTTGCAGCAGAGAACTTTCTGAATAAGAATACCGAGTACATAGCAAGTGTGGCGAGAGAAGTTCTGGAAGGCAATGTTCGAGAAATCGTTGGAAAGATGAAGCTGGAAGAGATGGTTTCAGACCGTCAGAAATTTGCGACGCTGGTAAAGGAAAATGCAGAGCCAGACCTTGCCGCAATGGGACTTGATATTATAAGTTTCAATGTACAGAATTTTGTGGATGGCAATGAAGTAATTGAGAATCTTGGTATTGATAACATTGTTCGCATCAAGAAATCAGCTGCTATTGCAAGAGCAGAGAGTGAGAGAGATATCAAGGTTGCTCAGGCAAGTGCAGACAAGGAAGCAAATGATGCAGCAGTTGCCGCAGAAACAGAAATAGCAAAGAAACAGAATGAACTTGCTATTAAGAAATCTGAATTACAGATGGAAGCAGATACCAAGAAGGCTATGGCAGACGCAGCCTATGAGATTCAGAAGGAAGAACAGCGTAAGACCATTGAAATTACGACTGCAAATGCAGATATTGCAAGACAGGAAAGAGAGATTGAGTTAAAGCAGAAACAGGTTGCTGTTAAGGAGCGTGCGTTAGAGGCAGAAGTTAAGAAACAGGCAGAAGCAGATAAGTACGCAGCACAACAGAAAGCAGATGCAGCCCTTTATCAGAGACAGAAGGAAGCAGAAGCAAAGCAGTTTGAGGCACAAAGAGAGGCAGAGGCCAGAAAAGCGCAGGCAGAAGCAGACCGTTATGCCAAGGAACAGGAAGCAGAAGGTATCCGTGCTGTCGGAGAAGCAGAAGCTTCGGCAATTCAGGCTAAGGGTGTTGCAGAAGCAGAAGCGATGGAGAAGAAAGCAGAAGCATATGCTAAGTATAATAAGGCTGCTGTCGCAGAGATGATGATTAAGGTTCTTCCTGATATTGCAGGCAAGATTGCTGAGCCACTCAGCCAGATTGATAAGATTACGATTATCGGTGGTGGAGAAGGTGGCAATGGCGTAGATCAGGTTGCCGGAAATGTTCCGGCAGTTATGACAAAACTGTTCGAGTCCATGAAGGAAACGACAGGAATTGATCTTGCGGATATTATTAAGGCAGATTCTTATGATGCTAAGGTAAATCGGAACATTACAGTAAATGGTTTGGATAACGTGAATCTTGTTATGAATGATAAGCAGGATTAGAATAAAAGGATAATTATAGGTTAACTTTACATAAAATCTGCCGATATAGTATATAAAGTATTTATATGTTATAAGGGGGAGAGAATAATATGATAGTAAGAGGAACAAGAACTTCTCTTGCAAGGGCGAGAATGATTAGAAGTGCAAGAAGAAATAGGAGTTCCAAGGTCTTGAGTGGAAGTTCTTCCAGAAATACATCATCCAGATTAAATAGTTCTTCGAGGACACAAAGTACAAGCAATACAACACAGACAAAGAAAATTGCTATGTATGAGAAAGTACAAAAGGCGGCAGATGAATTGCAGAAGGTTGCAAAATCACTGGTTGAACTTGGGAAAACGGGAACTGTTGAGAACACGGATAAGACTGATACGGAAAAGACATCTGATGTACAGACAAAGGAAAAAACACAAGAAGAACAAAAGAAGGAAATGATTACTGCTGTCAAAGACCTGGTGGAACAGTATAATATCATCTATGAGAAGCTGAATGAAATAGGTGGTAGTGTTAATTCGGTATTTACAAGTCAATTGAAGAAATTGATGATGAATTGTGAGGATGACCTGAAGAAAACAGGTGTAACCTTGAATAAAGATGGAACCCTGTCTATAACAGCAAAAACCCTGGAAAATACAGAACTGAGTACTTTGAAGGAAGTATATGGTAAGAGTAGTGGCATAGTTGGAAAGCTGAGCGAGAAATGTGAGAGTATTGAAAGCAATGCATCATCTACCATTGATGTCATGAATCGCATGTATGGTACCCAAACATACAATAAATATGGTTATGGAAATTCATATTATGGAAATGCGGGAAGCTGGTACTCAGCACTGGGATAGAAAAAGAAAAGAAGCCGTCAGGAACGACTTCTTTTTTTGTTTTTCTTATTCATATACATATTTTTGTCAGCTCTGTTATAGGTATCTTCAAGGCTCTTATCAAGAGCAGAATCGTAAATGGCATATCCATAAGCAATCTGCATATGGATATTTTTTTGACCGGCATTGAAGGAATCGACAGACCATTCCAGCAGGTTAAAGTAATATTGGAAATCAAAATGAGAGGCCTGCTCAATAATTACAACAAATTCGTCTCCGCCAACGCGATAACATTTTCCAACATTACTATAGGTGTTGGAGATGATTTTTGCAGAATTAATAATATAGTCATCACCAAGGGTATGACCTAAAGTATCATTAATCTGTTTCAAACAATTTAGGTCAAAGCCAATGACAGCAATGTCATTCGGTGAAGAAGACAGTATCGTGAAATCACGGTTAAAGGCTGTACGGTTAGATAATTTTGTCATCTGGTCGGTAAAAGCAAGCTGCTGGTAAGTGGTTGCCTTTTTACCAAGCTTCATGAGGGAAGCTGAATCCCTGATGGAAGAAATTCCAAGGATAACAATGTACAGAAGGAATCCAAATCGCCCAAAGATATTGTTGTCAGACGAACCAAGATAAAAAACAAATATATCTAAAATAAGGGTAATCGTACAGATACAAATACAAAACAGATGCAGACTGATTTGTTTTGATTTTTCTTTTTTCTTAAGCAGTTTTTTGGAGCTGGTAAGAACAATGAGGGCTAAAAACAACATCATAACATGTGTCGTCCAAAGCGTATTACGTAAGTCAGCAACTTTTAGAAGCTGCAAAGCAAGGCATGTGATAATCTGGATGACATCAAGAAAACAGAAGATATCCCAGATATCACTATCGTCTCCATAATATGACCTTACGAATAATGCAAATGGAAGTGGCAGCATCATTAAAGAAATGAATGCAATATAAGAACATACAAGGTTGTTTCCAAAGATAAGCGTGGTAAAACGGCTTTCATTTGCAGACCAGAAAGAAAGGAAGAGCGCAAAAACACCAAGATTCAGCAAATTCAGCTTAGTTGGCATGTGAAAACGGATATAAATCCAATAAACAACCATGCAGATGCCAAAACAAAAGATAATAATACACAAAACAAAAGAAATCATATTGGAGGAAACTATTTTCCCAATAATAGAAACAGTATTTCCAACATAAAAAGTGGGAATATCCTCAGTATAACCGGCATAGGGGGATGTAATCTGAATGGTAATCTCGTTATTTCTATTAGGAAGAGTAACAAAGTTCCAATTATATCCCGGAGTCTTTGCAAAAGGATTGTTATTCTCTACAGGAAATTGATAGATGATCTTTTCATCACAATAAACTGTTATATTCTGATGGACAGAATAGAACACCAAAAAATCAGATACATTTGGTTGAGCAGGAATAGTGCCTTTTATAGTCATGGTATTGTCTGCATACTGCTGAGAGTATTCTGTCCAAATGATAGTATCTTCTGAAGAATAAAATTGTCGTGTGTTATTCCTGATATCAAAATTATAGATATAAATGAGAAAAGAACAGGCAAAAATAAAAAGAAAAGTATATACGATAAAATATAATTTTTTCATAAAATTCGCTCCAAACATTAATATTGACAGAATAAAGCATGCTCAAAATTATTATATCATTTCTGAACGTGATATACTATTTAAATTTTTGTTTTTTTATTATTTGACTATTGCACAGCATCGGCGGATTTAATAAAATAGAAAGAAAAAGAGGAGCAGAACATGGGATTTGATAAGGAAAAATTAAAACAGACCAGACGGATGATTTTGTTTGTTGCAGGCATTTTATTAGCACTAAAGTATAGCGAAACTGTTTTTTGGGCAATTGGAGTATTGCTTGAAATAATGAAGCCTTTCCTCTATGGTGGTGTGATAGCATTTATCTTAAATATTCCTTTACGGTTCATTGAGAGTAAGATTTTAAAAAACTGGAAGGGAAAGATTGCGGATAGAATAAAGCGGCCACTGAGCATTTTATTGAGCATTCTGTTTGTTATTTTACTTATAAATATCGTGATTATGACAGTAGTACCTCAACTTGGAAAAACCTTGGTAGAGATTGGATATCAGATTCCAATTTTTGCGTCTGCTGTTGTGGAGAGACTGGAAGCTGTCAGTAAAGAATATCCACAGTTGGAATCTTATATTGTGGAACTGGAAACAATAGAAATTGATTGGAAATCTGCTGTGGACAGCCTGATACAGTTCATGAAGACCGGAATGACGAATTTCCTGTCATCAACAGTAACAGTAGCGGGAAGCATTATTGGCGGTACTATGAACCTCTTTATTGGTTTTGTCTTTGCTCTTTATATTCTGGGACAGAAGGAGGTTCTCAGTAACCAGGGAAAAAGAATTATTTCAGCGTTCTGTCCTGCACATATGGAAAGACATATTTTAACTATATGCTCCATAGCATATAGAAATTTTTCGAACTTTATCAGTGGGCAGTGCACAGAGGCTGTCATTCTTGGTTGTATGTTTGTGATTACCATGACAATTTTCAGAATGCCTTATGCGATTCTGGTTGGTGTCTTAATTGCGTTTACTGCATTGATTCCCATTGTAGGTGCCTTTATCGGCTGTTTTGTAGGAGCCTTTTTGATTTTGGTCAACAATCCGATTCAGGCAGTAGGATTTGTTGTTATGTTCCTTGTTTTACAGCAAATAGAGGGAAACCTGATCTACCCGAAGGTGGTAGGTAATAAGGTTGGACTACCTTCTATTTGGGTTCTGTTGGCAGTCAGTGTTGGAGGCAGTCTATTCGGGGTTGCCGGCATGTTATTTTTTATCCCTTTGGTATCGACTATATATATGCTGTTTCGTGATATGGTTAATGAGAGAAATAGTAAAAAGCAGCAAAGGGATAAAAAAACATATTATAAAAAATATCATAATAAACCAAGAACGAATCAAGGAAAAAAAGATGTCTGAAAAGGCATCTTTTTTATTTATCACATTCATATTAAGGTTAAATTAAATAGATGGTTAATGTAAAATATAGGTAAATAACTGAATATATCGTAATAATAAAATTAATAACTAAATATTAAGACTTATGTAGAGTCTGAAAAAGAAAGGATGTATTAGGGTGAAAAAGAAATTACTTGCTATAGTGCTGTCAGAGACTATGCTGGCTTTTGTATTAGCAGGCTGTGGAAGTAATCAGTCAGCACAGGAAAATTCTGAATCTCAAGAAGTAACAGAAGACACTGTACATGAACAGGATGCGGAACTTGAGTCGGGAAAGGTAGAATTGACAGTCTGGGCAGAAGCAAATAATTTTGAGACACTGGATGGGATTCTTGCGGTAGCAGCAGTAGCCGACAAAAAGTTTTCTATGGAAATCACTTCGGGATGGTATATGTATTCCTTCTTTGGTGGAACAGGTCTGGACTTTGGAATCAATGATGATGGTGTTACCAATCATTGTAACTGGAATACAACTGAGGGTGCAATAAAGGGAACGGATATCGCAGAGGCAATGCTTAACGTTACTGCAAGTCCGGCGTTTTTTTCACAGCCTGACAATTTATTTGTCGAAAGTGTTGCATCAGGAGAGGTCATTGCAGGTATCAGTGGTGTATGGAATGCTGTAGCGATATGCGATGCATGGGGAGAGGATTATGGTGCATGTAAGCTTCCTACCTATACCTGTGCGGGACAGCAGATTCAAATGTCCTCCTTTACAGGATATAAAATGATGGGGGTTAATGCATATTCCGACCATGTGGAATGGGCACACAAGCTTGCAGAGTGGCTTACGAATGAAGAGAATCAGACAATTCGTTTTGAGGAAGTCTGACAAACGAAATCCTGAGTATCTCGAGCCAGACAAATTTATTTGCTTTAAATGCTTCTATTGAGGCAGCAAGAGCAGGGGAGGCAGGAAAAGGTTTTGCAGTAGTTGCCGATGAAATCCGCCAGTTGGCAGATTCAAGCCGTGAGACAGCAAACAGAATTCAGGAAATTAATGTTGTTGTAACCAATGCAGTACATAATCTTGCAGGAAATGCCAATAATCTAGTAGAATACCTGAATGAGTTCACGGACAAAACAGATGCATTAAAACGTGCCATGGATGAAATTGCAGCTTCCATTAGTACCATTACAGATGCAATTGACGAAGGCGCAAAGGGAGTCAATGGAGCAGCAGAAAGCACGCAGATGCTCGTTGTGGATATGGAAAAAATCAGCAACCGTATGGATGTAAATGAAAAGATTGCTGGTGTTCTTCAACAAGGAACAGATATTTTTACCAAGTTTTAAAAAATAATAACATGAAGAAAATAATCACGGTCATTCTCAAGCTTCTTGTACCATATGCGCAGAAAACCGTGATTTTTTCTGGACAATTCTGGCAGTGATTTACAAAAGGAAGGATATTTGGTAAACTAAAAATGTTGGACTAAAGAGATTTATTATATTTTGGATAGTAAGAGGTTATGGACACAGCATGGAAAGATGCATTATTGTAGGAGCAGGAGAATTCAGCTTATCATCATGGTGCTATGAAGAAGGAGATTATCTGATTGCAGCAGATGGAGGCTATGATCACCTGCAGGAAATTGGAATTACACCAGATATGCTGATTGGTGATATGGACTCTATAAGGTTGAATCATTTGGCTCAGGAAATACAAGTCAAAAGGCTTCCTGTGGAAAAGGATGATACGGATATGCTTGCGGCAATCAAGGAAGGGCTTCGTTTAGGCTACAGAGAATTCTATCTCTATGGAACCTTAGGAGGAGAAAGAATGGATCATTCTTTGGCTAACATACAGTGCCTTTTATATCTGTATAATCGAAGTGCAAAAGGAATACTGTATGGTGCCCATGACAGAGTGGAACTTCTATGTAATGATAAGATTTGCTATCCTGCATCTATGAAAGGAATTTTTTCTGTTTTTGCTCTTTTTGGAGATGCTAAAGGAGTGACGGAACAGGGGTTAAAATATTCGTTGCAGGATGCGACAGTAAACATGGAGTTTCCTATAGGAATCAGTAATGAATTTATTGGTCAGGAAAGCATGATTTCTGTGAAAGAGGGAATGCTGCTTATCTGTATACATGAACTGGAATAGACGAACAATAAGAAAATGTTAAAAGGACAGTATAAATAAGACAGGAGGAATTAAGTTTGTTAAAAATTGGATGTCATTTATCTTCATCAAAGGGGTATCTTGCAATGGGAAAGGATGCGGCAGGGATTGGTGCTAATGTATTTCAATTCTTTACCAGAAATCCAAGAGGCGGAAAGGCAAAGGAGATAAACGAAGAGGATGTAAAGAAGTTTCTGACCTTTACAAAAGAGCATGGAATTACAGATTTTCTGGCACATGCACCTTATACCTTGAATGCATGTGCAGCAGATGAAAGAATACGTGAATTTGCAAGGGAAACGTTTGCAGATGATCTGCAAAGACTGGAATATACACCGGGAAGTATGTATAATTTTCATCCGGGTTCCCATGTTGGGCAAGGAGTGGAAAAAGGAATCCAATATATTGCCGATACTTTGAATTCTGTTATGAAGCCACAACAGAGTACAACGGTATTACTGGAAACTATGGCAGGAAAGGGCAGCGAGATTGGCAGAAGCTTTGAAGAGCTTCAGAGCATTATCGAAAAGGTTACCTTGCAGGAAAAACTGGGAATATGTCTGGATACCTGTCATATATTTGATGGAGGCTATGATATTGTTGAACATTTAGATGATGTGCTTATGGAATTTGATCAGGTAATCGGTCTTGACAGGCTAAAGGCAATTCATCTGAATGACAGTATGAATACACTTGGTTCTCATAAGGATCGCCATGCTAAAATTGGAGAAGGAAACATTGGTAAAGAAGCATTAGTTCGGGTAATCAATCACCCAAGATTAAGAAATCTTCCTTTCTATCTGGAGACTCCAAATGAGTTGCCAGGCTATGCTGCGGAAATTGCAATGCTTAAGGCTGCGTATAAAGAGGAGTAGGCTATGATATATTCTTTTGCACAATGGTTATTTTTCTTTTACATCTATTGTTTTATCGGTTGGATTTGGGAAACCTGCTATGTTAGTGTCCTTCAGGGGAAATGGGTAAATCGTGGATTTATGAGAGGACCATTTCTTCCTATTTACGGTTCCGGCGCAATCATTGTATTGATTTTTACATTACCCGTCCGTACGGATGCAGTTGCCGTATTTTTTATTGGTATGATTAGTGCTACCATATTGGAATATTGTACAGGTGTTGTGATGGAGAAGCTTTTTCATGTACGATATTGGGACTATAGTAATCAGCCATTGAATCTGAAAGGGCATATTTGCGTTACATCTTCGTTGGCGTGGGGAGTATTTTCCGTTGTTCTTACTTTATATGGTCATACTCCGTTAGAACATTTTGTGCTTGGTATGAACCGGAATGCTTTGGAATTTCTAGTATTTATCCTTACGGTTATTATTTCCATTGATATGTTTGAATCCGTAAGAGAAGCTATGAATCTAAAAGAGATGTTATTAAGCCTTGAAGAAAATAATGCAGAGTTTAGAAGGATTCAGAAGCATATTGAGGTAGTTCAGGCTTTCTATGGAACGGAAATCAAAGAAAAATCAGAAGTCGGATTGAAGAAGTTAAGTACTGCAATTGAAAACGGTAAGGAGTTCTATAATAAGTACGGAGTACATAAAAAACGTAAGAGTGTTACGAAAGAAGTATTTATTTCAAATCTTGAACGGGCAAGAGCTGTAAAGGAGGAAACTCTTAAACGGTTAAATGATACCATGGAGGCTTATGCAGAGAAGATAAAGAGCGGCGAAGAGAAAAATGATTCTGTTCTGCAGGCGATTTCTGAATCAAGAAACATTGTTTCGAAACAGAAGCATAATATCTTTAACATGAAGAATAAGGAATATGTGCGATTAAGAGCATTATTAAAGAGAAATCCTCATGCAATATCTAAAATGCATGAACAGGCTTTTTCTGAACTTATGGATATAACACAGGAAGAGGCACAAGAAGAACATGAAAGAGAAAAAATTGAGAAGATTGGGTGAGTTATTAGAGGAAAGTGTAGCAAATCAGGAAATCGCAGGAGGCAATCTTTGCGTAATACATAATGGGCAGGAATTATATTATGCTCAGGCAGGGTATTCTGATATTGCAAATAAGAGAAAGATGGAAAGAGATAGTATTGTAAGGCTTTACTCTATGACTAAGCCCATTACGGCTTCGGCAGTCATGTTATTGGTAGAAAGAGGAATCGTGGATTTATTAGATCCCTTAGAAAAATATTTCCCGGAATTCTCTAATACAATGGTGACGGCTGATAGAAAAGCAGACATTGGAGCGATAAAGGCAAAACGTTCTATTACAATAAGAGATTGCATGAATATGACTTCAGGTTTGCCATATGGCTGTGATGCGGATCCTTCCAGCCGTGATGTAGGGAAGGTGTTTGATGAGCTTGATCAGAGGCTATATTCCCAGAATCCTATGACAACGGTGGAACTGGCAAGACGTCTTGGTAGCTGCAGACTTGATTTTCAGCCTGGAGAGGGTTGGAGATATGGAACAAGTGCAGATGTTTTGGGAGCTGTTGTAGAGGTGGCAAGTGGTATGCACTTCGGTGAGTTTTTGGAGAAGGAATTCTTTCGTCCTCTGGGAATGAAGGATACCGGCTTTCGTGTATCTGATGATAAGCGGGACAGACTTACAGTCGTGTATGAAAGCACGCCGGATGGATTAATAGAATACCATGGAAATCATTTGGGAATTTGTAACCATATGGATACAAAGATTGCTTTTGAGTCAGGCGGGGCAGGATTAGTATCTACATTGGAAGATTACCGTAGATTTACACAGATGCTGATGCAGAAGGGAAGCTATGAGGGAAACGAAATCCTTGCACCGAAGACGGTAGAGTATATGACAAATTGCCATTTGCAACCAAATCAACAGATTATGATGAAGGATTGGGAGAACCTGTATGGTTTTTCCTATGGAAATCTGATGAGAGTATTAGTGGATCCTTCTCTTACTGTATTTAACGGTTCTGTTGGAGAGTATGGGTGGGATGGATGGCTTGGTCCATATTTTGCTAACATGCCAAAAGAGGATACCACTTTCCTGATGATGGTTCAAAGAAAAGACAGTGGAACGTTTACGCTTACAAGAAAGCTGAGAAATGCCCTTGCAGCAGCGATGGAATAAATAACAGAGTATTGTAGTTTCGTATGAAATGCAATACTCTGTTTTCATTAGATAACATCCTGCAGCTGTGCCATTTGAAGCCGATAGTAAGCACCCCTTTTTGCCATGAGCGTATCATGATTTCCTTCTTCTAATATTCCTCCGTTGTCGATCACAAAGATGCGATCAGCCTTCTGGATTGTAGACAAGCGGTGTGCGATGACAAAAGAGGTTCTGCCCTTTAGTAATGCCTCTATGCCTTCCTGTACAAGAAGCTCTGTTTTGGTGTCGATACTCGAGGTAGCTTCATCAAGTATCAGAATCTTAGGCATGCTGACCATGGTTCTGGCAAAAGCGATAAGCTGTTTCTGACCAACGGACAGACCGCCGCCACGTTCTTCCAGGACAGTGTCATATTGCTTTGGAAGCTTCATAATAAAATCATGGGCATGAACAGCCTTAGCAGCAGCAATGATTTCTTCATCCGTGGCATCAAGCTTGCCATAAGCAATGTTATCGCGAATGGTTCCCGTAAAGAGAAAATTATCCTGTGTCATGATTCCCATTTGCTGACGGAGACTTTCAATGCTGACGGATTTAAGGTCATGCCCGTCAATTCGGATTGTTCCCTGCTGAATATCATAAAAACGACTAATCAGATTGACAATAGTGGTTTTTCCGGCACCGGTAGGACCTACAAGAGCGATGGTTTCACCGGGATTGATATGAAAACTGACATCCTGCAATACCTTCGTGTTCTCATCATAGGAGAAGCTTACATGCTCAAAGTCAACGGAACCCTTAATAACAGGCATTTGAACAACGTTCCTGGCATCAGTGATACCGGATTTTGTATCCAGTATTTCAAAGATCCTTTCAGCACCGGAGATATTGGTTATCAACTGATTATAGAAGTTGCTAAGGTTCATGATTGGCTGCCAGAACATGGAAATATAAGTACCAAATGCAATAAGGGTACCTATCGTAACCTGCTCAACACCAAGAATGACAATGCCTGTGTACCAAAGAGAAACACACCCGAATCCCCAACAGAAATCAATGACAGAACCAAAAGCATCTGCATATAAAACGGCATCCATGAAGGAATCACGGTGCTCTTTGATTAATTTATGAAAGGTATCTCTTGTTTCATCTTCGGCATGGAAGCTTTGAATAATACGGATACCGGATAAATCCTCATGGACAAAAGCATTCAGGTTTGAGGATTTTTTCCTGTGTATCTGCCACTTTACATGAGACCGTGTCTGAATGAACCATACCCCGGCAATCATGAATGGGATACTGATTAAGGAAGCAGCAGCAAGCAACGGATTCTTTACGAACATGATAATAACAACAGCACATATTGTGATGAAATCAGGAATCAGAGTAGTAACGCTGTTTGACAATACATCCTTAAGAGAGTTGATATCACCTATGATTCGAGCAAGAATCTTTCCTGTTGGTCTGCTGTCAAAAAATTTGAAATCCAGGGTCTGAATATGTGTATACAGTTGCTGACGAATATTTACAAGCACATTGTTACAGACCTTTGCCATAACATACATTCTTAACTTTACAAGAATGATTAGAATGAGATTCATGGCAATAGCAATGGCAGCGATGCGGTATAATCCCTGAAAATCCTTTACCGCAATATGGTTATCAATAGCAGCCTCTATAAGCAGTGGATTGATTAAGCTAACCGCAACGCAATATGCCATAATAAGCAAAACACCTAAGATTGGTAATTTGTATTGTAAAAGATAGGAGAATAGTCGTCCGAGAGTTTTTAGTTTGCTGACTTCAGCGATATTCTCATCTTCTTTGAAAGAGTTAATAGGCACAGATTACGCCTCCTTTCTATTTGGTGCTCCATATTGAGAGCAATAAGTCGCAAAGTACAGCCCTTGCCTGGACATTAGCTCTTCATGAGTGCCACGTTCCTTGATTGAGCCATTATCTAAAACGATAATTTCGTCTGCATGGCGTACTGCACTGATTCTATGAGCTATAATAAGCTTGGTCGTATTTTGCAGTTCATGTAGTGTTTTTTGAATTTCATGCTCTGTTTCCATGTCAAGAGCAGAAGTAGAATCATCCATAACCAGAATGGGCGTGTTTTTAGCTAATGCCCTGGCGATACTGATTCTTTGTTTCTGTCCGCCGGACAGACCTACACCACGTTCTCCGATGATGGTCTCATATGCATCATCCATCTTTTCAATAAATCCGCTTGCCTGTGCAGCCTTTGATGCATTTCTTACAGCTATCATATCGATATATTCCCTTTTTCCAAGCTTTACATTTTCTGTAATGGTATCAGAGAATAGGAAAACATCCTGCATAACGAGTGAGATGCTTTGACGTAACTGCTTTAGGGAAAGCTCCTTGATATCAATATTATCCAATAGAATCTTACCATCGGTAGCGTCATAAAGGCGCTGCAATAATTGAATGACTGAAGTTTTTCCGGCACCGGTTGCTCCCATAATACCAATTGTTTTACCGGGTTCTACCACAAAGGAAATATCGTGCAAAATCTCATGCATATCTTCTTTATGGAAGGAAACATGGGAAAATTCGATTTTCCCATTTACGGTATCAAGAATAACAGGATTTGCAGGTTCTGTAATGGCAGGAACTTCATTGTATATTTTTTGAATCTTTTTATTTGAAGCAATACCTGCTGATAAATCATTTGACAGCCAACCTAACATTTCCATTGGCCACACGATATTGTTGGAATATTCAATAAAAGCTCCAAGTGCACCAAGCGTAATAATGTCTTTCATAACCAGACGACCACCAAGCAGCAGAATGATCATTGGCAGCAGCTTTGTAATAATCTGGAAAAAAGGATAATATTTTACAAATACCTTTGACTGTTGCATATTGAGGTCATAGTAACGCTTGTTGTGTGAGAGGAACTTCTCAATCTCATAACGCTCTCTTGCAAATGCTTTTACTGTGCGGACCCCTGCAAGGTTTTCTTCTGCTACTGTATTAAGCTTTGCATTCTCCTCACTGATTTCCTCATAAATTTCTCCAAGCTTTCTCTCCATTCTGACAGCAATAAAACCGCAAAGGATCATGGCACAGGTTGGAATGATTGCAAGCGTTACATTAAGACTGTACATACAAAAAAGTACGACAATTGTATGATAAATAACCTCAATGACCAGCATCCCAACATAAGACATGGTGTTCCAGATACGGTCAATGTCATCTTTAACACGAGCCATTAATTCTCCTGTGTTGTTTTTGTCAAAAAAGTTACAGCTCAGGCTCTGAATGTGGTCAAAAAGCTCCTTTCTCATTTCGGAAGCAATGCTTGAACCAGCCTTATCAAAGGTGTATTCCTTGGTATATTGAAAGATACATCTTCCGACCCCGACACACAGGATTCCACCAAGCAGATAGGGCAGAAGTGTTAAATTGCCACCAATGATGACATCATCAATAATATGCATGGTCAGCATTGGTGCGAGCATATCCAGCGATACACTGATAAAAAGGGAAAGAATAGCCAGTAAATAAGACCATTTATATTCCCAGATGTAAGTTGACAGTTTCTTTCTCTTCATGATGTGTAAATAAACCTCCCTCAATGTAATGAAAATTCTCTGGGTTATGCGCTTGTGCGTAATGAAAATCGAGCAGGCGACAGCCTGATCGTTGTGCCAAGCGCATGCAGCAAAGCTGCAAATTACCTTATGCGCTTGTGCACATAAAAAACCACGATAGAAAAACTACCGTGGTTAAGAATCAATAGACAAAGCAATGTATTTTACTCTAATTCCTATATAACATTCATTTTATGAATGACAATACCCAGAGGTAATCTTCATGTTGTGTGAAAATATTTTGTTTTCTGTGTTCATAAATGTAATTCTAAAACGTAACATAATTTTTACCTCCTTTTCTTAAAATTTGTGAACAGTGACATTTATTACCATACTCCAAGAAATATAATCTGTCAATAATGAATTAAAAAATTATATAAAAGATTTTCTATTTAGAAGAAAATTCATCAAAGTATCTGACAGAGGTCTCTTCGCTTAGGCGGGAATATTTGAAGAATAATTTAAAAACGACTTTATGGGAAAATGATACAAATTACCTAATAACATTGTTGCGATTTGCACAAAAACCATGTATAATGTACACGAATGCAATGAGCAGTGCGAAAAACAAAGAATGACAAAGTGTCTGCTTGCAGACACAATTGGCATTTTTGTTTTTCATAGTGCGAAGCACGTGAACGAGTGAAACGAAGTTTCGCGAGTGTGCACTGCGTAGTAGTGTGCTGAAAAAGTCCCGAAAAACGAAGTTTTTCAAATAAAATTGAAATATAAAAAGGAGATTAAAAAATGAGCAAGAAAACCACCGTTTTAATGATTCTTGATGGTTATGGATTGAATGACAAGAAAGAGCATAATGCTGTAGCAGAGGCAAAAACTCCTGTTATGGATAAGCTGATGAAGGAAAATCCTTTCGTTAAAGGTAATGCAAGTGGAATGGCAGTAGGTCTTCCTGACGGACAGATGGGTAACTCTGAAGTAGGACATCTGAATATGGGTGCCGGAAGAATTGTATATCAGGAACTTACCAGAATTACAAAAGAGATTCAGGATGGTACCTTCTTTGAAAACGCTGCACTATTAGAAGCTGTTAATAACTGTAAGGAAAAGAATTCCGCACTTCATTTATTTGGTTTGTTATCTGATGGTGGTGTTCATAGTCACAATACACATCTTTATGGATTATTAGAGTTAGCTAAGAAAAATGGTTTATCTAACGTATATGTACATTGCTTTTTAGATGGACGTGATACACCTCCTGCATCAGGAAAAGGATTCGCAGAGGAATTAGAAGCCAAGATGCAGGAAATCGGTGTTGGTAAGATTGCATCTGTTATGGGACGCTATTATGCAATGGATAGAGATAATAACTATGACCGTGTACAATTAGCATACAATGCCATGACAAAGGGTGAAGGTGAAACAGCTGTATCCGGACCTGAAGCAATTCAGCAGTCTTATGATAATGATAAAACAGATGAATTCGTATTACCAACTGTAGTAGTAGAGAATGGACAGCCTGTTGCTACGATTAAGGATGGTGACTCTGTAATCTTCTTTAATTTCAGACCTGACCGTGCAAGAGAGATTACAAGGAGCTTTTGCGATAATGATGGTGATTTCAAGGGCTTTGACAGAAAGAAACTTGACATCAAGTTTGTATGCTTCTCTGAATATGACCCAACCATTCCTAATAAATCAGTTGCATTCCAAAAGATCGCAGTAACCAATACTTTTGGTGAATGGCTTGCAGCAAATCATATGACACAGGCAAGAATTGCAGAAACAGAGAAGTATGCACATGTTACTTTCTTCTTTAATGGTGGTGTAGAAGAACCTAACGAAGGTGAAGACAGAGTTCTTGTTCCTTCTCCAAAGGAAGTGGCAACATATGATCTTAAACCGGAAATGAGCGCATATACTGTTTGTGATAAGTTGACAGACGCTATTAAGTCCGGTAAGTATGATGTTATCATTATTAACTTTGCTAACCCTGATATGGTTGGACATACAGGTGTTGAGGCTGCTGCAATTAAGGCAGTCGAGGCAGTAGATGAATGTGTAGGTAAGGCTGTAGATGCTGTTCTTTCTGTAGATGGAACCATGTTTATCTGTGCTGACCATGGTAATGCAGAACAGCTCGTTGATTATGAAACAGGTGCACCATTTACCGCTCATACAACAAACCCGGTGCCTTTCATTCTGGTTAATTATGACAAGAATTATACATTAAGAGAAGGCGGATGCCTTGCAGATATCGTTCCTACTCTGATTGAAACAATGGGAATGACACAGCCTGCTGAAATGACAGGAAAATCTTTATTAATCAAGAAATAAGAAGAATCATTTATAAAAAGAGCCATAGCTTATATGGTTCTTTTTTTGCGCATTAAAATAAATTAAAATATCTTAATAAAAGTGGATTAATGGAGATTTATGCAATAAAAAGTACATTATCATTGAAAGAAATCAGACAATAATGGTATAATAAAGTTAATTCACTAATGATATTACTATTTCAAAATATAGGAGATGAGGTTGGTGATTAACATGAGATTTGCATATAATTTTCTAATACTTAGCATATTGTTTATATGTATATGGTTTGCGTATATAGGTATTAAGGGAAATGCTTACTATAAGCGAACTTTTCGATGGCTTATGTGGGCAGGGGTATTAATGTATATAAACAGGCTTTTTGGAATAGCAATGGAAGAGAACTATATCAGCTATAATGATTTTATGCTGAGTATGGAACGTGTGATACATTATGTATTGACTGTAACTGTTTATGCATTATATGCCTTTTTCATATATTGTCTGATAGACCAATTTCATTATTTCTCACGTCTAAAGAAGCTGCTTTTGTTTATTCCGGCTATATTAATAGATATCATTATCATTTCATCATTATGGACACATTTGATTTTTTATGTAGAAGATGGTACTTACTATGAAGGAAAGTTATTCTATCTAATGGTATTTATAAGAGGTGCCTATGCGCTGACTGCCACTGCACATGCTGTGAGGAAAAGACATTTGTTACCTGGAATATTTGGGCAAAGTGTCGTGTTAGTAGCAATTTTTGCAATTATACAAGCTGTCGAATTTTTTATTTCATATGATGAAACGCTATATTATTCAACCTTAATCACAAATATCATAATATTTTTGCTTGCACTAACTGTTGTGGAATTCTATAAGGATGGTCTTACGAGTCTCCTTAATAGAGAAGCATTTGAACAATATGCTGCAAAAGAAATCGGTAAGAGAAACAATAAAGCAGTGTATTTAATAAAACTGAAAAATTATGAGTATATAAAGGAAAACTGTCATGAGACTTCCCTTTTGTCAATTATTAAGGATTTGGCTGAATGCCTTAAGGAATATACGATGCTTCCATCTATATACTATTTAGGATTGGGTCGTTATGCAATTATTGTTCATAAAAAGGATAAATTTGATGAAAAAGAGTTTCTTGATAAGTTAAAGGATAGATTGGATATAACTTTTGACCTGAATGGCGTAAGCATACATTTGAACTTGTTTGTTGCCATTATGAATATGGAAAGTGGCAAGATTAATAAAAATAACTTTTTTAAATACGTGTCTGCATGCGATGATATAAAGTATCGAAGCAAGGAAGCGATTGAAATTATTTATTGTGACAGCCTGGGTATCGATCAATTACAAAGATATCGTAATGTGGAGGAAGCAATAGAAAGAGCACTGGTAGAAAAGGAGTTTCGGATGTTTTATCAGCCGATTATTTCTACAGAGAAACAGAAAGTCATATCAGCAGAAGCTCTTATTCGCCTTAATGACAGAGTACTTGGATTTGTTTCGCCAGAGGAATTTATACCAATATCGGAGAGTAATGGGAAGATACTTGAAATCAGCGAATTTGTCATAGACAGTGTTTTCCGCTTTGTGAGAGATAATCCACTAAAGGATATGGGAATCGAATTTATTGAATTAAATTTATCTGTGATGCAGTGTATGGATAAAAATCTTACAGAAAAACTAAAGTACTACACTGATAAGTATCAGATTGACCCAAAACAGATTAATCTGGAAATAACTGAAACTGCAACAAATTTCGATGAGGATAGATTACGGGCACAGCTTGGTAAGCTTAAAAAGCTTGGATTTAATTTCTCATTAGATGATTATGGAACAGGGTATTCTAATCTGGTACGTGTGTTGGAGTATCCGGTTGACATTATTAAATTAGACAAGACAATTGTATGGAGTGCTTTTCATGACAGAGATAATTTTATTACATTAAAGAATCTTATATCCATGTTTCATGATGTAAGAAGAAAAATTGTAGCAGAGGGTGTTGAAAATGAAGAACAGATGAATGCTTTGATAGAATTAGGATGTGATTTCTTACAAGGTTATTATTATTCCAAACCGGTTTGCGAGGAAGATTTTCTGGCATACATAGCAAGGCATAATATTATGTAATACGCATAGTATACCTTCACTTCGGATAAAATAGGATTTGAATCTTACATGAATCCTAATCAAGAAGTGGAGGTATTTTTATGTTTTATGCGATAACAGATGTACATGCAAGAGAAATCCTGGATTCGAGAGGTAATCCTACCGTAGAGGCAGTTGTGACAATTAACCATACTTATGAAGGGAGAGCTGCTGTACCTTCCGGTGCAAGTACGGGAAAGTTCGAAGCAGTGGAACTAAGAGACCAGGAACTTCGCTATATGGGACTTGGAACGAAAAAAGCTGTAAACAATGTAAATACAAAGATTAGGGATGTGTTATTAGGAACAGAGGCAATCAACCAAAAACTGATTGATAAGCTTTTGGTTGATACAGATGGTACTGATAATAAGGGAAACCTTGGTGCAAATGCAACGCTTAGTGTTTCGATGGCAGCAGCAAGGGCAGCTGCAAATGCTTTAGATATTCCGCTATATCGTTATCTTGGAGGTGTGAAGACAAATCGATTGCCGGTTCCCATGATGAATATATTAAATGGCGGAAGGCATGCGACAAATACTGTGGATTTTCAAGAGTTTATGATTATGCCTGTTAAGGCAACAAGTTTTGCAGAGGGACTTCGAATCTGTGCAGAAATTTATCATAATTTGAAGAAGCTTTGTCATGAGAGAGGATTGTCAACAGGTATAGGCGATGAGGGTGGTTTTGCACCGGATCTTCCAGATGCATTTGCAGTATTGGATTTGATTGTGGAGGCAATTAAGGCAGCAGGCTATGCACCTGATACAGAGATAAAAATAGCGTTAGATGTTGCCGCATCAGAATTGTACAATGAGGAAGATGGAAAATATCATTTTCAGGGAGAAACAGAGCTTCGTGATAAGAAACGCAGGGAGGCATCTATTTGTGATACCGGATGTGATTGTGAGGAAGAAAAACAGATTACAAGAAATACAGAAGAAATGATTGCTTACTATGAAGAATTGATAGAACGTTATCCGATTATCTCTATAGAGGATGGACTTGCAGAGGATGATTGGAATGGATGGAAGGAATTGACAAAACGTTTAGGTGATAAGATACAGCTTGTTGGGGATGACTTATTTGTAACAAATACAAAACGATTGGATGCAGGAATCAAACTAAAGGTTGCAAATGCGATTTTAGTTAAGGTAAATCAAATAGGAACGGTAAGCGAGGCTATGGAAGCTGTAGAAATGGCACAACACAATGGATATAAGGCAGTTATCAGCCATAGGAGCGGTGAGACAGAGGACACATTCATTGCGGATTTGGCAGTAGCAACAAATGCAGGTCAGATTAAGACGGGAGCACCTTGTCGAAGTGACAGAGTAGCAAAATATAATCAACTTCTTAGAATAGAAGAAGAGTTGGGCAAGGTATCATGTTATATGGATCCGTTCCACAAATTATAAAAAACAAGAGGGAATGTATGAGAATGCATTCCTTTTTGTTTAATTGTGAAAGATAAAAAGATAAAATAACAGACTATATCATAAAATCACATTGTATAAACAGAAAAAAAGGAGTATGATTACTATAATGGTGATAAAATTATGAAGTGATACCAATTTATAATTAGGAGGATATGACATGTTTGATGATTATTTTAAGAATCTTAGTGTGGAGTTAAAATTAAAGAAAGCATTTCGCGGTATCTTGATTCTGTTTATTATTGTTTTTGTAGCCGCATTAGTTGGTATTAGTTATCTCAACATTGCCATGAAGAACTTTCATGATATTTCTCATAAGAATAGTGTATTGCAGATGGAAATCCGAAAGGATCTTCAGGCTGCCGGGGAAATGGTACTTTGGTCAATGACTACCGATGATTTGGAGGAAACAAAGTATTATTTGGATCAGGCGGATGATTTTGCACAAAATCTCGCTGATAATGTAGATTTATTAGAAGAAACATTCCCTGATCAGGATCATATCGTAGAACTGAATGAGGCAATTACAAAAGTGAAAGAATTAAGATTAGAGTTATCTGATCTTGCTGCTGCAAATAATAATGAAGCAGCATTAGAATTGTTTAACGGCGCATATAATGATGCAACTGAAGAACTGCAGAATGTACTGATAGAGATTGAGGAGCATTCAGAAGAGGATGCAGATAATGAATATAATTCTTCTATGCTATTTGGAATTATTTGTGTAATCTTCATGTTAATCTTAGTTGGTGTATGTGTTATCTTTATCAGAAAGCTTCGTGAGGTTCTGGTGAAGCTTATTAATCAGCCTATTACAGAAATCAAAGCAGCGACAGAACAGATGAAGGCGGGAAATCTTAATGTAGAGATTACATATGAATCGGAAGATGAATTAGGAACATTAGCTGTTGATTTCAAAGAAACCTGTGAAGCTTTGTATGAAATCGTAGCAGAGACAGAATACTTACTGGGTGAGATGGCAGGGGGTAATTTCGATGTACATACCACGAAAGAGGATAAATTCGTAGGGCAGTTCGCTGAAATTCTTCAATCCATGCGTCAGATGAACAGACAACTTGATGAGACTTTAAAGCAGATTAAAGGGGCTTCTGATCAGGTGGCAGCTGGTTCCGCACAGCTTGCAGGAAGTGCAGAGGAACTTGCAGAAGGTGCTACAGAACAGGCAGGAGCAGTAGAAGAACTTACGGCAACGGTAGAAGATGTGGCTTCTATTTCAAGAGAAAGCGCGAAGTCAGCACAGGGTGCATATGAAATGGTTACCCAGACAGCAAAAAATGCGGAGAAGAGTCAGGATGATTTACATGAACTGACAAATGCAATGTCCCGTATCAGCGATACCTCTAAGGAAATTCAGAATATTATTGCTGCCATAGAAGATATTGCTGATCAGACAAACCTCCTGTCATTGAATGCGTCTATTGAAGCAGCAAGAGCCGGAGAAGCAGGAAAAGGATTTGCTGTTGTAGCAGACCAGATTGGTAAGCTTGCGTCAGACAGTGCACAATCAGCAGCTAATACAAGAGCACTGATTGAAAAAGCTCTTGAGGAAATAGCAAATGGTAATGCTGTAACGGAGAAAACGGTTGTGGCATTAAATGAAATCCTAAGTGGTATGAATGCTTTTGCTGATGTTGTTCATGGATCTAGTGAAGCCTCAAACGTTCAGGCTGATATGCTTAATCAGATTCAACAGGGAATTGAACAAATTTCCGGTGTTGTACAGAGTAATTCAGCAGCAGCGCAGGAAACCTCAGCGACAAGTGAGGAATTGTCAGCCCAGTCAGAGAGCTTGAAGAATCTTGTTGGAAGATTTCGGTTAAGAAGTTGATAAATGAAAATGTTATGAAAGGTGTGTACCATATGGTATGCACCTTTTTTGATAAATGGACATTTTACATATATTTTACAAAACATTGGTTTTGCATTTTACATAGGAAAGATATCCTAGTAACAACGAATGAATGAGACATTCGAAAATAATCATAATAGCTTGACACAGAGGATGTACAAGCCAAGGAGGAAAATTATGAAGAAAACAACATTAACAAAAAGCATGGCAGCAGTTATGTCAGCAGCAATGGTATTAGGACTTACAGCATGTGGTGGAAGCACAGAAACAACTACTAAGGAAGATACAACACAGCAACAGGCACCGGCAGCGGATACGACAGCAGACACAAAGACTTCCGACAATAATGCATCAAATGAAGCACCATCAAGTGAAGCAAAGGAAGAGGAAAAAACAGCTGATTTGTCAGGAACAATTACAATGGCAGGAAGTACTTCTATGGAGAAGCTTGCAAATGCAGTAGCAGAAAGCTTCATGGCAAAATATCCTGGCGTAACAGTAACAGCAGAGTTTACCGGTTCATCTGCCGGAATCGAATCTCTTCTTGCAGGAAGCGTAAATATCGGAAATGCATCCAGAGCATTAAAAGATAGTGAGAAGGAAGGCGGC
This sequence comes from Lachnospiraceae bacterium, assembly GCA_022788085.1. Lineage (GTDB taxonomy): Bacteria > Bacillota > Clostridia > Lachnospirales > Lachnospiraceae > COE1. The sequence continues at coordinate 47,179 of JALEWA010000101.1, forward strand.
GCTGTAGAGAACATTGTAGCAATTGATGGAATTGCAGTAGTAACAGATTCAGCAAATGCAGTAGCAGATTTGACAAAGGATCAGCTTGTCAGCATATACACAGGACAGACAACGAACTGGAGTGAACTTGGAGGAGAAGATGCTGCAATCGTAGTAGTAGGACGTGAAGCAGGCTCCGGTACAAGAGGAGCATTTGAAGAACTTCTTGATATTGAAGATCAGTGTGCATATGCAAATGAATTAGATTCAACAGGTGCAGTAATGGCTAAAGTAGCATCAACACCAGGAGCAATCGGATATGTATCCTTAGATGTTGTTGATGATACAGTTAAGGCATTTGCATTAGAAGGTGTTGAAGCAACAGCAGAGAATATTAAGGCAGGAAAATACTTCTTAAGCAGACCTTTCGTAATGGCAACAAAGGGCGAAATTGCAGAACAGGATGAACTTGTACAGGAATTATTTAACTATCTTGCATCTGATGAAGGTAAGGAAGTAATTAAGGCAGTAGGCCTTATCACAGTTGACTAACATATCTTAGGGTTTAGTGATAAACATATGGGCGCCCACTTTAAGTGGGCGCAGTTAGGAGTTACATGGATATTAGAATCGAAAATGAAAAAGAAAATAAGGGAAATAATACATTTTCCATAATTGAGAATAAAAGGACAAAGGCATTGTTGGAAGAAGTAATGGAAGTGATTTTTCTGATATGTGCCTTTTTTGCAATACTGGCAGTTTTCTCCATAACCTTATATATGATTTTAAATGGAACCCCGTCTTTGTTTAAGGTTGGGTTAAAGGAAATTCTCTTTGGAACAGAATGGGCTCCAACAGCAGCAGAACCAAAATATGGTATCCTTTATGTTATTCTTACATCAATTGTAGGAACTGCCTGCGCAGTCATTATAGGTGTTCCAATAGGAGTATTAACTGCAGTGTTTATTGCAGAGGTAGCACCAAAGAAACTTGCAGCAATTGTAAAGCCCGCTGTTGAACTGTTGGCAGGTATTCCTTCTGTTATATATGGACTGTTAGGTATCATGCTGTTAAATCCTGTTATGTATAAGCTTGAAATGATTATTTTTAAGGGCTCGAAAACACACCAGTTTACGGGTGGCTCTAATCTGATATCAGCAATTATTGTACTTGCAATCATGATTTTACCAACGGTTATTAATATAAGCGAATCAGCTATCAGGGCAGTACCGAAGGAAATGAGAAGTGCTTCTCTGGCATTGGGTGCTTCAAAGATACAGACTATTTTCAAGGTAGTATTGCCGGTTGCTAAGTCTGGTATTATATCTGCGATTGTCCTTGGTGTAGGTCGTGCAATCGGTGAAGCCATGGCAATCACTTTGGTATCAGGAAGTTCAGTCAATATTCCGCTGCCATTTAATTCCGTTCGTTTCCTGACTACTGCCATTGTTGCAGAGATGGGATATGCAGCGGATCAGCATAGAGAAGTCTTATTTACAATTGGATTGATTCTTTTTGTATTCATTATGATTGTAAATACGATTTTTGCAAAGCTTTTAAGTGGCAAGGAAGAATCATAAGAATAGGAGGAGCGAGATGGAAAGAGTAGTAGTTCTACAGGGAATGGAAAAAGTTGAAAAAAGTGAAAATGACAACATTTGCAGGAAGAAAACAAGAATAGCTGATGACATCATGTACATACTTATTTATCTCTCAGCAGGACTTGCAGTCGCATTATTGATTGGAATTCTTGGATATGTCTTTATGAGAGGAATTAGTCAGGTAAATTGGTCTTTCCTCACCTCAGTTACGAGTGTATTACAAGGAACAACAGGTATTGCAGGTAATATTTTGAACACGATATATGTGATAGTACTTACTTTACTTGTCGCTGCACCTGTTGGAATCGGGTCAGCCATTTATCTGAATGAATATGCAAAACCGGGAAAGTTTATAAAGATAATCCAGTTTACGACAGAGACCTTAGCCGGAATCCCTTCTATCATTTTTGGCTTGTTCGGCATGGTTTTTTTTGGTAATACACTTGGTTTTGGCTATTCGCTGCTGACGGGATCCCTGACTTTAGCTATCATGGTACTTCCATTAATTACAAGAAATACGCAGGAAGCCTTGAAAACAGTTCCGGACAGTTATCGGAGTGGTGCCTTGGGAATGGGGGCAACGAAATGGTATATGATTCGAACCATTCTTCTTCCTTCGGCATTACCGGGAATCGTAACGGGCGTAATTCTTGCAATTGGACGTATTGTTGGTGAATCAGCAGCATTGCTCTTTACAGCAGGAAGTGGTTTTCTTTTACCAAGAACAGCGCAGGGGTATTTGACTAAGGTGTTGGAATCAGGAGGAACTCTGACCATTCAGTTATATCTGTCGATGTCAAAGGGGCAGTATGACATTGCGTTTGGAATTGCAGTTGTACTTCTTGTTATTGTATTGGCAATCAATTTCCTTACAAAGGTACTTGCAGGTAAGCTTGATGTGAATAAGCAAAAGTGACGTTTTGTATGACGCTTATTCCGAAAAAAGAAAGGGATATATGTAAGATGAAAGAAAATATTAAAATAAGTGCGAAGAATGTGAATCTTTATTATGGTGATAATCACGCATTAAAAGATATCAATATGGAGATTAAAAAGAATAAAGTTACGGCTTTGATCGGTCCATCCGGTTGTGGAAAATCTACATTTTTAAAGAGCCTGAACCGTATGAATGATTTAGTCGATAACGTGAAAATAACGGGTGAGATTACATTGGATAATGAGAATATCTATGATGAAAATGTAGATACCACATTGCTGCGCAAAAAAATCGGTATGGTATTTCAGCAGCCAAATCCGTTTCCGATGAGCATATATGACAATATTGCTTATGGACCAAGAATCCATGGGATTAAGAGCAAGGCAAAGCTGGATGAAATCGTAGAGGAGAGTCTTCGTGGAGCAGCAATTTTTGATGAGGTAAAGGACAGATTGAAAAAATCGGCTTTAGGGTTATCAGGCGGACAGCAGCAAAGATTATGTATTGCAAGGGCTTTGGCGGTACAGCCTGATGTGTTGTTAATGGATGAGCCTACTTCTGCTTTGGATCCAATTTCAACATTAAAGGTCGAAGAGCTGATGGAAGAACTGAAGAAGAAGTATACCGTTGTAGTTGTGACACATAATATGCAACAGGCGACACGCGTATCGGATGAGACAGCATTTTTCCTGGTAGGAGAGCTAGTTGAGTTTGATAAAACAGAAACCATATTTTCCAATCCAAAGGATAAAAAGACAGAAGATTATATTACCGGAAGATTTGGCTGATGTAAAATGGGGAGGATAAAAATATGCGTACAAAATTTGATAAACAGCTGGCAACTCTGAACGAAGAAATGATACATATGGGAAGCCTGATGGAGCAGTCAATTGAAATGGCAATCTCTGCTTTAGTCAAGCAGGATATTGAGAAGGCGAAGAAGACAATTCTCTTTGCAGATGAAATTGAGCGTAAGGAGAAAGAATTGCAGAATATGTGCTTTCAAATTCTACTGTCACAACAGCCGGTGGCAGGCGACTTGCGATTAATATCTTCTGCTATGAAAATGATCACTGATATGAAGCGAATTGGAGATCATGCAGGTGATATTGCGGAAATATCAATTCAGCTTGCGGGTCAGGAATATATTAAGAAGCTTGAACATCTGACCAAGATGGCAAAGGAAACTACAGTAATGGTAATCAACAGTATCGATGCGTTTGTAAGGAAGGATATTGTGCTTGCGGGTGAAGTAATCCGCTCAGATGATATAGTGGATGAATTATTCATTAATGTGAAGGATGAGCTGATCCATCTGATTCATGAGGATCCGGCAAATGGAGAACAGGCAACGGATCTTTTAATGATTGCAAAGTATTTTGAAAGAATAGGGGATCATGCAGTAAATATAGCAGAGAAGGTCATCTTTGCAATAACAGGCAAACAGTATGAAGCAACAGACTTTGCAACGGATTTGGGATGATGGATGGGAAATTGTCTCAAGTTGTATAAAAATGGCATAAAAATATACAAATTATATTGAAAAAAAAATAGGTTTATGTTAAACTCTACTTCGTGGCAGGATATCTACCTGGCATTAGGAGGTGTAAAAATGGCAGTTTTGAGAATAGTTCTTACTATTTTGTTAATAATAATATCAATTGTATTTACAGTGATTGTTTTGATGCAGGAAGGTAAGTCAGCTGGACTTGGAGCAATTAGTGGAGCAGCAGAAACTTATTGGGGAAAGAATAAAGGACGTTCTATGGAAGGAACACTTGTAAAGCTCACAACGATACTTGGAGTTGCTTTTATTGTACTTTCGCTTGTATTAAATCTTAATTTTTAACGATCAAAACACTCTTGTAAAAGAGTGTTTTTTTAACCCTATAAGACATATATTAGAAAGGGGAGGTGGAGATGGAATCGAAATCAACAGAAAAAAGAAAAAAGATTATCTTAGAGCTTATGGAGCAGGAATTCTATGTGCCGATGAAGGAGAAAGAACTTGCAGTGATGCTTCAGGTATCTAAGGAGGACAGAGATGAACTTAACCGGATTATGAATGAGCTTCTTGCAGAGGGCAAGGTTTCACTTACGAAAAAGGGAAAGTTTATCCGTGCAAAACATGCAGACGATAATCTTGTTGGAACCTTTATCAGCCATCCAAAGGGTTTTGGATTTGTGGAAATAGAAGGCAGAGAAGAGGATTTATATATTCCGGAAGGATTTGTGAATGGAGCTTTTCATAAAGATACGGTCAGAGTTGCTTTACTATCAGGAAAAAGCGGAAAGCGGCAGGAAGCACAGGTTGTTGAGATTATTGCACGAGGAATGAAGCAGATTGTCGGTATCTTTGATAAAAGTAATAAGAACTATGGATTCGTCATTCCTGACAATGGCAAGATCAGTAATGATATTTTTGTTCCAACAGAGCGTTCTAAGGGTGCAGTTTCCGGCCATAAGGTTGTTTGTGAGATTACTGATTATGGCAAAGAAAATAGAAAGCCGGAGGGTAAGATTGTTGAGATTCTTGGACACGTAAATGATCCGGGTGTCGATATCATGTCCATTGTCAAGGGGTATGAGCTTCCTGTAGAATTCTCTGAAAAGATTCTTCATCAGGCTCAAAATGTTGCAAAGGACGTATCAGAAGCAGATATGGCAGGAAGAACTGATTTACGTAACGTACAGATGGTTACGATTGATGGAGAGGATGCTAAGGATCTTGATGATGCAGTCAGCCTTACAAAAGAAGGAGACTTTTACAAATTAGGGGTTCATATTGCGGATGTTACTAATTATGTGCAGGAAAATTCTGCACTGGACTGGGAGGCAAAGACAAGGGGAACCAGTGTATATCTGGTAGATAGGGTTATTCCGATGCTTCCGCATACTTTGTCTAACGGTATTTGTTCCTTGAATGCCGGTGTAGACCGATTGGCACTTAGCTGTCTTATGACGATTGACAAAAAGGGCGAAGTGGTTGGACATGATATTGTAGAATCCGTGATTCGTGTAGACAGAAGGATGTCCTATACGAGTGTAAAGAAGATTCTGGAAGATAAGGACGAGAGAGAAATCAAGGAATATGAAGAGCTTGTTCCCATGTTTCAAATGATGGAGGAACTTGCTGCACTCTTGCGAGAAAAGCGAAGAAAGAGAGGCTCAATTGACTTTGATTTTCCGGAAACAAAGATTATTCTGGACAAGCAGGGACACCCTGTTGATATCAAGCCATATGATAGAAATGTAGCTACTAAGATCATTGAAGATTTCATGCTGATTGCAAATGAAACCGTGGCACAGCATTTCTACTGGCTGGAGCTGCCGTTTGTTTATCGTACTCATGATAATCCTGACCCTGAGAAGGTGGAGAAGCTTGCTACATTTATCAGGAATTTTGGCTATGCATTAAAATCCAAACAGGATGAGGTTCATCCAAAAGAATTGCAAAAGCTTTTGGCAAAAATAGAAGATACACCGGAAGAAGCCTTAATCAGTCGCTTAACACTTAGAAGTATGAAACAGGCGAAGTATACAGTTGACTGCACGGGACATTTCGGACTTGCATGTCAGTATTATTGTCATTTTACTTCACCAATCAGACGTTATCCGGATTTGCAGATTCACCGGATTATCAAAGAACAATTGCGTGGGAAATTAAATGAGAAGCGGATTGAACATTATCAGGAGATTCTGCCGGAAGTAGCAAAGCATTCCTCTGAGATGGAGCGCCGTGCTGATGAGGCAGAAAGGGAAACAGATAAGCTTAAAAAGGTAGAATATATGGAGGAAAGAATCGGTAATATTTATGAAGGCGTTATTTCCTCTATTACAGCCTGGGGTGTGTATGTGGAGCTTCCAAATACCATTGAAGGAATGATTCATGTATCCATGCTTCCGGGAGACTATTTCTATTATGATGAGGCATCTTATGAAATGGTAGGACAGGCTACAGATAAGCGCTATAAGCTTGGTGAGCGGATTAAGATTCGTGTCAATGGCACGGATAAAATTGCAAGAACGATTGACTTCGTAATCCCGGAAGAGTGGGAATTGGAAGAAGATAATGCAGAAAATCTATAAGAATAAAATTTCTGCATAGAAAGGCAACGTGAATAAATATGGCAAAGGAAACTATGAAACTGGTAGCTAACAATAAAAAGGCATACCATGATTATTTCATTGAAGAAAAATATGAATGCGGCATTGCCCTGCATGGAACAGAGGTGAAGTCCATGCGTATGGGGAAATGCAGTATTAAGGAAGCCTTTGTACGTATCGAGAATGGAGAGGTGTATGTTTACGGCATGCACGTCTCCCCTTATGAAAAGGGCAATATTTTTAATAAGGATCCGTTACGTGCGAAAAAGCTGTTATTACATAAGCAGGAAATTAATAAGCTTATTGGCAAGATAAAGGAAAAAGGATATACACTTGTACCGTTACAGGTTTATTTCCATAATGGAAAAGCAAAGGTAGAGATTGGTCTGGCAAAAGGTAAAAAGCTTTATGACAAGCGTGATGATATTGCCAAAAAGGATCAGAGACGAGAAACAGAAAGAGAATTTAAGGTTAGAAATTTATAACGTAGATTTTACATTGACATTGACTACTGCATTTACTATAATAATAAAGCACTCAATTTAAACATTATCATAAAAGAGTGATTCTTCAGATAAAGTAATCTGTATGAAACTGGGGCTAGTAAAGGTTTCGACAGGGGACTTGAAGATGGAGAAGCAGGTCGCAGGCATGCGTTAAATCCAAAATTAAAATTAAACGCTGAAGATAATTTAGCAATCGCTGCCTAATGGCAGCTGTCCGACTTAGTGCACCTACACATTAAGAACCGGGCATCGATTTTGTAGGAAACGACACATGCTAAGCTTTGCGTATGTGGGCGTAGGATGAAGCTACCAACCGTTAAGGGGCGTTAATTCTCCTTTGCGGAAGGGAACAGGGCTGCAGAAACCCAAAATAATTAACTAAGCCTGTAGAAGTACATGGGATGGTCTTTTGGACACGGGTTCGACTCCCGTCTAGTCCATATTTTGAAACGCCGTAAAACAATGAGTTTACGGCGTTTCCTAATAAGATGCGAAGAGTTAGTTTTGGAGGATGAATTATGAACATTACAATTACCGGTAATCTTGGAAGTGGCAAATCAAGTATTGGAAAGGTATTAAAGGAGAAGGGGTATGAGATCGTTTCAACCGGAAATATCTTTCGTGAGCTTGCTATGGAGAAAGGTTTGTCAGTAGAAGAATTTAATAAGCAGGTCAATGAAGCTACAAGAAAAGGTGACCGTTCCGTTGACAAAATGATAGATGATACAACAGCGAAGATTGGAAGAGAACGTGACAATGTTATGTTTGATTCCAGACTAGCATGGAATTTTGTACCGGACAGCTTTAAGGTATTTGTAATAACGGATATTGATGAGGCAAGCAGAAGAGTATTCAATGACAGTGTACGGGCAAATTCCGAGTCTTATGAGTCGCAGGAGGCATGTAAAAAGGCGTTAGTACATAGACAGGAGATGGAGTCTGTCCGTTTTAAGGAAATCTATCAGATTGATTACTATGATATGAGTAATTACAACCTTGTGATCGAGAGCACAAATGCAGCGCCGGCTGAAATTGCAGCAGAAATCCTGGAGAAACTGGAAGATTATCAGGCTGGTAAATTTACAAAGCTGATGGAGCTGAATCCGAGTTCCATTTTCGTAAATGATGATGTACCAAATGATGGAGAAGTGACTGTGAATGAAGTGAATGGAACATGGTTCCTGAAAAGCGGATTAGATGCGTTTACCAGAGCAATTACAGAAGGAAGAAAGTTCATTCCGGTAAAGGTAGATGCTTCCTATCAGCCCAAAATACAGGAAAAAGAAGTATATGAAGCTTTTGAAAAGAGAACGGGAATAAATTATAAGAAATATCCGACACAAGCATTATTAGAAGAAAAAGGATTTATGAATTTTTCAAGAATCTAAAGAAAAAGCATTTGGAAGAGAATAAAACTTCCAAATGCTTTTTTAATTATCCGTTACACATTTCATAAGCGTAGTTCCTGAGAACTTTAATCCATTCCCGGTAAGCGGCATTGTTTTCATGAACATAGCCGTCAGAACTGTAGTTTTCATAGATAGCATTTTCCTGATTCATAAGATATTCTGCAATATTGACAAAGCCCCATTGATTCTCAGTGCATGTAGAAGATAAAAGGGCATTTGCAGCCTGAATAGAAGAATTACTTAAGCCCCCTGTCTGAACATCCTTCATAATACAAGGTATAGATAATACATAAATAGTAACCTGAGGATTCTTATTAAGTACTTTTTGAATCAGCGACTTTAAATCCTTTACGAATTGTTCTGGTGTACTGGAAACAAGGTCATTCATTCCATAGCAGATAAATACTTTTTCGATATCCGGCATTTGTGAAATAGAATCCTCAATAAGCTGAACCTTTCCATTATATTCCGGCATAATATTGGAAAAAGTTGTCAAAGCATTCGAAGAAATGGCAGCTTTGGCTGATCCGCTTTGCCTTGCAAGAAAATAAGTGCTTTTAGACGCTATGCTATCAGAATGCTGTGTACAATAATTTTGAAATCCCACAGAGAGAGAATCGCCAACAAATACTGTGTGCTCAAAGAAGCTGTCATAGTCAGTTCCCTGATATAAGTTATCGGTGGAAAGAGCTGTCATGGTTATTTCCTGAGCAAGTGGGATTCCCGGCGATGAGAAAGAGGTATCCTCAAAGGTGTCAATGTAGAGGTTGGAATCTCCTTCCTCAGGGATGATTAAGGGTGATAAGAATGTCTCCTGAACGACTGTAAAATCAGGCTCACTGGTATCCTGTGCATGTACCAGGGAAGAGGTAAATGTAAAAACAAGTAGAAGAAGCATAAGAAAAATTCTATGAATATGCTTTGGATTTTTCATGTTTTTCAATATCATAATCATTCTCCATAGTTACATTGATTGTAAATGTATCACGAGATATTATAAATGTATAAATTAATTATTACAATAGGATATTATAAAAAAAGAATGAATTTTAGCTGTTTAAGTAGCGAAATACAAGCATATTTGCTATACTATAGTATAAGTACAAAAGGGGTTATGCTGTCAGGTAACAGTTGGGAGGTATACAATGGGGAATCAGATTGCACTTTGTGCCACAGTAGATGATGAAATGAAGAACAAAACAGAGAAGGCACTATTAAAAGCAAAAATTGCATATCTTATGAAATGTGAAAAGAGATTAGAACAGGGTGAGCATGATAAAAAGGTAGTGTTTTACATTGAACCCTATCAGAAAGAAGAAGCTCTGCATGTTGTAAGAGAGCTTGAAAGAGAAGAAAAAGGATTAGAAATACTTTCATAAAGAGAAGATACGCTGTTTTTCGGCGTATCTTTTTTATTAAAGCGATGAGGAAATTATCTGAAAACATTGACTATTGTTTCAAAAGGATATAAAATTGTAATTGGGATTTATTGCTTTTGCAAAAATAAGAAGGCGAATGATTATATGTGGAAGGGGTGCCTTACATGGCTGAAGAATTCAATTTAGATGGAATGGTCGATATGTATTTATATGAAAACGGTCAATTGCTTGAAAAGCTTGAAGAACTCGTTTTGGAAAATAAGGATGAGGATTCCTTTGATGAGAACAGTATCAATGAAATTTTCAGAATTATGCATACAATTAAAGGCTCTTCCGGAGTAATGATGTATGATAATATCATGAAGGTATCTCATAAGCTTGAGGATATTTTTTATTTTCTAAGGGAACATCAGGATATAGAAGAACATCATATGGAGTTGACAGACTGTATTTTTCAGGTACTTGATTTTATTAATGGAGAAATGGAAAAAATCAGAGATGGTGGCGACCCTGATGGCGACAATTCACAGTTGATTTCTAAAATGGATGCATTTTTAAAACAAATAAAAGATGAAAATAGTGATGGTGCAACATCGGTTGATAAAAAGAAAGAAGAAAAGAAAACAGAATCTAATATAAAGCTGGGACCAAATCAGTTCTATATTGCACCACAGGTATCTGGAGAGGATAAGTATTTCAGGGTTAGAATTACCTATAAAGAAGACACACAGATGTGTAATATGCGTGCATATTCAGCAGTTTACGCATTAAAGGAATTTACAGAGGATGTACATTATACACCGGAAGATATTCTGACCAATGAAGAAACGGCACAAACTATCCTGAATGAAGGGTTCCTGATGCTGATTCATGGAAATTTTACGGTTGAGAAACTTAAAAACCTGTTAGATACGACAGTGGAAATAGAACAGATAGAAATTGCTGAGTGTGTCAAAGCTGAGTTTGATGCAGGCTTTTCCCCGGAAAATCAGGGACAGATACAACCAGGCGAGTCTGCTGATGAGGTGCAGGAAGAAATAAAACAGGAATCTGAGCCACAACCGGGTGATTATGTCATCCAGAAGGAAGCCGGAAGAGCAAAACAGATTACAAAATCGAAAAAGAAGAAGGAACACAAACAATCTTTAATGAGTGTTAATATTGATAAAATGAATCTGTTGATGAACCTTATGGGGGAGATGGTAATTGCAGAATCTGTTGTATTACAGAATCAGGATCTTCAGATTCCGGGATTGGAATTATCCAATTTTAACAAAGCAGCAGCGCAGTTGGCGAAAATAACAACGGAAATGCAGGAATTGATTATGTCCATGCGTATGATGCCGCTAACAAATACCTTTCAGAAAATGAACAGAACAGTATTTGATATATCAAGAAAGCTCGGTAAGGATATTGAGTTTGAAATGATTGGGGATACTACTGAAGTAGATAAGAATATTATCGAGACCATTTCTGATCCATTGATGCATCTTGTCAGAAATTCTGTTGATCATGGAATTGAAACAAATGAAGAAAGGGAACAGAAGGGAAAGACAGAGAAAGGTAAAATCATTCTGGAAGCTAAGAATGAGGGTGGTAAAGTATGGATTACCGTTCGTGATAATGGAAGAGGACTAAATCGTAAGAAACTGTATAAGAAAGCGAAAGAAAATGGTATTTTACCGGACAACCGTGCAGAAAACGAATATACAGATAAAGAGATATATCAGTTTATTACTTATCCGGGCTTTTCAACGAAAGAACAGGTTACAGAATATTCCGGAAGAGGCGTTGGTATGGATGTTGTTGTTAAGAACATCCAGAAAATAGGCGGAGTTCTGGACATTGAGTCAGAGGAGAATAAAGGCTCTGCCATGACGATGAAGATTCCACTGACAATGGCAATTATTGATGGTATTGTAATGAGAAACGGAAATACAAAATTTGTAATGGAGACTTCAGCAATTAAAGAATTTATTCGCGTGACTGAGGATAAGATGATTCATGAACCGAACGGAGAGGAATATGTCATGATCCGTGGTGAATGTTATCCGATTCTGAGACTGAGTCAGAAGTATCATCTGGAGAATGCGGTACAGAGTGTAGAGGATGGCGTTATTCTGATCCTTGAATATGAAGGGAAAACACTTTGTGTACTAATTGATGAATTAATTGGGACACAGGAAATAGTAGTAAAGCCGATACCATCCTATGTAAAAAAAGTTCATGGCATATCTGGTTGCACGCAGCTTGGAGATGGAAGCATTGCACTGATTCTTGATGTTAGTGGTCTCATGCAGGATTAATTTGCAGGAAAGGAAATAGTGTGCAAAAACCATAAACGGAAGTTTTTGCACACGGCAAATTTGTGCTTTGCACAAATTCGCAGAATTTGAAGAAGGCATGGTGATTAATATGGAAAATGCAGAGAGGATACTTTTAGAACAGCATGGATTTGACGTAGATGGAACTATGAAGAGGTTTTTAAATAATGAACAATTGTATCGTAAATGTTTAAAAAAATTCTTGGAAGATGGAAGCATGGACGAGCTTAAGAAAGCATGTGCAGAAGATGATATCGAGAAAGCTTTTAAAGCAGCACATACTATGAAGGGGTTTATTTCCAATCTTGGCATGAATAAGTTATCTCATTTACTGTATCCGCTTGTAGAGAAGTTGAGAACGGGAAATGCTTTAACACAAGATGAAATCAGGGAATTACAGGATGTTTATCAGGAAATGTATGAATTGATTGAAAAAATGTAAATATGAAGGTACTGAATACTTACGATAAATATAGAATTGGACTGGATTATGGAGGCTGAACAGTATGACAGGAAGAGAAGAATGGACTATAGAGGGGTTCCAATTTGGTTCTGAAAAAGATGCAAAACAGGCAAAAGGTGAAGAACTTAAGATTCAGAAACTGGAGGATAAGATGGACTATCGCAATCCACATATGGTATTTATGGTCTATCAAAAAGCAATAGAGAATCGCATTTTTAAGACTCCGGTTGGTTATGAATATTTGAAAAGTTTACAGAAGACCTTGAAGGAAAGTCCATTGATCAGGGAAGAAGTTCCCCCGATTCCTGTAAATCAGGTCTATAATTTAAGAGATAGTACCAATCCTGTAATTGAAAAGGTTAAGGGAACAAATAAACCTAAGAAGCAACCAAAAGTAAAACAGGAATTCTTTACAAGAAAAACTTCCATATGTGTAAATGTCATTCTTGCTATTTTAGTTATTGTCATGTTCTGTATTTCCATGACCGGGTCAAGACCAACCATATTGAATTACGAAAAGGCAATTCAAAATAAATATGCTGCATGGGAACAGGAGCTTGAACAACGGGAAAGTGAATTAAGAGAAAAAGAGAGAGCAATTTTGTCAGAAGAATAAAGTAATCATTATTTTCACATTTTTATCACATATAGGTATTATGATAAATATTTAGGATGAAATATATGGAGGTCTGACATGAATCATTTAAAAATTCTCGTAGTAGATGATGAAAGCAGAATGCGCAAACTGGTAAAGGATTTTCTGGTAAAACAGAATTATGAAGTATTAGAAGCCGGGGATGGAAGCGCGGCACTTGATTTGTTTTTTGAACATCAGGATATTGCACTGATTATTCTTGATGTCATGATGCCGAAAATGGATGGATGGCAGGTATGTAAAGAAATTAGAAATTATTCCAAGGTTCCTATTATTATGCTGACTGCCAAAGCAGATGAGAAGGACGAACTGCTAGGTTTCCAACTGGGTGTGGATGAGTATGTGACTAAGCCTTTTAGTCCAAAAATTTTGGTGGCACGGGTAGAAGCGATTCTTAGAAGAACGAATCAGGTAAGTGAAACTGTTACGATGGAGTATGGCGGTATTCAGATTGACAAAGCTGCGCATGTAGTCACAATTGATGGGAAGCCAATAGATTTAAGCTTCAAAGAGTTTGAGCTTCTTTCCTATTTTATGGAGAATAAAGGAATTGCCCTTTCGAGGGAAAAAATCCTGAATAGTGTGTGGAATTATGATTATTTCGGTGACGCAAGAACAATAGATACACATGTCAAAAAGCTTAGAAGTAAAATGGGGGACAAGGGTGATATGATTAAGACGGTTTGGGGCATGGGTTATAAGTTTGAAGAGGCACAGTAGTATGAAATATTCCATAAAACAGCAAATTGCAATGATTTTTATAGCAGTAATGGCTGGAACCATTATATTATGCTGGTTTATTAATAATACATTTTTGGAGAATTTCTACATTAATCATAAGACGGCAGCGATACATTCTGCCTATGACAGTATCAATGAGGCTGCAAATACCGGTGATATCGCATCTGCAAAATTCGATGTAGAATTACGTAAAATTTGTGATATGTATAATATCAGTGTGGTGGTAATCGATGCACAATCCAATACAATTAAGTCATCATCGCGAGATACGGAAATGTTAATTAGAAGACTATATGATAATGTCTTTTCACCAAGAGATACGAAAGACTATCTTGAGGAAACGGAGCATTATTCCGTCGCCATGCAGGTGGACTGGGCAACAAACACGGAATATCTGGAGATGTGGGGTGTCCTGGATAATGGGAATCTTTTTCAAATGCGTTCGCCTCTTGAAAGCATAAGAGATAGTGTAAAGCTTGCTAATCGATTTCTTGCTTATGTAGGAGTGTTTGCGACTGCATTAAGTGCAGTATTTATATGGTTTGTCACAACGAAAATCACAAAACCAATTATGCAGTTGAAAGATATTTCAGAAAAAATGACAAATCTTGATTTTGAAACAAAATATCAAAGTCAGGGAAAAAATGAGATAGATTTACTTGGAGAGCATATCAATCAGCTATCCAGTACTTTGGAACGAACTATTTCCGAGTTAAAGACTGCAAATAACGAATTGCAGCAGGACATCAGGAAAAAAGAAGAAATCGATGAAATGAGAAAAGAATTCCTTTCCAATGTTTCGCATGAGCTAAAAACTCCTTTAGCGCTGATCCAAGGATATGCAGAAGGCTTGAAGGAAGGGATTAACAGTGATGATGAGGAGAGTAGGAATTTCTATTGTGATGTTATTATGGATGAAGCCGGTAAGATGAATACTATGGTTAAGAAACTGTTAACCTTGAATCAACTGGAATTTGGAAATGATAATATCTCGATGGAACGTTTTGATATTGTTACCATGGTCAATAATTTCCTGCAATCAGCAGATATCCTGCTGAAACAAAACGAAGTTAAACTCCGTGTAGAAGAAAAACCGCCTATTTATGTATGGGCAGATGAATTCAAGGTTGAGGAAGTAATTCGTAATTATTTCAGTAATGCCATGAACCATGTGAGCGGTGAAAGAATCATTGATATCAAATATGAGCTGTTAGATGGAAAAGTTAGGGTATGCGTTTTTAACACAGGAGAACCAATTCCGGAAGATGCCATGCCACATATATGGGAGAAATTTTACAAAGTGGACAAGGCAAGAACACGGGAATATGGCGGTAGCGGAGTAGGACTTTCCATTGTAAAGGCTATTATGGAGTCAATGAATCAGCAGTATGGTGTAAAGAATTATACAAATGGTGTAGAGTTCTGGATGGAACTTGAAACAAAATAAACGGAGGTGTTATTGTGAAGAAGGGGAAGATAATAGGAATTACAGTAATGGTGGCGAGCTTATTGACTGGATGTGTTGATGCTATGCCGGATTTAACAGAAGAGCAGTCTGCACTCATTGCTGAATATGCAGCTGATATGCTGTTAAAGTATTCACCAAATTACAACTATAGGATAGCAGATGAAGAAGCACTTGCTGAAGAAGAAACAACAGAAGAAATGATAGAAGAGGCTACACAGGAGCAGAGCGAAGTGGCACAAGAGGAACAGACGCAGGAATCTGTCAATGAGATGGAAACAGTAGAAACGGAGAACTCATTAAATGTGATTGATGCATCAGAGGTTGATTTTGCAGAAACTTTTGGTGTTGATGGAGTTGAAATTCGTTATGATTTGCTGGAGGTATGTAATTCCTATCCAAAAGGGGAGAGTGGAAGTGGCTTTTCTGTTAATGCGCCGGAAGGAAAATCACTAATTGTGATAAGTTTTATAGTAGAAAACAAGAGTGAAGAGCCAGTCATCTGTGATCTTTTTGAAAAAGATTTTGATGTCAGCATGAATCTTAACAATAGTAATTATAAGAAAATCTCAAGTACTTTATTGGTAAATGACTTTACTACGTATATAGAAGAAATTCCTGCAGGAGAGAACAGAGAGGTAGTTATTGTAGCTGAAACAGGAGAGATATCAGAGGAAGAAATTAATTCCTGCATACTAAGAATTAGCTCAGATGATGAAAGTATTACTGTTAAATTGAAATAATTGTTAATGCTCAAAACAAAAATTGAATAAAAAAACAAAAATTAACTGAAAATATTTGTAATTACGAATATATGTATGTTATAATCTAAATAAGATGAGTATTCTGCAAAGCATTATGATAAAGAGATTGAAAATATTTCAATTATCTGATGGAATGGAGGTTTAATATGGAGACTAAGATTCTCTTAGAAAATGGTACAAATGAACTTGAAGTGCTTGAATTTATTGTGGATGGTAATTATTACGGAATAAACGTTGCGAAAATTAAAGAAATTACTCCATATCAGCCTGTAACACCGGTTCCAAATACACATCCAAGTGTAGAAGGTATATTTATGCCTAGAGATACGATGATTACAGCAATTGATTTGCGAAATTGCCTTCAAAGAGGTCAGTCACAGCCTGAAGGACTATTTATTATTACAAGTTTTAACAAGTTGGATATTGCTTTCCATGTAGATGCGGTTGTTGGCATACATAGAGTTTCTTGGGCGGATATTATCAAACCAGGGGCAACGGTAACTACAAATGAAGATGGTATTTCAACTGGTATTATTAAGATCGATGGAAAGCTGATTATTATTCTTGACTTTGAGAAGATTATTACAGATATTAATCCGGAGACAGGATTAAAGATTACAGAGATAGATGCTCTTGGAACAAGAAAAGAGACAGAGGCACCAATTCTGATCGCAGAAGATTCCGCGTTATTAAGAAAGCTGATTATAGATTCATTGAAGAAAGCCGGCTATGAGAATATTGTTAAGGCAGAAAATGGACAGGAAGCATGGGAGTATATCTGCAAGCATAAGGATGAAGGTGATTTACAGGATGAAGTTAAACTTTTGATTACAGATATCGAGATGCCATTAATGGATGGTCACAGACTTACAAAGCTTGTTAAGAATGATGATGTTGCAAAGTCTATTCCTGTTGTAATTTTCTCTTCTCTTGTTAATGAAGAAATGAGAAAGAAGGGCGAAGATTTAGGAGCTGATGCGCAGCTTTCTAAGCCTGAAATCGGAAATCTTGTAAAAGTAATCGATAAGCTGTTGGCAAAATAGTAGAAAACGTTGTAAGATATATGTGGAGAGCCGGGGAGTCCCGGCTTTCCTATTAATTGATTAGATTAAATTTTACAAGGATTTTGTTTGTTGCTGGAACGGAGTAATCGGTAACAAAAGAGGAGACGGAATGGATAAGACACAAATTTTAAAAGAGAAAATAGCAGATGCAGAAATGGTATTGATCGGTATTGGTGAGGAATTTAGTGAGGATTTTCATAAAATTAATCATTATCCCCATTTAATGAAGGGACTTGAGGAGATTGATCGCCATGAGGATATTAGCTGGATGGTTCCTTTTTTGGAAAAAGTTTATTTAGAAGAAGAGAGAGATGCAGAAAATATTAAAGCTTACCAGAATTTGTATGAATTGGTAAAAGGAAAAAATTACTTTATTGTAACTACGAGTATCGATGGCTATATTGAAAGAGCAGGATTTGATTTAGAAAGAATTGTAGAACCATGTGGAAATTATAATAAGCTGCAATGCAGCGAGAAATGTACAAAGGAATTATGGGATTCAGATGATTTGACTTCCGTAATTAAGGAAAAGCTTCAACATACAGAAGAATTAGGGAAAACAGAACAACCTCGTTGTCCATATTGTGGGAAACCATTGGTATTTAATTCTATTGTTCATGAGAATTATATAGAAGAAGGATATCTCCCACAGTGGGAAAAATACACAAAATGGTTGCAGGGAACGGTGAATAAGAAACTGTGTATTTTGGAATTAGGAGTAGGAATGCACCTGCCAAATGTAATAAGATGGCCGTTTGAGAAGGTTGCCTTTTATAATCAGAAGGCAAGTTTCTTTCGCATAAATGAGAAACTATATCAATTAACGGAGGAGATAGGGGATAAGGGAATCAGTATAGAAGGGAATGCCCGTGATTATCTGTTAGAGGAGTTAAAATAACAAATGCAGATAGTGACGGAATGCCGGAAGAGTTTTAGAATGAATTCTTTCTGGAGTCGAAGGAAATATAGCAGGATGGAGGAATTATCATGAGTAATAAAGATGAAGAAAACTACTTGGATAATTTGCTTAAAAATGTAATGGAACCACATCCTGTCCAACCTAGAGAACGGGAGACAGTGGATGTGGATGAACAGCCTGTGGAGGAGCTGACAGAGGATTCGACAATAGAAATGAAGCAGGAGGAAGCAACGGATTTTACAATTGATGATTTGGAACCCGAGCCGGAGCCGGTCATCGAGGAAGCGATGATTGAAGAAGAACCGAAACCAGAGTTGGAGCCGATTATCGAGGAAGCGGTGATTGAGGAAGAGCCGGAACCCGAGCCGGAGCCGGTCATCGAGGAAGCAGTGATTGAGGAAGAACCGGAACCCGAGCCGGAGCCGGTCATCGAGGAAGCAGTGATTGAGGAAGAACCGGAACCCGAGCCGGAGCCGGTCATCGAGGAAGCAGTGATTGAGGAAGAACCGGAACCAGAACCAGAGCCAATCATCGAAGAAGCAGAGATAGAAGAATCAGAAATGGAACCGGCCACTGAGAAGTCTATTATGGATGAGTTAACGGAATCAGAGCCAGTTATAGAGCCGGATTTGGAATTGGCTGATTTTTCGTTAAATGAGCTGGAAGAAGCAATGTCTTCATCAGAGCCAATACTAGAACAGCCTATGGAACAAGCTTCAACGGAAGGTGTTTCAGATGGAGATATGCTTGATTTGGATGCATTAGAAAAGGAATTGCTTCTTGATGAGCCAAATGTTACTGAAACGGAAAAAGCAGAAATGCCAGATACAGAATTTGATTTTGATTCATTAGAAGAGACAGAAAAAATGTCAGATACACAAGCTGTAACAATGGAAGAACCTCTTCCGTCTATAAAGGATTTGGAAAGTGAAGAGGATGACTTTTCAGATGTATTGGATTTGCTAAATGATGATTCTGATTTGGCAGAAATTAATGATTTGCTAAAAAAATCAGATCATAATGAACCGGTTCAGGATGATATGATGGATATTCTGAATCAGATGGCAGATGATGAAGAGAAGCAGTTTGCAGAAGAGAAACAAGAAGAGAAACAAGAAGAAAAACAAATAGAAGAAAGTCAGGAGGCTCAACAGCAGAAGGCTGCAGTAGAAGAGAGTGCTCAAGTAAAAAAGATTGGAAAAACCAAGAAAGCAAAAGCTGTTAAAAAGCAAAAGAACGATTCAGACGATTCTGAAACGGAGAAAAAACCGGGATTCTTTACAAAGCTGTTCAATGTCCTGACAGAGGAATTCGAACCGGAGCCGACGGAGGAGGAGCTTGCTAAGGAAGCAGAGGAAAAGGCCGCTGCTAAACAGGAAGCAATGACGAAGAAGGAAGAGGCGAAGAAAGCCAAGGCTGAGGAGAAAAAGGCAAAAGATGCTGAAAAGGAAGCTGCCAAGAAAGCAAAAGCGGAAGCTGCCGAGCAGAAAAAGAAAGAAAAGCAGGCAGCAAAGGAAGCAAAACTTGCTGAAAAACGTGCAAAGGAAGAAGCACAGGCTCCTAAGAAGCAGAAAAGAATATCTCCTAAAAAGTTAGTTCTTGTTACCATTTTTGCGGTATCTGTATTAGCAGGGGTATTGCTCTTCACTAACATGGTGTCAGAGAATGGCAGTTTGCAGAGAGCCAGAAAAGCATACTATGATGGTAATTATCAGACTGTATTTATTGAGACATACGGAAGACAACTGGAGGAATCGGATGCTATTGTACAGGCTAGAAGTAAGATTATCTTAAAGATGCAGCGAAAATATGATTCTTATGTGAATCATTTAAAGATGGGGCAGGAAGTTGAGGCATTGAATGCTTTGATACAAGGTCTCGGAACATATGATTCCATTTGGGCAGAGGCCGAGCAGTATGGTGTTATTGCAGAGGTGGATGAGATAAAAGACAATATCTTGAACATTTTGAATGCGAATTACGGTCTTGATGAAGCTCAGGCAAGAGAATTACTGCAAAATGAAGACGAAATTACGTATACAAAATCTTTAAATCATATTATAATGGGAGACAAGAGCGATTTGGTTTCCAATTCTGATATGATGCAGAAAGTTGAATAAGAAATCGCTTACAAGCGAATAAGGAAAGATTGTAGAATTGTATTTAACAGTTCTACAATCTTTTTTGAACAAATTTAAGAAAGGCATGGTGCAGAAATGATAGCGATTATTGATTATGATGCCGGTAATATTAAGAGTGTCGAGAAAGCACTTATTTCATTGGGTGAAAAGGCAGTGATTACAAGAGACAGGGAGGAAATTCTTGCTGCAGATAAAGTTATTCTTCCTGGAGTCGGAGCTTTTGGTGATGCTATGGAAAAAATACGAAACTATGGGCTTGAAGAGGTGATTCATGAGGTAGTGGATAAGGGAACTCCTTTTCTTGGAATCTGTCTTGGCTTGCAGCTTCTCTTTGAATCCAGTGAAGAGAGCAAGGGGGTAAAAGGTCTTGGCTTGCTAAAGGGTAAGATTGTTAAAATTCCTGATAACCAGGGATTAAAGGTTCCGCAGATTGGATGGAACTCATTAAAATTTCCGAATAAGGGCAAATTGTTTGCTGGGATTGATGAGGATTCTTATGTATATTTCGTTCATTCTTACTATTTGAAAGCAGAGGATCCGGAAATTGTTGTAGCAACGACAGATTATGCGACTTTGATTCATGCGGCAGTAGAAAAAGGGAATATTTTTGCATGTCAATTCCATCCGGAGAAAAGTTCGGATGTAGGTCTTAAGATACTGGAAAACTTTATCGCATTATAAAGGGAGGCTAATTATGCACACAAAAAGAATTATTCCATGTCTGGATGTAAATAATGGACGAGTAGTGAAAGGCGTTAATTTTGTAAATCTGATTGATGCCGGTGATCCTGTTGCAGTTGCGGCAGCTTATGATAAGGCTGGTGCAGATGAGGTCGTTTTCCTTGACATAACTGCCTCTTCTGATAACAGAGCAACTGTGGTAGATATGGTACGAAAGGTTGCAGAGAAGGTATTTATTCCTTTTACTGTCGGTGGAGGAATACGAACGGTAGATGATTTTAAGGCAATTTTAAGAGAAGGAGCAGATAAGGTTTCTGTAAACAGTGCAGCAATCATGAATCCTAATCTGATTAGTGAAGCTGCTGATAAATTTGGCAGCCAGTGTGTTGTTGTTGCCATTGATGCAAAGCGCAGAGCAGATGGCTCTGGTTGGAATATTTATAAAAACGGTGGACGTGTCGATATGGGAATTGATGCTGTGGAATGGGCTATGAAGGCTGATCAACTTGGTGCAGGAGAAATTCTTTTAACCAGTATGGATTGTGATGGAACGAAGAATGGGTATGACATCGAACTGACAAGAATCATTTCTGAGAATGTATCGATACCTGTCATTGCTTCCGGTGGGGCAGGTAAACTGGAGCATTTCTATGATGCTTTGGATGCAGGAAAAGCAGATGCGGCTCTTGCAGCATCGTTATTCCATTTTAAAGAGCTCGAGATTAAGGAAGTTAAGCAGTATCTGAGGGAGAAAGGGATTTCCGTAAGACTGTGATAATACATAATAAAAATATTTATTCCTTGAAAATTACATGTGAAGACACGAAACAGCAGATTATGGAAAGGCTTAGTGAATAAGTATGGGAATGCTTACAGATGATTGGTTAGAAGCTGTTCAGGGCGAGTTTCATAAACCATATTATAAAGAATTGTATCAATTTGTGAAGGAAGAGTACAGCAAAGTTGTGGTATATCCACCGGCAGATGATATATTTAATGCCATGCATTTTACGCCGCTTAGTAAAGTGAAGGTTCTGCTTTTGGGACAGGACCCGTATCATAATGTGAATCAGGCGCATGGCCTGAGCTTCTCTGTACTGCCAAGTCAGAAGGAGATTCCGCCATCCCTGCAGAATATATATAAAGAATTAAACAGTGATTTAGGCTGTTATATTCCAAATAATGGATATTTGAAGAAATGGGCAGACCAAGGGGTATTGTTGCTGAATACAGTTCTTACCGTAAGGGCACATCAGGCAAACTCACATCAGGGGAAGGGCTGGGAACAGTTTACAGATGCCATTATTCAGGCAGTGAATGCACAGGACAGGCCGATTGTCTATTTACTATGGGGAAGACCGGCGCAAAGCAAGATTCCAATGCTGACCAATCCAAAGCATTTGATTTTAAAGGCGCCGCACCCAAGCCCTTTGTCCGCATACAGAGGATTCTTTGGCTGCAAGCATTTTAGTCAGGCAAATGAGTTTTTGAAGGCAAATGGGGTAGAACCAATAGACTGGCAGATTGAGAATATTTAATCATAATAGTTAGAGGGTAATGTTCGTGAGAGAGAATAAACTGATAAGAAGAATATTATTAGAAATATTGGACTGCTCTAAGGTTATCTTTTTTGCCTTGGCAGCATCCATGATTATTAAAAATACTGTTGTTGCAAGCGCTATGGTGCCCACTGGTTCTATGGAAGAAACGATAATGACAGGAAGTAGAATTGTGATTAATCGTTTAGCCTATGTTGCGGAAGCCCCTCAGAGAGGTGATATTGTATCTTTCTATTATCCGGATGATGGCGAAACCTTATATCTGAAGAGAGTTATGGGATTGCCGGGGGAGATCATAGAGGGAATAGATGGTTATGTTTACATTGATGGAGAAAAGTTAGCAAATGATTATACATCAGAAACATTAGATAACGATTTTGGACCTTTTATGATACCGGAAGGATGTTACTTTATGATGGGTGATAACAGGAATAATTCATGGGATTCCCGCTATTGGCAGAATCATTTCGTAGAACAATCAGAAATTATAGGTAAAGCAGAATTTGAGTATTATCCGGAGATTAAAGTATTGAAGTAGCGTAAGATGAAAAATGAATAAGCAGTGAAGATAAAATCGGCAGCCAGGCTTTTTGGAGTCTGGTTGTTTTTTGCATGGTTGGAGGTTAAAAGTATAATTAGAAAATAACATTTCTTGACAAATGGATATAATTGTATTATAGTTTTCCTAAACAGTACTACTAAAGAATGCGAAGAGGTAAAAAGAGTATTTATCAGGGAGAAATACAGAGGTAAGGGAACTTCTAATACATTGATGGAGACATTGAAAAAATCAGCGAAAGACAAGGGATATTCTTATTTCAAAAAAGTTACAGTACACTATAACGCACAATGCTGTTGACAAAAGCAAATTACTATATTATAGTTTTTCTAAATAGTACTACTATGGTAAACGGTATTGTACTATTAATCTATTTGATATGACGAAAGGGTTTAATTATGAGTATTAGAATTGGTATCTTAGGATATGGTAATCTTGGACGTGGTGTTGAATGTGCCATTAAGCAGAATGATGACATGGAATTAAAGGCAGTATTTACACGTCGTAATCCGGAAAATGTAAAGATTTTAACAGAGAATGCTAAGGTATATCATGTAGACGATATTTTAGCGAAGAAGGATGAAATTGATGTATTGATTATCTGTGGCGGAAGTGCAACCGACCTTCCTGTACAGACACCGGAATATGCAAAATATTTCAATGTAATAGACAGCTTTGACACCCATGCAAGAATTCCGGAGCATTTTGCAAATGTAGATAAGGCTGCTCAAGCATCAGGAAAGATTGGCATCATTTCTGTAGGTTGGGATCCTGGAATGTTCTCATTGAACCGTGTTTATGCAAATGCTATTTTGACAGATGGTCAGGATTATACTTTCTGGGGAAAGGGCGTAAGCCAGGGACATTCTGATGCAATCCGCAGAATTGAAGGTGTAGCAGATGCAAAGCAGTATACTATTCCGGTACCGGAAGCATTAGAGCAGGTAAGAAGTGGAGAGACACCTGAGCTGACAACAAGGCAGAAGCACACAAGAGAATGCTTTGTTGTAGCAAAAGAGGGAGCAGACCTTTCTAGAATTGAGAAAGAAATTAAGGAGATGCCAAACTATTTTGCAGATTATGATACAACCGTTCATTTTATTTCCCAGGATGAGTTGAACAAGAATCATAGTGGAATTCCTCATGGCGGATTTGTAATTCGCAGTGGAAAGACAGGATGGAATGGCGAAAATAAGCACATTATCGAATATAGCTTAAAACTGGATTCAAACCCTGAATTTACAGCCAGTGTTCTGGTTGCTTATGCAAGAGCAGCATACCGTATGAATAAGGAAGGACAGAAGGGCTGCAAGACAGTATTTGATGTTGCACCGGCTTATCTATGTAGACAGAGTGGTGAGGAATTAAGAGCACACATGTTATAAGTGAGAAACGGAAGGTGTTTAGATGGAAGAAGCTGCTTTGATTGATAAGCTAATGCTTTTTGGATTGACAAGGCAGGAGGCGTCAATTTATCTATGTCTGGCAGCAAATAGGGAGCTGTCCGGTTATGAAGTATCAAAGATAACGGGCATTTCCCGTTCTAATGTATATAATGCACTTGCAAGTCTGGTGGAGGAAGGTGCTGCCTATTTGATAGAAGGCAGCACCAATAAATATACTTCGGTTGAGGTAGAGGAATTTTGCCAGAATAAAATACGATATTTACAGCAGGCAAAGGACGAGTTAGTGCAAACAATGCCACAGATAGGTAATAATTGTGAAGGATATATTACCATTTCAAGTCATAAGCATATTATGGACAGGATTCATTTTATGCTTGCCCATGTAAAATACAGAGTATATATATCAATGCCTGTAGAGTTTCTTGAAAAGTGTAGGGAAGATATTAACCGCCTGATTGAAAGCGATAAGAAAGTGGTTTTATTAGTAAGTGAAAGTGTAGAGTTCCCAGGAGCAATTATCTATATCACGGATAAAAAGGAGCCACAGATTCGTTTGATTGTAGATTCTGAATATGTCCTGACTGGAGACATGACAGGAAGTGCTTCGGACTCTTGTCTGTATTGCGGACAGAAAAATTTTGTCAATGTCTTCAAGGAATCCTTGAAGAATGAGATAAAGTTAATTGAACTTACGAGAGGAGAAATATGAAATGAAAAAAACACCGTTTGTTACCAAAGAGCAGATTGAGGAAATCGTAAAAACGTATCCAACACCTTTTCATATTTATGATGAAAAGGGGATCAGAGAGAATGCAAAGGCTTTAAAGGAAGCTTTTTCATGGAATAAAGGATATAAGGAATTTTTTGCAGTTAAGGCAACACCGAATCCATTTTTAATTGACATTTTACGCGACTATGGATGTGGCTGTGATTGTTCATCTCTGACAGAGCTTATGCTTAGTAATGCGATGGGCGTTAAGGGAGAGGATATCATGTTCTCATCTAATGACACACCGGCTGAAGAATTTGAGTATGCTTATAAGATTGGTGCAACTATCAATTTAGACGATTTTACTCATATTGAGTTCTTAGAGAAAACGATAGGAACACTTCCGGAAACCATTTCCTGCCGTTATAATCCGGGTGGAGTATTCAAGATTAGTACAGATATTATGGATAATCCTGGTGATGCTAAATATGGATTTACAACAGAGCAGTTATTTGAAGGCTTTAAGATTTTGAAGGCAAAAGGCGTTAAGAACTTTGGTATTCATTCTTTCCTTGCAAGTAATACGGTAACTAACGAGTATTATCCTACTCTTGCAAGAACCTTATTTGAGGTTGCAGTAAAGTTAAAAGAAGAAACAGGTGCAAATATTACCTTTATCAACCTTTCCGGCGGTATTGGTATTCCTTACAGACCTGATCAGGAGCCAAATGATATCAAGGTAATTGGTGAAGGCGTAAGAAAGGTATATGAAGAAGTACTTGTTCCGGCCGGTATGGGAGATGTTGCAATCTATACAGAGCTTGGACGTTTTATGATGGCACCTTTCGGACATCTTATTACCAAGGCAATTCATGAGAAACATACACATAAAGAATATATAGGCGTTGATGCTTGTGCTGTTAACCTGATGAGACCTGCAATGTATGGAGCTTATCATCACATCACAGTTCTTGGAAAGGAAAATGAGCCTTGTGATCATAAATATGATGTTACAGGTTCACTTTGTGAGAATAATGATAAGTTTGCAATTGACAGAGAGCTTCCAAAGATTGATAAAGGAGATTATCTTGCCATTCATGATACGGGAGCACATGGCTTTGCAATGGGCTACAATTACAATGGTAAGCTTAAATCAGCAGAGCTTCTTCTTAAAGAGGATGGAAGCGTAGAGCTTATCAGAAGGGCAGAGACACCAAAGGACTATTTTGCAACCTTTGACTGTTTTGATATTTATAAGAAGTTAGGATTTTAAATTCTTCTTGCATTTATAGAGTTGATACAGCATAATAAAAGAGCGGCTATTTTTTAGTCGTTCTTTTTGCGTTTTCGAAGATGCCTCAAAAGATGTCGACGTTTGCTTTTATAAGGGGGAGAAAATGATTTTTAGGAAATTGATAGGAACAAAAGATTTTTATAAAAAGGTTTTATATATAACCATACCGATTATCCTGCAAAATGGAATTACGAATTTTGTCGGGCTATTGGATAACATTATGGTTGGACAGATTGGTACAGATCAGATGTCTGGTGTAGCGATTGTAAATCAGCTGCTTTTTGTATTTAATCTAAGTATATTTGGTGGACTATCCGGTGCTGGTATTTTTACGGCACAGTATTTTGGAAAGGGCAGCCATGAGGGAGTTAAACATACATTCCGGTTTAAAATAATTACCAGCTTACTGATTACA
>JALEWA010000104.1 GCA_022788085.1 Lachnospiraceae bacterium
TCTATTAATATACTTGAAAACAATTCTCTTTACAATCAAACAAAAAGATTTGCCTATACCTTTCGATATCTGCAAATCTTTCTTATGCTATCCTTATTGATTTCGATAGCTTTGTATTGTATCTATTAATTCCTTTGCTACCTCATCCTTACTCATGATAGGAAGCTTTTTTACAATTTTTTCTATGTGCCTTAAGCTTTTTTAAAGCCCAGTCATAATGGCTGGAAGAGTTGCTTACAAAGTAAGAACCAAGTGTGCTTCCACCAACCCACTTATATACACCCTTCGAAAATAGCTCCTCATTTGAAAAATCTTTAGCAAGCTCCATGACTGCCGCATGTGACTCACTAAGCATCTGCTTTGCTTCCTCCAAGGAAGTGTTCTGATGTTTTTTCCAGAAAAACTCATTCAT
Source organism: Lachnospiraceae bacterium (assembly GCA_022788085.1). Taxonomy (GTDB): domain Bacteria; phylum Bacillota; class Clostridia; order Lachnospirales; family Lachnospiraceae; genus COE1. Next base: position 413 of record JALEWA010000104.1, read on the forward strand.
TGCTCCATAAGTCTTCCAATTATAGGGCTTTGGCAAAAAGGACTTCTCCTCACCGTTCCTGTTCGCATCCACCCAGTTTAATAACAATTGATGCCATTCATATAAATGAATCAATACATCCCTAAGATTCTTATCCCTTTTCCAATGTGCTTCTTTTTTACTTGCTTCCCCTTCAAAATGAAAAGGCGTTGACAATTCTTTCTCTGTCATGGAATCTATAAATGCCATTAATTTCTCATAATTACTGCTTGCTGCTTCTAATAAATCCTGTTTTGTTGTTGGTCTTCCCATCTCTATTCTCCTTATTGTTTTTTATCCATTCTAACAAGGAAATGTTGACATCCTATGTCATATTTTATTCTGTTCATAGATTTCTTTTGCTTTTTGAGCAAGCATGTCACGTAAATAGAGAGGCTCCACAACCTCCACCTGTGTTCCAAAGGAAAGCAGATATCCTATTAACCAATCATCGCCCTGCATATGTACAGATACCACCAAATCGCCATCCTCCATACGTTCCACTAAACTTGTATCAAACTCATCATAAACTCTGTAAGCCATCTCCTTTGAGAATCGAAGAACAATCTTATTGTGTGGTATCGGCATATCCTCTTGCAATTCAGGAAAAGGCACAGGCTCAAATTCCTCCTCAAGCACTTCCCACGCAACCATACGATTCAGCTTAAAAATACGAAATTCCTGTTTTTTCGTACAAAAAGCTTTCACATACCACTCTTTTGATTTATACAACAGCTTTAACGGATGTATGATTCTTTCACTTCTTCCATGATAGGAACTTTCATAAACAATCCTCATTGCTTTATGCCGGATAACGGCTGTTTTTATGCTTTCAAACTTCTCATTATCGCCTGACTCCCCTCCCCAACGGGAGAAGTCTGCTTCAAACCAGTCCTCTGAGCTTACTTGAAAAAGCGCAGACAGCTTTGTAAGCATTTCCTGGTCAAAGCCAGCCCCTACCATAGACAGGCTCTGCAAGGAAGCCAGTATGTCTTTCTTTTCCTTCTCTGATAATAGCACCTTATTCAGCGTAAAATCCTCCAACAGAAAAATACCGCCATTTCTTCCCTTCTCTGCGTAAACCGGAATTCCGGCCTCGCTAAGAGAATCGATATCGCGGTATATGGTTCTGACAGATACTTCAAACTGTTTTGCAAGCTCCTGTGCTGTCACATGCCCCTTTTCCAATAAATGATATAGTATTTTGAATAATCTGCTCTCCTGCAAAGTAATCCTCCTTATATCTTTTGGAATACTATGCCACTTTTTGTCTGTTTTAACAAGAGAATTTTATATATTTATGAAATCAGAATCCCATCCTCTCCAGCCAAAGCTTTAATTTTTCTTCCCTCTCAGCTATAGCCTCTTTCGTATATTTTCCTAACCCAAGCTCTGCTTTTACACAGCCATCCTCCAGATAAATGACTCTGTCTGCTCTTGCTGCCACCTTCGCATCATGAGTTACGAGAAGAATCGTTGTTCCTTCATCATTGATCTGATTTAAAATATCCATAACCTCCCGTGTAGCGGAGGAATTCAGTGCCCCTGTAGGCTCATCCCCAAATAAAATTTGCGGGTGATTGATTAATGCCCTGCAAATGGCTGCTCTCTGCAGTTGTCCACCTGATACCTTTCTGATATCATGTTTGGCTACATGCAGAATATCCATTTTCTGCATCAGCCTTTCAGCTTCCATTCTGACTTCCTGTTTTCCTGCGTAAAAAGCCTTCTTTGCCTGCAAAGCCGGAAACATGATATTGTCCTGAACAGACAGATTTTTCAGAAAATTAGGCTTTTGAAAGACAAATCCCATCTTAGTAAGGCGAAACCTCTCTAATTCTCTTTCCGAAAGTTCTGTCAACTTCTTTTCACCAAATATGATTTCTCCTTTTGTTGGTCTGTCCATTCCGCTCACACAGTAAAGAAGCGTTGATTTTCCGCAGCCCGACTGTCCCATGATTGCAACGAACTCACCCTTTTGCAACTGTAAATGCACATTCTTTAAGATCTCGCTGTCTTCATATTCTTTATACAACTGATTCACTGCTAATAACATTTTCATACCTCCTACTCATTCAGGTGCTCTGCAATCATGATTCCTTTTATCTGCCTACACGCAAGACACGTAACTGCTGATAAAACCAATAATAATAAGATCGGTATCAGCACACATATTTCAATCGGCAACGAAAGAAACTTCAGTTTTTCGATACCAAGACCTAATACCGCAAACATCATACTTACCACATCATCACCAAAGAAAACAGATAAAAAGATTCCGATTACGCATCCTGCTCCACCAGCCTTAAGAATTGGGTAAAGCTCTTGTAAACAAATCTGCTGATAAGGAATACCCATCGCTTTCTTTACTGCAAAAAAGTTTGCTTCACTTACCATACGCAGCTTTAAGAACAGTGCCGCAATCAAGATAATCAGACCAATTCCAATCCAGAATGCTATCATTGCCGCAGTCTGAACCTGTATGGTAATGCCTCCAAGTGTCTGTCCAAGGAACTCTTCCATATATTCTATACTTACACCTTTTCCCAAAACCTGCCTCCAGCCTTCTATCTGCTGTTCTCCGATTTTTGCAGCATTTACATCAATCAGAAAATCATATTTTTCAGCTTCTGTTCCTTTAAAATCATGAATAGCCTTCGCCGTTCGTCCACCACTGGTTACATCCTGATAAATCCCGCATACATAAAATGTTTGCACTTCATGATTTTCAATCAATAACACTTCATCGCCTAGTTTTTTCCCAAGTGACTGTGCCATAAGACAGGATAGCGCAATATCTGTCTCATTCTTTGGATTTCCACCGGATACATATTGCAGCCCGTCTCCTGCGCCTTCTCCGGTATCAATATGGATTCCCTGTAGCTCTCCTTCACTATCCATTGCCTGAAGACGTACTTTTCGAAAAACTGTATAGTTCGTCACTGCATCATTCTTTACCTCATTTTCCAAAAGTGCCTGCGCTCCATTTTTCCTTTCTTCTATGCCCTCTCCCTGCTCTACCTCAAGCAAAATATCATGCACCGAGCTCCCCATATAGGTCATAAACTCCTTTTCTTTCATGGTACTTACCATCAGATTGGGAACAATGGTAAGAAAAGATACCAATACCATGAATAACCCAATCAACCGATAGCCATTCTGCCCTTTTCCAAAGCTTTTTTCCGTCACAAGAGTGTCTACAATCGTTGCCCTGCGGATCTGCTTCAATACCCTTCCCGCAAAGAACAAAATAATACCATAAATGACTACACACACAAACACTCCCAACATAAGAGTTCCAATTGATAACGGCTGTTTTCCAAATGTTCTGCTCATATGGTCAAATAAGAAATTTGACATGCAGAAAGCCGCAAAATATCCTATCACACATCCAAAAATCATCAAAATGCGAACCTTATCAAGATAGAGCTTCCTGATTCCAACATAGGGCACTCCCACAGCCTTCATAGTCCCTATTTCTCGCTTATCCTCTTCAATCGTTGTCAAAATCGTATATCTAAGCACCATCAAAGCAATCACAATCAGCAAAATTCCAACCAATAAAAAGACCATTGCCATCATAATATCTGTCATTGCGCTCAGCAGAAAAATCATAACATACGTTATTGCCTGCCCATCCTTTGGTAAATCTTTCTGCTCATAAGCAGTCTGATAATCTGTCGCCATAGAAGAGTCTTTAAAGTATGCTTCGATTAAATACTCTGTTTCCCCAATATTTCCAAATAGCTCAGCAAAGTCTTCATCACTAAGTAAGAATCGTGTAGAAGAGCAGAGCGTAGAATTCATCTGTCCATCATATACAAATTCTGTTACCGCAAATTCTTTCTTTACATCACCGCTTTGTAACCAGATTACATCCCCTATCTCAATCTGGTACTTCTCCAGTAAAATGACGGGAACACCGATTTCTCCCTTTTTAATCTCTAATGGCTTTCTGTTTTCATTCAATAAAACATCATATTCCTGATTCTGTTTTACAAGACTGATATCAAGCCTGCAATCTGCCAAAGAATACAGTTCACTTTCCTTATGAAGTATAGTAATCTCATCCCCATATACATCAATCATGGGAACTGTCTGCCAGTGCTCCATCCCCGGATAAGTACTATTAAAAGCATCAATATCTGCCTGATTCAATTCTCCCTTATGCATTTGCAGAAAATGTGGCGGTTTTGCCGTTTCGTACATTGTGGAAATAGAGGTAAACAACTGCGATGATACAAAAAATACTGCTACACCAAGCGTTACAGACAGTGCCATGAACAACAGCAAAATCAAATTATTCCACGGATTTTTCTTAAAATCATTTATAAATAGCTTTTTATACATGTGATATCTCCTTATGAACCTGAATCTCTCTAACGGCTTTATTTCTTCCTATTGTCAAAGCTACCATTATCATTCCAAGACCGGATAAGATAAGCAGAAAGCCAATTCCCCTTCCTTTACCCGTACCAATCAGTCTTCCAAGAGAATCAGCAAGCAATCCTCCATCCAAAAACATTGGTTCAAATACATAGTCTGCCAAGATACCACAAATCATATAGGCAACTACGGTTCCTATCTGTGTGAGCAGACTAATCATGCCCCATACTCTTCCCTGCAGCTCATTTGGAATGCTGACTCTGACCAATACATCGGCACAAGTATTCATAAAAGGTAACATTAGAAAAAAGAGAAAAATACCAATACCGGTTATCATTATATTTGTACTTATACCTGCCAAAGCCATAGAGATACCACAAAAACCACCTGCTATCCCTAACACGACTGCGTATGACTTCTTAATTCCGGCTACTCCAATCCAGATACTTCCAACCAGCATTCCTACCGCACATGCCGATTCCAGAAATCCTACTGTCTTAGCATCACTTACCGCTAAAACCATAGGTCCTGTCAGGGTCTGCACAAATCCCATGAAAAAGCATACAAATGCCATAATGATAACAAGTGAACCGATTCCCTTATTCCTTGCAAGAAACATAAGGCCTTCCTTCATCTCCAGGAAAACTCCCTGAGTCTCTCTTTTAATGGGTTTTCTGACTGTTTTTCTTACACTTGCTACCATCGAAACCGTAACGATAAAGGTACAAATATCAATCAGAAGTATTACCCTGATGTCTGCCACACCAAGGATGATCCCTGCCAATGCCGGTGATATCAGATACTTCGCATTTCCTGCAATCTGAACCATGCCGCTTGCCTTTCCATACTCTTCCTCTGTCAAAAGATCAGTTACTGTTGCACGGTAAGAAGGCTCCAATAGTGCTACAAATACCGCATTAAATGTAACTCCAAGAAGAATTGGCATCATTCCTGTATTACCAATCTGAATCTGCCATAAAATATAAATTAGTCCAAGTCCGGAAAATAAATCACCAATAATCATCAAAAGACGCCTGTCATAGCGGTCAGCCAATACACCTCCCACAGGGCTTAACAAAATCGTTGGCATATATGCCAGAAGTGTAACAAGTGATACATAGCTTACACTTCCTGTCAGCTCATATACATATATGGAAAGTGCAAATGCTGTCATGCCGCTTCCTATGCTGGATATCAGCTCACCAATCCAAATCATCATAAATTTCTTCATACAAATACCCATACCTTTCTTAAATTCACAGTCTTCAGCCTATTCGTTAGATTATACATTTGTAATACCTGTATAGCTTTTTAAACAGACCGACCGTCGGTCTTTAATTAGTGTAAATAAGATGGGACTATTTTTAGTCCCATAACCTTCTATTATTTTAGTCAAAATATTCGCTTGCCTTTTTCTGAAAGCTGCCCGATTCCACTCCCAGCATTTTTTCCAGCAAGGAAATCAATGCTAGAAATAGCATTTCCTGTTTCTCCGGCTCCACCTGAAAGATTCCATCATCAAAAAGTGTTGTTGCTGATGCTAAGAAAATCTGCATATACTGCTCCGGATACTCTGAGTGAAAGACTCCCTTTTCAATCCCCTCTGTAACAATCTGCGTTAATATCGGAGTCAATACCGCTATAATAGAAACCAGTGATTTTTGATGCATCAGGGCATTTTCCGGACGATGCATCTCTTCCAGAAAGCCTTCTTCCATCTGGTTTTCTATCCGCATTGCCATAAACACACCAAGAAGCTTACCCTCCGGTGCCAACCCCGAATTATCCGCAACTGCTTCTACCCGTTCTACAATCAACTCTGTTGCCTTGGTTATTACCGCATCCAGTACCTCTTCCTTTGATTTAAAATAGTGATAAAACGTTCCCTTTGCAATTCCAATCGCATTTAATATATCATTTACACTGGTTTTATCGTAACCCTTTTGCGCAAAGATATGGGAAGCGGTATCAATGATTTCATTTTTTCGTTCATCATGCTCTTTTACTATTCTCATAATCTAGTCTTTTGCATAAAACTCCTTTTGTTCTTAGACCGACCGTCGGTCTATATTTGTATTATATGTACACCACTCACTATTGTCAATACTTTTTTCATCTCTTCTTCTATTTTTGTTTATTAACGTTTTGCAGCATAACGCTCATTGCCCATACCAAGCTGATTCCACCTGCAATTGCCAATGCATATTGTATAGTAAGATAACCATATGATCTTGCTATATCCCATTCTCCCTGTACTGCATTGCTCATTGCATAATAAAGTGTACTTCCCGGAATAGCGGGTACAACAGCAGGTACAAGAAACAAGGTTGCAGGTGCTTTCTTTATCCTGGCAAGAATTTCTGCGTACAAAGCTGCCGATGCTGACGCAAGCAAACATGGCACAAATACGCCTTCATAATAATGTGTTCCAATCAAATAGATGCCCCAGCATAATAAACCTCCTATGGAAGCAGGGAGCAAAAGTTGTTTTCTTAAATGAAATAAAAGAGAAAATCCTAGTGAACCTAGAAATGCAGTAATCAATTGTAATACTATTGTACTCATGTCAACCTCCAATTAATCGAATAGCAAGCATAAATCCAAAAGCTATGGAACCAGCCCAAAGTAAACTTTCTATCAATCTCATGACACCCGATATAGTATCACCAACCAGTATATCTCTCACAGAGTTTGTCATAGCAATTCCCGGAATCAGAAGCATAATATCTCCTATCATGATTTTGTCTAAATGTAATGGTGGATACACTTTTGTCAATAAACATATCCCTATTCCTGTAAGGAATGAACATAGTAAATTGAAAATCATGTTATTGGGACATAAATGTTTTAATTTATTCTGCAACAGGCATATAAATAATGCAAACATTGCTGCACACATGCCATCCAAAAACGTTCCTCCAAAAAAAATAGCAAAACTGCCTGCTCCTAAAACACTTCCTATACAGAAAAGCGCTTGTGAAGGCTTTTTATTCAACTGTTCTAACTGCTTCTTCAGTTCCTCTGTTGATAATGGGTTTTCGCAACAGGAGCGGCTAAGCTCATTTAATGCTTCAAGTTTTGTAAAGTTTGTACCTGACTCATCCATAATCCTACGTGTTTGTGTAAGCTCCTGTCCATCAGGGAAATGCATAGTAATTACAATACTGGAGGTAATTACAAAAACATTCATCTTATCTGCTCCATAAGCTTTTCCCATTCGAATTAATGTATCTTCAACACGCTTTATCTCTGCGCCAACTCCTAACATCATCTCTCCCAAATTCAAAAACTCATGCAACAAATCATTGCGTTCTTCTATCTCAGGTCTTTTATTCATGATATTTTCACCTCTGTTACTGTAATATTTATTATTCCATGTTTCCACATTTACCAATATCATAACTATTCCGCATCATTAGTGGTACAAATAAATATCCATGAAAAAATGATTTATTAAAAATGAACTGATTTTAAATGGCTTGCACTTCCAACGGATCATTTGATATAACTGCTTAAAGTACAGCTAAAATACATTGATAGTATTCATATGCAGATCTTGGAAGCCGTTAGTACCTCTATCATATATTACTGTCTGTAGTATGATGTTTATGTATATCATATAATACATTTTGTATTCTTTTTAAAGTACAATATGTATTACAATTAGTATTGTACACTTCTCACAAAATCAATTTTTATAAGTAATCATACCTTTTTATCTCACAATTTTTGATTCCAAAACGAGCATATTCTTCATTACTCATATCATAAAAGTAGGAATTCACAACTCTTGCAATTCCGTTATGAGCAACAAGAAGATATGTTTTCTCATTAGATTCCTTTTTTATATCATCCAAAAGATTATAAATTCTTTGAGCTAATTGAAGCATAGATTCCCCACCTTGGAAGTGATCGATAAAATGTGTCTTTGCCTCCTGAAATACAGCTCCATCTCTTGGTGTAGACTCAAAGCAGCCAAAATTCTGTTCCTTCAGTCTTTTTTCTTCTCTTGCCGGTATCCCTGTAATCTCTGATACATGCTTCGCCGTATCAGCAGCTCTAACAAGAGGCGAATATAAAATTTCATCTATATGAATTTCTTGTTTAAGAATATTTTCTCCAAGCTCTATCGCCTGTCTGTGTCCAAGTTCTGTCAAAGCAATGTCCGTTGCTCCACATATTTTATTTTCTACATTCCAAATAGTTTGTCCATGTCTTGCAAAGTATATATGTCCCATGTGCTTTTATATTCCTCCATGTCTTCTTAATCTCTTTATTCTAACACATAATATTCTTTTTGCCCATTTTCCTTTATCCTTTTTCTTTATCAGAAACAAATATATCAAAATGTAATAGACATTTATTAATCATATTCTGTTTATTCATTAAGACATTTTTTTCCAGACTATATGAAGAAACAGATGAAATTGCTCATATTATATTCAAATTTGCGTAGAAGCCTTTTCATGTATAATGATAAAATACCAATATACACATTTATAAAGTATAAGAAATGAATGTTTCATATGTATACAAAAATATTCCATTTTGGAACTGAAATCACAGAACATACTATTTTTTCCGAAGAGACCGGCTACGGTTTTGTTAATCAGGAAAGCCTTCCTGGAAAGACAAAATCTGAACAGTCAATATATTCAGGTGGCTGGAATTTACGCAAAAATTATCTTGAAGACTGGAAAACTTCTCTTCATACCCGTGAAAATGGCGTAGAAATTACCTCAGAACGTTTTGTTATGATATTCAAAATATTAGTGCCGGAAGAAGGTTCCTATCAAATAACATTAACCTCTCATGCTGGAGATGATGGGATTTCAGATATGATGCTTTTTACCGGGAGGCGCAATCTCATTGAAAGTGGTATTCAGGTTGCTCCATATGAAAGCTATACGAAGTGCTTTATTGCTTTTACGGCTCCCTATATTCCTGCTTTAACAAATATTCCTTGTACCGAAAAGGCAATTTACATCAGCCTTCCGGAAAACATGCCTGTCTTTCTGAAATTAAAATTGAAAAAAAGAGACTCCTGTTCTTTATCTTGCAGGTGATTCCACTCTTACAGACCAAAATGCTCTTTTTCCTTATTACCCATATGGAAGCTGTGGCGGCTGGGCACAAATGCTTGCCCAATATTTTGGATCTGTTGCTATTTGTAACCAGGCACATTCCGGCATGACTACAAACTGTTTTCGGGATGATGGGCACTGGAATATCATAAAAGAACGTTTAAAGGTAGGAGATATCGTAGTCTTACAATTTGGACACAATGACCAAAAAAGGCGTAATCTGTCTGCTTTCGGCGGCTATATCAATAATCTCAGACGGTATATCAAAGAAATAAGAGTATATGGCGCTTATCCTGTAATAGTATCTCCTATTAGCCGTATTCCTTTTAAGGATAATGGATCTTACCATTCGCTTCTTTCCCTATATGCTGAGGCATGCAAATCTGTTGCTGATGAGTGCTGTGTACCTTTTATTGACCTTCATGAACTTACTTTCCAAAAATGGTGTCATCTAGGCGAAGAAAAAGCACAGGATTACTTCATAAAGGGCGATATTACACACACAAATGATTATGGTGCCTGCTTAACAGCTTCTTACTTTATTAAAGAAATAAAAAGGCAGCATATAGAGCCGCTTGTCACTCTATTAACTCCCTTGCCAAAAGATACTACGCTTTTCAAACAGGATACCAAAGAAGTTCCAGAGGAACCCGCTGACACCGGAATGTTTGAAATCGATATCCCGTATATTGATATTGAAGGCATACCACAATATCATGATATGATTCGTGCTCTTAAGAAAGGACTTTTAGATCCTTGCGTTATGCATTTACATCCTACACAGCCTATACCTCGTGCTCAATTTCTAATGGTTTATTTCAAAGCTTTAAGAATGCCAGGAAAGCGCCCCTATTGTGGTTCTTTTTGTGATATATCAAGATATGAATGGGATTCTGCTTATGTACAGGCATGTATAGAAGAAAATCTCATTGAGCCTGTTACCGTTTCAAGCGATTATTTTCGACCCGATGATTTTCTGACTTATGCTGAATTTGCTAGCTTTTTAATTCGTGGAATGGCATCAAATTCTAAAGAACGCAATATCTCTATAGATGATTGCTTTCGAAATGCAAAAACACTTAATTTCATACCACATGAGACAGATAGGAATGATTTTATAAGCAGAGCTGACTGTTACAAAGGACTCGTTATATTAATGGATACCATAAACAATACCGGCCAGTCACTGCCCTCTGATGTAGAAATTCATCCTGTTGGATAATATCTATGAAACATCTTGTTTATTGTTTATTGTTTGTTCTTCATACATCTGATAAAATAATACTATCTTTTTAGGAAAGGAAGTTCTTATTATGCATGTTTTTCAAGAGTGTCCTATTGAAATGTTGGACTGTAATCCATTTACAAAGATTGGGAAAGAATGGGCCCTTGTAACGGCTGGTACCAAGGAAAAAGCAAACACTATGACAATCAGTTGGGGTGGCATGGGTGTATTATGGAGTAAAAATGTTGTTTACGTTTTTATTCGCGATTCCCGATATACGAAAGAATTAATTGATAAAGATGAATTTTTCTCTCTTACCTTTTTAGACGAGAAATATCGTAGGGAATTAAGTTATTGTGGCAGTCATTCCGGAAGAAATGAAGATAAAATATCAAATGCAGGACTTTCTGTTGGCAGCAAGCATGGAGTACCTTATATTGATGAGGGAAACCTTGTATTTCTTTGCCATAAGCTTTCTGCAACACGTATCACAGAAGAATCTTTTATCTCTCCTGAAATAAAAGAAAAATGGTATACGGATGGCGATATGCATACTATGTATGTAGCAGAAATTATCGAAGTTCTTGCTCGATAATGAAATATAAATAGGATAAAAAAAGACATATCAATTTTCAAATTAGAAAATTGATATGTCTTTTTTTACCGTCATTTTTTTATATCTTTGATCTGATCATATAACATCTCTACTTTTTATTGTTTTTTCATTTTTACTGATTTAGTCAATTTTTATCTCAAGTATTTTTATTTTACATTATTTCTATTTTATAAGTTTATTGACCATTTTAGTTCTCTTTTTGTGGATATCTTTTTATACAATTATACACATATTACACGGTTTATCCACAGCTTATTGACCATTATATTCTATTATATTCCTTTTCTTTCTAACCGCAATTCTTTCATAGCTTTCATTTTTTATAAATTATGAAATGCTTTATTATTAATTTTGCAATGATTCTTTCACTTTTAAATATCATAACATTTGATATTATTTCATTTTATTATGTAAATCAAGAGATATCTACTTTATTATTTCCCTATTTAGTAGAATCTTATTGACTTTACGAAAAATGTCGCTAATAATAAAAATATGGAGGAAAACAACATGAAACACAATAATCATACTCAGCAAATTCGGAAAGGAGACCCTTTAGCAAAATTGAACAGTGCTAAGAATCAAAATATCTCCTCTCAACCTAATCAATTTATTGGCTACAAATTAAATACAAGGATTCGAGCCTTACGAACATCTAAAGGATGGTCACAATCCGAATTAGGCGAAAAGCTAGCAGAAACTCTTGGTCTGGATAACAAGATTCCAACATCAACAATTGCCAGTTGGGAGCATAAAAATCCTGCTCTTGCAAAAATTCCCTCTCCGGAAAAAATTGCAGCACTCTCAAAATTATTTCATGTTTCTGTAGATTATTTAAAAGGATTATCTGACGATCCTAAACGTACTGCAATTGAATATATTTCTACGCAATCCCAAATAGAAAATATTGAAATTCTTCCTCAGGAACTAGCACAACATATGGGAGAACCAATTTGGATTGCAAGTGACAATTATAATGGATGGATGTTACTAACAAATTATTATGAACTTATTGATTCATCAGGTATTACACACGCTGTTCCTGATATTCGAAAGCAAAATGCTACTTTTTCCGTTTTTCCACCTTGTCATGTCTATTTTAAGCAAATATATAATAGGTATGTTATTCCGGAAACACAAATTCGTAATTATCGTGATAAGATGTGGGTATGCATTAATTCACCTGACCCGAAAATGCAAGAGCTTAACGGATGGTATACCAGAACTCCTGACGGTCTAGGTGTGAAAGGAAAATCTATATTATCTTTTGATTCCTATTTTGATCTTTGGTTAGCATACACAACTCCATTATCAGATTAAATTCTGCCCATCTCTTGATGGGCTTTTTTATTATGTTATATATCATACATATTATTATGTATTATAATACTTATTATATACTATTATATCTTACTATATATATTATATTTTATAACGTATGTAGTATTATAATATATATTGTATTATATAATATATTACTATTATAAATGTTAATATATTATATGTTTTATTTTATTTTTTATTCTATTTTATGCTACACTTTATACATAGATTAGATATTATATAATATATTACACTTTACATGTATATTTTGTTTTATCTTACTATTTATATTACATATTATATTATTTCATTTCATATAATACCTTTAATATAATATACATTATAATATAAAAATATGCCAATATATTTTTTACAATATACATTATATGTTATAATGTATTATATATTACATGAACTCAATAGGAGTAATTTATAATATATACACACAAACTTAATACTAAAAATGATATTTAACATATATAATATATCAAAAATATGTTGATTTTTCAATATATTTTATGTATTATATATTATAAACATGATATGTGTGTTATATTATATGTTATTGTGTATTTATTATTATATTTTATATTTTATTAATTATTTATTATTTTATATGAATATTTTATTATATATCTTATATATGGTACTATATAAGTCCTTATGTATTACATGTCATAATGTATAATATAATACGCATTAATATTATTATATTTTTTTTAGTAGAAGATATCATTTTTATAGTACATTATTTGATATATTATTTAATATATTCATAATTATCAATATACATATATTATATTTTGTTTTACTTATTATATTATGTATTACAATTATCTTACTTTATATATTATGTATTATATGCGTTGTTATATTGCATTTTATACCATCTAATCTATTATGTATATATTTGATTCATGATATGTATTATATTTTAGGATGTAATACATATGTTATGATCAATTATAATATTATTATTGTTATTATTTCCTTATGTATTATATATTGTATTTGTAATATTAATATGTGTATTATTATATTATTAAATATATTGTGTTATTGTATACATCTGTTAATACACTTTATAGTATTTATGTTAGTGGTATATTCTATGTTATGTAGTGTAATACATATATGTTATTTTATATATTATATGTAGTATTATATTATATCTTATGCATTGTATCAGTATTAGTATTGCTTATCTAATCTATATTTATTTCGATACACTTTATATATTAAAACGCACTTATTGTGTTTTATACTTTATTATGTATTACATTGTTTAGTGTATGTGGTAATATATTATACAATACGTTTGTAATATGCATATTAATATTTTTACAATTGCTAATATGCGCATTGGTATTATTATTAATATTATTTTTATTAATATTTTAAATATTGAATATATTATAGAATAAGATACTTGATATACTATAGATTTTGTGATATATTGTTATAGGTGAGATGTATTATATGATACATAAGAATATATTTCATATAGAATTACATTAATTTAAGACATATAACTTAAGAAGGGTAGTAGAATTATGAAAACAATAGCTTTTGGAACTTTAAAAGGTGGCACCGGAAAAACAACAACGTGCTTTAATTTGGCCGGGGCATTAGCACTAGACCCAAATAATAAAATTTTATTAGTAGATGGTGATCCACAATGTAATCTTACAAATGATATTGGTATTGATTGTTCTGATATGGACAGAAATAACATCCGTACCATCTTTGAGAATAAAAAAATTGAACCATCTGAGCTTATCATTTCAGGAGCTATTGAGGAACTTCCAAATGTTGACATTATTCCATCCAATATTCTTTTAATTAAAACAGAGATGCAATTGGTCAGCATTGCCGGAAGGGAAAAATTATTAGCAAATTATTTTAGCAAAAACAGTGACTTTTTTTCTCAATATACACATATAATTTTTGATACAAACCCAAATTTAGGTGTTGTTAACCAAAATATATTCTATTATGTGGATTCTATTATTTTGGTTTCAGATGTGTCCTTGAATGCCATTCAGGGTGCCGAATTATTTTCATTTCTTTGGGAAGAAAATATGGAGGATCTTGGAATCGAAAATAATATCAAAGCATTAATCATCAATAATTTCGATAAAAGAATAAATCTTGCTAAAGATCTTCAGGACTATTATCTTTCTGAAGAAGAATTTAAAGACATTTTAATTGAAACACCAATTCCTGGATCTGTTGCAATGAAAGACACATCACTTAATCATATGCCTATTGTTGTTCTTCAGCCACAACATCAGGCTGCAAGTGCAGTCAATAGAGTTGTTAAAGAATTAGTATCACGGGGGGTTTTTTAAATGAATCAGTTCAAAAAAGCAAAACAAAAAGCATTAGAATCAGGCCATCAGGTAGAAAATATCACAGATATACAAACTGCTGGTGTCAAACAACCTGTCGAAGAGAAAAAAATAGAAATATCTTCTGAAAAAATGATTGCAGAACCGGCTCAGCCAATTACACCCGAACAGGTAGTTCCTGCTGTACAGCCCGTACAAGCTATTACACCTGAGGTTATTCCTGAACCAACTATTTCTGAACCTATCCCTGAACAGTTATCCTCTCCGATTGTAAAAGAAACTGTTGTTATTGAAGAACCTGTTTATAAACAAATGCCATCAGAACCAACTATAGCTCCTTTACAAGCAGCTGAACAGATTCCTGTTCCAGTACGTGTTGCTGCAGCTCCTATTGTTCAAGAAACATCCACATATACAGCACCAACAGTAACACCATCTGTAAGCGCATCAAAGACCACTACAACAAAGAAAAGTATTCCAAACATATTTGCACCTAAGAACGAAGCAAAATCAATGAGAAAATCTCTTGTGCTTAAACCTACTTCTGTAAAAATAGCCGAAAATTATTGTTCTAAAAATGGTGGTTCGTTCAATGAATTAATACAAACCTTATTAGATAACTTTATCGATGAATATGGATTATAAAAAAAGACCGTTTTACGGTCTTTTTTTATTTTAATATTTCTACTATTTGGTATATATATGGTATATGTTTTATATTTTATGCATTATAATATCATTTTGACCAGTATGGTCATTATATGGTATGAAAGAATCACTGTTATTTTCTATTTTTTACAAGAAATGAAAAAATTACGGTTCATAAATATGATATTGCTCGGATTTACGACCTATCATGTTCTTAAGGAATGAAAAGATTACGGTTATATATATTATTTCAATTTGACCTTTTGGGTCATTTATGATGTTTCTTATCTTTTATAAGTATTAAAAAATCCTTTATTTTACAGCATTTTGATAAAAGCCATGAAATTTTGACGGTTAATCTCATAAGATATGAAAATCTCACGGTTAAATAAACGCAAATTTTACTTTTTTGTAGAACAATTTGCAAGATATGAAAGAACTACGGTTGATATAAGTGTGTGTTTTATGCAAATAAGTCAAGGAGGTATGAAAGAATTACGGTTAAAATATGTAAAGAAATGAAAATTCTACGGTTATATTATCCTTTACTACTATACCAATGTTACAAGCCATGAAAAAATTACGGTTATTAAATCAAGGAAAAACAACTATTTCGATACTTTATATTATAGAAATGAAAAAATTACGGTTATTCTATTTTTTTAGTGTGTCCTTTTAAATTACTAGTCTTCTTCTCCATTTAGAGAAATTAGAAAATATAATATAGTTATTTTACAACAGATATGTTGTATGAATTAGTATGATACAAAGTATGAAAATGTATGGTATGTATGATATGTATGAAGAATATTGAAAAAACCAGTAATGACGATGGATGTACGCATTTTGATATGAAAAAATGACGGTTAAGCCATGAATTAATAACTGTTATCAAATGAAAAAGTAACGGTTAAGATATAAATGAATGGCTGAAAAGCTATGTAAAAATAACAGTTAAGAAATAAAATAATAA
The DNA here is from genome assembly GCA_022788085.1 of Lachnospiraceae bacterium. Classification (GTDB taxonomy): domain Bacteria; phylum Bacillota; class Clostridia; order Lachnospirales; family Lachnospiraceae; genus COE1. The sequence goes on from JALEWA010000104.1 coordinate 17,037, forward strand.
CGGTTGAGCCGTGAAAAACTAACGGTTTTACGATTCAAAGGTCTATATAGTATTATTTATAGCAAAAAAACCATTTTTATGTACACCGCATGGTAGAACGAAAAAATGTTATATTTTGAAGCATTTCATTCAAAATTATGTCATAAGAGAGGATAAAATAATAAAATATTATGTAAATCTGAAAGAAAAATGCAAGTTAAAATAAAAATAATAGTGCTTTACGAAGAAAATGCTATGAAAAAATCACAGTTATTTTGGAAGCTGCGATAGAAATTCATTGACCTTTCGTATGGCATCCTCTGCGTAAGGGATAGGTGTCATTTGAAA
>JALEWA010000119.1 GCA_022788085.1 Lachnospiraceae bacterium
AATCTTTGTATAGATTGGGTTGCCTTCAAATAATGCATCCAGATTCTTCTCGTCAAGAAGCTTCATATTTTCATAGAAGTAGCTTCTTAAGTCATTAATTCGTGCTACATAACCTTCATACTGAAATCCTTGAATATTCAATTTCTTTACCATCGGAGCAAGAACATCACGTTCAAAGAAAATACGGCCATGCAGATAGGCATCATCTATCAGTTTAACAAGCATTTCCCTTTCCATAACGAAAATATTCATACCAAGATTCTGAATCCCGGCACATACAGAATTAATATTAACCTCTGTTACCCTGCCATCTGTAATATCCAAGGTAAAATACATATCTTTTCCATCAAAAGCCGGATCCTTAAAGCTCTCCGGGATTGCCTGCCTGTTATAAACTACTGTAATATCAGCACCCTTTTTCACATGTGCATCCAGCAACGCATTAAAATCGAAATTCATTGCAATATTGGCATCAGACAAGACTACATACTGCTCCTTCTGCGAACGGATAAATTTCTTAATACTTTCCAGTGCTTCCACTCTTCCGTTGTATACCTTGATATTCTTCTGTGCAAACGGTGGAACAATATTTAATCCGCCATTCTTACGCGTCAAATCCCATTCACGACCAGAGCCAAGATGATCCATCAGAGAATGATAATTTTTACGAACAATCAGGGAGATATTATCGATTCCGCAATTTACCATACTGGATATCACAAAGTCTGACATTCTGTAACGACTTGCAAAGGGAATCGAAGCCATCAAACGTTCATTCACCAATTCAGGAACAAGAGAATCATAACTATTTGGGAAAATAATACCCATTGCATCTGCATTGGAATTTACCATTGTTCTTCACCCTCCTTCACATCATTATAAATCATTGCCTTTGGTCCAATCTTTGCCTTATCACCGATTCTTACACCGGAGGCAATTGTCGCCACACCGTTTTCACCATCCTTCGGCATAGCTCCTATCACTGCATCCATTCCAATCACAGCGTCCTCTGCTATGATACAATGCTTTACGACTGCACCTGCCTTGATAATCGTACCGCCCATGACAACGGCATCTTCAATCACTGCTCCCTCTTCTACAATAACACCCGCAAATAATATAGAATGTTTTACATTGCCATAAACACGGCAGCCATCTGTAATCATGGAATTCTCAACCAATGCCTTCGGACCGATTCTGTGTCCTGTCATACCGCTGTTTCGACTATAAATCTTCCACTGATCATCAAACAGATTGATTCCGCTGTGTTCCGGATCCAGAACCTCCATATTAGCCTCCCATAGAGACGAAATGGTTCCCACATCCTTCCAATAACCATCAAAATGATATGCATACATCTTTCTGCCATCACGCAGCAGATTCGGAATAATATTGTTGCCAAAGTCATTTTCAGAGTTCGGATCAGCTTCATCCTCCTCCAGATATTTCTTGAGAATGTCCCAATTGAAAATATAAATACCCATGGAAGCAAGATTGGATTTTGGATTCTTTGGTTTTTCCTGGAATTCTGTAATTTTGTCATTTTCATCTGCAACCATCAAACCAAATCGGGAAGCCTCCTCCCACGGAACCTCCATAACTGCGACACTGAATTCTGCCCCTTTTTCCTTATGAAATGCGAGGAAATCACTATAATCCTGCTTACAGATCTGATCACCGGAAAGAATGATGACATACTGTGGATCATATCTCTCAATAAAGGATATGTTCTGATAAATTGCGTTTGCCGTACCTTTATACCAGTCAGAGCCGGAAGCCTGCTGATATGGTGGCAGAATATGTACTCCTCCATGCAGCCTGTCAAGATCCCATGGTTGTCCATTTCCAATATACTCGTTCAATACCAGCGGCTGATACTGTGTCAGGATTCCCACTGTATCAATACCGGAATTCACACAGTTTGATAATGGGAAATCTATAATACGATATTTTCCCCCAAAAGGAACCGCAGGCTTTGCCAGCTTCTGTGTCAAAGCATACAGTCTGGATCCCTGACCTCCAGCAAGAAGCATTGCTATTAATTCTTTCGCCATTGCTTATCCTCCTTTTTCTTTTTATATATGTAATTTTACCATAAAACAGCAAAAAGTGCACCTGTTAATGTGCACTTTTCACAATTTTTCCATTTTTACCAAATTTATGTAATCTATTTTGGTTCTATTTCTTTAAAGGGCTTTTTCTGTAAATAATATCATCTCTGGAAGGTCCGTTACTTACCATGGTAATTGGATATCCAATCTGTTCCTCGATAAATTCGATATACTTACGGCAGTTCTCCGGAAGCTCTTCGTAATTTCTGATTCCTCTGATATCACATTTCCAACCCGGAAGTGTTGTCAGAACAGGCTTAGCCTTTTCAAGCAGGCTTGTTACAGGGAAGTCTGTAGTAACCTCACCATTGATTTCATAACCTGTACAAACAGGAATCTCATCAAGATAACCGAGTACATCAAGAACAGTAAAGCATACATCTGTTGTACCCTGCAAACGGCAACCATACTTAGAAGCAACACAGTCAAACCAACCCATTCTTCTGGGTCTTCCGGTTGTAGCACCATATTCGCCACCGTCTCCGCCACGTCTTCTTAATTCGTCTGCTTCCTCGCCAAAGATTTCAGATACAAATGCACCTGCTCCTACTGCAGAAGAATATGCCTTACATACGGTATAGATTTCCTTGATTTCATATGGTGGAATACCTGCACCGATTGCACCATATGCTGCTAAAGTGGAAGAAGAGGTTACCATTGGATAAATACCATGATCCGGATCCTTTAAGGTTCCAAGCTGTCCCTCTAACAGGATATTCTTACCTTCCTTGATTGCCTTATCCAGGAATAAGGATACGTCACATACAAACGGAGCAATCATTTCTTTATATTCATGTAATGTTTCCAGTAATTCATCCGGATTGATTGAAGGCTTATGATACAGATGCTCCAGAATAACATTCTTCTGCTCGCATACTCTTACAACCTTCTCCTTCAAAAGCTCTTCATCAAAAAGCTCGCTTACCTGGAAACCAATCTTTGCATACTTATCAGAATAGAATGGAGCAATACCGGACTTCGTAGAGCCGAATGACTTACCGCCTAAACGTTCTTCCTCATACTGATCAAATAAAATATGATATGGCATTACCATCTGTGCTCTGTCTGAAACAAGGATCTTAGGCATTGGCACATTTCTGTCTGTAATAGACTTGATTTCCTTCATCAAGACAGGAATATTTAATGCAACACCGTTTCCGATGATGCTGGTTGTATGATCATAGAATACACCTGATGGCAGGGTATGAAGAGCAAACTTTCCATAATTATTTACGATTGTATGTCCTGCGTTTGCTCCTCCCTGAAAACGGATAATAATATCTGCTTCCTTTGCAAGCATGTCTGTAATCTTACCTTTTCCGTCGTCGCCCCAGTTAGCGCCTACAACTGCTTTTACCATAGTTTACCTCCCGGTTTTTCCTTCTTCATTATTTACTTATACCTGTGCCTTTTCTGCACATCTTACTTTAATACTATACTACTTTTATTGATATAAGTAAAATCAATATT
>JALEWA010000141.1 GCA_022788085.1 Lachnospiraceae bacterium
TGTAATAACTGCTATGGCAGATGAAGCTGTTCCGGTAGAAGAAAGTGTAGTTACAGAGGATGGGGATTTAGCAATTCCCTATTCTGAAGATAATCAGGAAGCTATAGAGGAAGCTGCAGACAAAGCAGAAGAGGCTGTGGAAGAAGCGCAGAAAGCTGTGGATGCAGTTGTAGAAGTAAAGGATACCATAATTGCGGCTGAAGAGGCAGCAGAAAGCGCAAGCAGTGTGGTGGAGGCTATTGAGACACTACCGGAAGATATCGCGGAGTACAATGAAAACGTAGAAGAGGCACAGGAAGAAGTTGACAAGCTTGCGGACGAACTTGCTGATTCTATGACAGCTGAAGGTGACATCATTGTTGAAACTAAGACAGATGAGAATGGTGTTCAATCAGACGTAACACTTCAGGACTATGTAGAAGAAAAGGCAGATGTGGCAGGTAAGGCTGCGGAACAGGCTAAGGAGATTTTAAATAATGCACTCAATGAGAAGGTAAGTACAGATACAGATGCCGATAAACTCAAGGAGTATGCAGAGGATGCAAAGCTTGCGGCAGATACGGCAGAAGCAGCTAAGAAAGATGCTGAGAAGGCATATAATGCTGCTGAGGAATCTTTATTTACTGCAATCGGAAAATATAATGCATATGCGCAGGCGTATGGCTTAGAGTTGAAATCATATGGAGACCAGACACCTATTTATACAGGTGATGATTTAACACTCCCAAATAAAACAAATGAGGAATTGGTTACAGCAATAGAAGGAGTTTCCTTAGAGAATCTGGCAGAGCAGGAAGCAGCAATCAACAGCGCACAAGAGGCTGTGCAGAGTGCTGCAGAAAACTATGGAAGTATTGCAGAGCAGGCAGAAGCAGCCAAAGCAGCGGCAAGACTGGTAGAAGGCTATGTTCAGGAAGTAAAGGATGCAGCCAAGAATGCTGGTGAAGAAGAACAGGAAGAAGTAGCGAACGCAGTTGATAAGGCAGAAGCAGCCGAAGAAACTGCACAGGAACAGCTGGAAATACTTAGTCAGGTTCAGAGCAGCCTGACGAATGCGGAGGCCAGAGTAGATCAGGCAGCAAAGGATTATCAGAAGGCAAAGAGTGAGTTAGAAGAAGCTAAGAAGGAATTTGAAGAGAAGGCAGATGAACTGAGTCCTCTTGATTTGTCCAAGCTGTTGGCAGAAATTGGAAAGGCAGAAGCTGCTGTGAATAAGGCACAGGACGCTTTAGTAACAGCACAGGCTTCAGCGGCAGCAGCGCAGTGTTGTTATTCATGGGTAAATGAACTTCAGAATGACGAACAGACTAGAATCTATGGACAGATTTCCAAAGAAGGAGATGTTGTTAATGATAACATCAAAAACTTTGATTTGACAGACGATGAGGTTGAATCCAGAAATGTAAAGAATTTTATAGAGATTACGGAAAATGAGAAAGCCATTGCAATACCGGACGAAATATTTGCAGTATTTGTGAAATACATGAATGCGAATGGTTATTCAAATGAAGATGTGGTGAATAACAACACGATAGGGCGCGGAGTTGCAACAGGTGGTACTATGCCGGTAATCTATTGGGTATTAGATGAAAATGGCCATTTGAATGCTACAAGCAAATATTATGTGGCAGGTAAGGATGGTAAGCCAACAGAAGAGATGCCATATGGTACATATTTTGTAGGATATACATTTAAGCATGAGAAAGATGGCTATCATATTGATGGCATTATGTATAACTATACAGAAAAATCTGAGGAAGAATGGCCATCTGAAGAAGAGTCATCATCCACAGAAGAATCATCATCATCTGAAGAGTCATCATCCACAGAAGAATCATCATCTGAGGAGTCATCATCCACAGAAGAATCATCATCCGAAGAGTCATCATCTTCAGAAGAATCATCAGCATCTGAAGAATCATCTTCTGAACCAACAAGTACTCCGGACAATAATACACCTGGTGGAGATACCAATAATAATCCACCTACAGATAATAACACGCCGGCAGATACTGTTTCAATAACAGATACACCGGCACCGTTAGCAGATACACTCTCTTTTGAAGTATCTAATCCGGATGATCAAACAGCGGTTATTCCGGATGAACCAACACCGTTAGCTATCATTGAAGAAGAACCGGCACCGTTGGCAGAAGCAGTTCCACAAACGGGTGATACTTCTATTCCGGCAATGCCATTTGCGGTAGCCGGTCTTGGAGCAATCGGAGCGGCATTTTATATGAAGTCTCTTAAGAAAAAGGAAGAGAAAGAAAATTGTTAATAGCTTATGACAGAGAATGAAAAGGTTGAGAAGCTGATTGCACTTGCAAGAGAAGGCAAGATAGTTCGGATTTTGGGAATTGGCGACAGTATGCGCCCACTATTACATGGTGGGCGTGATTATATTTATTTTCGTGCTTTGAGAGATGGAGAAAAATTTTGAGGAACCGAATTTTGAGAAGACAGAATTTGAAGCAGTGGCGTATTTAAAGAAAGGCAGCGGCAAGAGCAATAAGAGCAACAAAGCTTACAAGATCCCTTTGAATGGCAGTTGTGGTCCATTGATATAAAATAAGTTATTATTAATCGAAACTGGTAACATAATTCCTCACTGTAATACAGTGAGGAATTTTCATATGAGGAGAGAACGAATGGATTATTATCGTATCGCAGATAACAATATAAGTGTATTATGGGAGGATGAGGCAGGCAAGAATGAATTCTATGATAGATTAGGAATTTCATTTCATCCTGTTTTCTTGGGGGCTTATGAGCAAGGTGATAAGGAAAGGGAAAATATCAAAAAGTATGATATGCAGATAATTATGAAATATACCCAAAGATTTGAAAGACCTTCAAGCTATACGATTGTTTCTAACCAGATATATTACAAGCAGGGTAAGAATTTCTGTATGACCTTTGTTAATCAAAAGAATTTGGATATGCCGGTACTGACAATTAAAACATCCAATTGCTTTCACAATGTTGAATTTATCCCACATTCAGATTTTTATAATGTATACAGCTTACAGCTTCTACAGGTTGTTTTCGAGCAAATGATGCCATTACAGAACGGTTTCATGATGCATGGTGCTGCGATAGAGTATAAAGGAGAAGGAATTATATTTACCGGATTTAGTGGAAGTGGCAAGTCGACGCAGGCAAGATTGTGGAGAAAATACAGAAATACCATAACCACGAATGGCGATTCTCCGATCATCAGAAGGATTCAGGATACCGTATACATGTATGGTACACCCTGGTGTGGAACATCAGGGGAGTCAATAAATCGAAGAACTCCACTGAAGGCAATCGTACTTGTAAAGCAAAGTCCGACAAATCATGTAGAGGAAATAACAGGAGACGATGCGGTATTTGCTGTGTATACCAATGTCTTATATTATAGTCAGGATGAAGAGGATTTAGACCGGTTACTGGAGGTCCTTCCTGACATTGTTCATAAGATAAAAGTATATCGCCTGTTCTGCAATATGGAAGAGGATGCGGTCAATACGTTGGAAAAAACATTATATGAGGAAACAAATGAAACAGGAATATAAGGAATACTGGGATGCCCTAGGAGTAGCGCTGGGATGTAAAGAGACAAGAGAACATATCGATTGGAAGGTTGTCGAAGAGATTGCCAAAGAGCAGATAACGCTTCCGGTACTGTATCACGGATTGTGGGCAAATGGAAGGCTTGGATTATTACCACAGGAAATACAGGAAGAATGGAAAGAGATAACCTGTGTCACCGCAATCAGAGAAATGAGTCGTAATGCTGATTTGGAGAGAGTGCTACAGGCTGCTGCGGAGTGGAACATTAAGCTTATATGTTTTAAAGGAAATGTTATTGCAAGATTATATCCGGAATGGAAGACAAGAATATCAGGAGATTCCGATATCTATGTCTATGAAAGAGATAAGTCCAAGGCTGTTAAGCTTCTTCAAGATTTAGGATATCGTCAGTATATGGAGGACTCCAAGGAAATGGTTCCCGTCTATGTACATCCTTTCAGAAATCATAAGATAGAACTTCATTTTTCCCTGTGGGAGGATTATGAAGGCTATCAAATGGAACTCCTGGACAGTATGCAGCTTACCAGGGAAGAATCGTTAATCAAGATTAAGATTGGAAATGCAGATGCTTGGACCTTATCACCGACAAATCATTTGATTTTTCAGATGTTTCATATTATTAAGCATTTTGTCGTTCAGGGAATTGGAACCAGATATATGCTTGATATTACTTGTTTTGTTAATCATCACCTTAATGAGTTGGATAAGGACATGTTTTGGAGCTGTATGGAACAGCTTCACTATACAGACTTTTGTATCCACTACTTCCGTTTATGTATAAAATATCTGAATCTGAAGCAGGACATTCTTCCAAATCATGACTGCCCGGATGATTTGGAAAAGCAGGATAAATTACTTTCCGATATGATGGCATTTTCAAACAGGGAAAAAGCAGATTATAAGGTGATCACTTTGATGTCACCCTATCTGGAAGGAAGGGAAACACGTTCAGGCGGAAGTATTATGAGAAAGCTAAGGCTGATATTTCCCAAACCGGATGTTCTGCAGGACGACTTTGCATATGCGAAGAAGCATCATATTCTTTTGCCGATAGCCTGGGTACATAAATGGGGACGATTTGTCAAAAACCGTTTGACAGGAAAAAGTACAAGTGCAGTAAACAAGTTGGAGGAAGCTGATAGCAGGATTGCTATTATGCAGGAGATGAAGTTGTTGGGAGACAAGTAAAATGAAAATCAGTGATAAATATATGATATGTGAAATCGTGGGTGAGACTTATATTGTACCGAGAGATTTTGATAAAAAGGATATGAGCAAGGTGAAAAAGCTCACGGAAAGCGCAACTGAGATATTGCAGGAAGTAGTGCGTGGTGTGGATTCCTTAGAACAGCTTCAGCGCCGGATATGTGACAGCTATGAGGCTGAAGACAGTGAACGTGGTGCTATTGAACAAAGTGTAGCAGTCTTTGTTAAACAATGCATGCAAGAGGGGTATCTTTATTGATACTTTAAGGTAATACATACTATTTCCGGATTATTGTTGATTCGTAGGATTACAGAGTCTCCAATCCCACGGCTGACAATCATGGTGCTGTTTCCTATCTTGTAGGAACCGGCATCATATTGCGGGAATAGACTGCCACCATTTCCAATTAGCCCGCCAATTCCGGGAAGACGGATGATACCGCCATGAATATGACCGGAAAGAATAAGGTCATAACCGTATTGAGGAAGCAGTGGAAACTGATTCGCATAATGGTTCAGTAGAATAGAAAATACATCAGGATTTTTGTATGTCATAAAATTATTGTCCCAGTATATCTTTGATTGAAAGGCACCAAGTCCTTTTACCAATATGGAAGAATCCCCATTGACAATATAAATCTCTTTATCATCAAGGTCGGTAATCTGATATTCCTCGTAGAGTGATAGCAGCTCATGGTAAGGTGCATCTTTATGACATTCATGATTGCCACTGATTGCATAAATGGGAGCTAGCGTAGAGATTCCGGCAAAAAGGTTCCGGAGAGGGGTAAGATCGGAATGGGCTTCATCAATCATGTCACCGGTAAGGAAGATAACATCAGGCTGTAAAGAGGTGACAGCATCAATAAAATCCTTATTATTCTCACCAAAGTTCTTACAGTGAATATCAGAAAGCTGTACAATCGTAAAACCATCAAATTCTTCCGGTATACGGGAATTGGAGTAAGTATAGTGTGTTACTGTCAACTTTGAGGAGTCGCGAATTAGAAAAAAAAGAACTAATAATAGGGAGACTACAGTGGCGAATATAGTAATAAGTAATTTGTTTGTGGGAGCTTTCATTGGAAATCCTTTCTGTATACATTTCTTAAATTACAATGGCAATCGTATTATAAAACGGCTTCCCTTTTCTAATTCACTTTCACAGGTAACAGTACCATTGTGATGTTCAACAATGGATTTGACAATAGACAGGCCAAAACCACTGCTGGACTCCGAATCAGGGGTTCGTGACTTCTCGATCATATAAGAACGGTCAAAGATTTTTGACAGATGCTTTTTGGCGATTCCAACACCATGATCCTGAACATAGATGATGAATTCATTCTTTTCTACATAGGAACCCAGAGTAATATCAGGTGTCCCTTTTGAGTATTTTAAGGCATTTGTAAAGAGATTATCCAATACACGCTGTATCAGCGCAGGATCTACATACATGGTTAACTGTAAATCATCAGGAAGTTCCAGTGTAAGCTTTGCATTCTCATATCTTGTATCTGCCTCACATAGATAGAAATAGTCTTCCAGTAGAAAACGCATATCAACCTGTTCCTTATGAACCTTACTGTCAGACGAGTCCAGAGAGGAGAGCAGGAAAATATCATTGATCAGATGCTCCATGTATCTTGTACGTTTTTGCATGATGGAAAGTGTATCCAGCATTTCCTCATGGGAAAGCTGTTGTTTAGACAGCATATATTCTATGGAATTAGATAACGCAGTGATTGGGGCACGTAAGTCATGGGAAATGTTAGCATAGAATTCTAAACGTTTCTTCTCCTGTGCTATCAGTTTCTGATTGGCCTCCTGTAGCTTTAGGTTGACTTCATATAGAGCATGTGAAAGCTCTTCAACAGATAATTCTGGTTTTTCAAAGTGACTTTTATTATTTGACATAGAAAGCAGCTCCTTATTTGGTTATAAATTGATATCCCTGTGACCAGACCGTTTCAATGAAGTGAGAAAGTCCCGGGTAGGTATCCAATTTCTTACGAAGACGGCTCGCAGTAACCATGATTGTCTTACGGTCTGATTCCAGATAAGAATTCCAAATGGAATTGCCGATTTCTTCAAAGGTAAATACATGATTCGGCGTGCCTGCAAGTAAATTCAACAAATCATATTCTTTATTGCTTAAGGGAATCTCTTCATCCAGATAGTATGCTTTATGTTTGGTTAAATCCAGGCGTAAGGGTGGGTATTCAAGAATATTGGACTTAGCAGTTGGTGTATTCTGATAACGTCTGATTAGTACCTGAATACGGACCTCGAGCTCCCTAAGACTGTATGGCTTGACCATATAGTCATCCGCACCTAAGAGAAGACCTTGTATTTTATCGTCTTCACTATCCTTGCCGGTGAGAAAGATAATAGGAGCAGAGCATAGCTCCTTTATCTTAGTGCATGCTTTAAAGCCATCCATACCGGGCATCATGACATCCATGACGATACAGTCAGGGGAAAAGGTTTTTAGAAGAGTGAGAGCACTTCTGGCATTCGTGACTGCCTTTACTTCATAATGCAATTGCATGAAATATTTTGAATTGATTGTAAGAACCTCTTTGTCATCATCAATAAGTAAAAGTGCCGGCATCTGCTTAACCTCCTTTTATATAACGAAAAGAACCCGATTATAGATAATGGGTTCTTTTCATTATATCATATTATAAAATTATCTCAAAGTTTTTTTCTTAAGGTTTAAGAAGAGTGCACCTAACATGGTAATTACACCTGTTGCGCCAACAGCACCTGCAGCAGATGCAGAATCACCTGTCTTTGGAACAGAATCAATAAGAGGAACCTGTTCATCTATAATAGCATCTGTTAATGGTACCGGTTCATCAGTAATTGTATCTGTCAATGGTGTAAGAACATCATCAATTGTTAAGACAGCCGGAGCTGGAGTTGCAGAAGCAGTTGTATTGTCTGTTGAATCGGAACCTGAATCTGAGTTTGAATCACCGCCATTATTATTGGACATATTATCAAATTCATCTTTAATTTTCTGTGCAGTATTGACAGCATCAATTGCAATAACAAGATTTGTGTATGCATCATCAAGAGAAGCTTCTGCATTCTTCATTTTCTCTTCAAGAGCAGTAAAATTCTTATTAATGGTATCTTTATTGGCAAGATAGTTGTCATATTCGGCTTTGATTGCGTTATACTTTTCTAAAGCATTATAATAACGTGTTACAGCACCTTCATTTTCCTCGGTACCATAAAGTTCATCATTGGCGTTATCAACCATTTCCTGTACTTCATCAGCAAGCATGGAAGAAGAATCCATAGCGTAATCAAAGCTGTCCTTGTAGCTTGCATTTGGTCTGTCAACCTCATCCAAAGGCTTTGTATATTCCTCTAAAATGCCCTTTGCAGTTTCATACATAGCCTGATAGATATCTTTTTGAACACCGGTAGCAGTCTTCATTGCTTCTTCAGCACCAGCCATCATGTTCTGAAGACCGTTTACAAGATTATTTTCCATAGACTTAATATTTGTGATAGCCTCGTTTGCAATTACCACACCGGTTCCACAGTCAGCAACCATCTTCTCAGCATCCTGAATTTCCTTCAACTGCTCGGATAAATCATTCTTGGATAATTCATCTAATCCGTTTTCAATAGCAGCCTTATCCATAGTAAGGTCTGATAATCCTGCTAATTCGTCCTCTGTGTAAACAGGAGTGCTCTTTTCACCTTTCTCATTCGTATATTCATAAAGGGCAAGACCATATTTCTCAGCATATGCATTGTATCTCTTGATTTCATCGATTAATACAGATTGAGCTGCGTTGTAAGCTGTTTCAGCCTCATCCTTAGCAGCAGTAGCAGTAGCAAGAGCTTCGTTCACCTTTGCACGCTCTTCCTCGATATTAGCACCAGAATTCAGAACATTGTTAAGACTGTCCTGAGCATCCTGAACGGCACTTGTAGCGATATCTGCCTTCTCCTTGGTATAATCTTCAACCTTAACCTGTGTCTTATCGCCGTTTTCGTCCTCTACATTGATCATGATATTACCATTCTCTTTAATGGTCTCCACGATATTATCGGTATTGCCTTCTACGGATGAAACGATTTCCTGATCTTTTCTTAAGAGTTCATCGGTTACGTCTTCGTATTCCTTTATATTAGCATCTAATTCTACAGCGTTATCTGCAGCAGTCTCAGCTTCATTAGCCGCCTGATCTGCATCTGAAACTTCATTCTTAATTGCATTATCAACTTCGTCATGTACTAATTCTTGTGCATCATCAACGCCGTCATAAGGACTGTATTCATCAATTGGCTGTTCGAACTTCTTACCGATTTCCTGAAGACCCTGGTCTAACTTTTTAACTAACTCATCTTCAGCAGCTGTCATATCATCAGTTGTTGTGTCCTGTGCTACGTCATCTGCCTGTGCAGCTGTATCATCAACTGTTGTTGTAATAGCATTATCTTCGGCAGCGGTAATACGCAATGCCGGAGAAGCGGATATTAGCATAACTGACATAGCAACGATAATAGATTTTTTTACAATTTTGTTACCTAAGTTTTTTTTCATTCTAATTACTCCTTCATATTATACTCTCAATAAGCCTTACTATAACTAGCTCTTTGCACACATAGTATGTAATATACAAATTTTACCAAAAAAGCAATAACTTTTTGCTTTGCACATAAAACGCACACATGATTTAACAAAAAATATGCACATTTAAAAAAGTGTACAAAAGGAATATAGTCCTATTGGTTAAAAATGTCAACAAGTCATATTTTATAAATATTTTATGAATCAGTAATTTTTTTTGGAATAAATCACAATTTACATATATAGGGAGAAAATGGTATACTTACCGAGTCGGAAAACGTATTCCGATAAAAGAGAGAGCATATTGAGAGTTTTGATGAATAATAATAGGTGATAGCTAAGTGCAATAAATGTGAAAAGGGGCATTTATTGTAAAAGTAGATAGTTTTCTACATATTATTGAAAAATACTAAAAATGTTACAAGAATATTAAGAGTAAGACAGACTAGGGGAATTTGAGTATAGGAGTCGGCAGCCATTTCATCAGTTCGGATTGCGGTATTAAAGCAGTTTCGTATGTGAAGAAATGGCTTTTTTATATAAAGAAGAGTCCCATATTATTTCGGGGACTCAGATGCTGCAGAATGAAGTGTGATACATACAACTTCTCTTGGATTATGAAATCTTGGAACATCAGCATCACCTAAACCACGGCTTGATATCATGGTAGATTGACCTACCGTAAAAATGCCGCTGTCGTACTTCGGAAAGAATTCCTTCCTATTATTAATAATTCCACCAATAAAGGGAAGACAGATAATACCACCATGTGTATGACCGCTAAGTACCAGATCATAATTGTAAGGTGCGATGCCATCGAATTTGTCAGTTCCATGGTAGAGCAGAATATTGAAATAGGAAGTATTTGCATAATCAATATCATTTCGGAGATTCATCATTGTTAAGCGAAAGTCAAGTCCACTTAGAAGAATGGAATCACCGTTTCGTCTAAGCACAACAGAGTAGTCATTCATATCTATGACGTTATATTTCTTGTGTAAAGCAAGTGATTCTTCCAGGGGAGCAAGCTTATCATATTCATGATTACCGTTGATATAGTAAATGGGAGCAATATCCTTGATACCTTCTAACAAATAGGCATAGTTATCAATTGGATGCTCATCATCAATAGAATCACCCGTAAAGACGATAATATCCGGATTTGTATCACGGATTGCCTGGATTAGCTTATCTTCCTGTTTGCCGAAGTCTTTACAATGGAAATCGGATATTTGCGTGATACGAAAGCCGTCAAAACCGGCAGGAACCTTGGAGCTTGTATAGGAATACTCTGTTACAGTCAGCGGATTATAAAAGCCACTGATGATATAGAATAGAAACAACCCAAAGATAATAAGTAAAATAGTGGATTTTTTGATTGTTCGATTCTTAAATTTCATTATTAACACCTCTATCAAATTAACTAAATGCTGGTTAATTATAACATAAAGAACAAATAAGAGCAAAGAAAGGTATGAAAGAAAAATGAAGTACGAGAATGAAATGGAAATTGATGTAGGAAGATGTTTCAGAGCATTAGTAAAGAAATGGTGGTTCATGGCTGTTATGGCAGTCCTCTTCTGTGTGGCAGGATTTGCACTGACACTTGAAAAAAAAGATGATATTTATGAAGCAACCTCAAGCGTTTACGGTATGTCAGCAGAATCCTACAGCTATACACAGGTCGGTGTCAGCGCGATGAATGATTATGCAGATATAGCAACTTCCATGAAGGTATGTGAGCGTGCTGCATTATTAATGGGAAATGCACAGGTGACAGGTGAGGACATCAAAAAAGCTACTACAGTGTCTACTGGTAAGAAAAATACTTCCTCAACAGCAGCTGCGCAGGCAGATTCTACGATTTTAACAATCAAGTGCCAATCAAATAATCCGGTACAGGCTATGGAAATGTCTCAGGCAGTAGCAGAAGCTTTTACTATGGAGATGGAAAATATCCTTGGAACAGATGTTGTAAAGCTGCTTGATAAGCCATATTCCTATGAGGTCGCATTCGATGCAACACAGAATCAATGGATGATTCGTATTGCTGCATTCCTGTTTGGTGCTGTATTTGCAGCCGTAATTATTGTAATGGGTGAAATCTTTGATTCTAAGGCACGAACAATCAGGGAATGTACCTTGGGAGAGGAATTGCCAATCATTGGTGTGATTCCAATGACAAAAGAATAAGGAGGAACAGGAAATGAAGCTTGATATCTATAGAAACCGTGATTATAAATTAAATGATGCCTTCGATCAGGCGGTTATGAATATACATATTCAGAGAGAAAGAAAGGGATATAAAACCTTTACCATCTGCGGATGTGAGCCGGGAGATGGAACAACGACAGTAGCAATCAATCTGGCGGCAGCGTTAGCTTCTTCCGGCTGGAAGACAGTATTGGTCGATGGAGACATGAGAAAGAAGAACATGTTCAAGAGACTGAATGAAGAAACGACTATTGGATTGTCCAATTATCTGACCGAACAGGTAACGATAAATGAGATCATCTACGAGACAACAACGGATATGCTTTCCTATATTCCCTGTGGTGACTTGACTAACAATCCGGTCAGACTTCTCTGCTCGACAAAGATGGACGAAGCAAAGAAGGCACTTATGGAAAGATTCGATTTCGTGATATTTGATATGCCGGCAATGAATGCTGCAATGGATGCAAATGTTATGGCAGTGAAATCGGATGCATGTATTCTGGTCGTGGCATCCGGCGAAACTTCAAAGAAGGGATTAGCATCTGCAGTCAATACGCTGAAGGAAGAGGATGCGAACCTGTTAGGTGTCATCATCAATAAGACAGAAATGGATGAGTATAAGAGATACCGTAAGGACTATGATTACTTCAAGAAGGAACGCTATGTAGAGAATGCAAAGCATGCAATAAAGAGTAAGGAAAAGAAAGCATAAAGAGAAATGACATTTTCTATAGAAGGATGGATGAAAAATATGAAGAAGATAATTACAAAGATATGTCTTGGCATAATGATGGTGTGCAGCCTGTTCTTTCCTAATATGGTTTCCCATGCGGCAGGACTGGCAAGCGCAGATTCAGCAGTGATTGATATTGAGAACTATGAGGTAGCAGAGGGCGGACTGAATCCGGGCGAACAGGTTACCATAAAGATTAAGGTGAAAAATAATAGCGAGGTATCCAATGCAGAGAATACTGTGGTGACTCTTGAAGCAACAAATGGGGCACTGGCACCTGTATATGGCGAAGATAACCAGATTTATATTGGTACGGTTCCGGCAGGACAGACAAAAGAGGTTGTTGTAAATGCAGTAGTGAGTAAGCAGTTCAATGCAGACAGTGCGCAGCTCAAATGTACTTTCGACTATGTATCAGGTACAGTTGCCCTTGACAATACGGTAACAATTAATATTCCGGCGAATGTATCAGGAAATCTGATTGTAGAGTCTACGGTAGTGGCAGAAAATGCTACTAAGGGAGTAAATTCATTAGTAAGTATTCGCTGTAAGAATGCCGGAACAACAGCTATTACAGATGGCAAATTGGTGATAACAGGAAATGTTCAGGAAGAGAATAAGGCAATCCAGCTTCCTAATATTACAGCAGGCAAGACAATTTCAGAGGATTACTATGTAAGCTTTACAGAAAGTGGCATTCAGAGCCTGCAATTAGAATATCAGTATACAGATGCTAAGGGAAATCTGTGTACAGTAAATTGTGGAGAGTATAAAGTAAATGTAGCAAATATGGCAGCTAGTACCGGCAATAATGTGGTGGTAGAACAGGTGGGTGGAACAAGCCCGTTAATGCTAAAGATTATCCTGCTTGGAGCCGTTTTATTGATGGCTGCCGGAGTAACTGTAGGATACCTTAAGGGACATCGTTAATGGCAATAATTCATTTAGAGAGAGCGATAAAGATAAGAAAATGAGGGAGGAAGAAGTATGAAGATTGCAATGATCGGACACAAGAGAATACCATCCAGAGAGGGCGGCGTAGAGATTGTTGTAGAACAGCTTGCGGAAAGGATGGTCGCAAGAGGACATGAAGTATATGCATATAACCGTAAGGGACATCATGTATCAGGCGATAAGGAGAATGACCTGAAGGAGGTTGACTTATATAAGGGAATCCATATTATAACGACACCAACCTTCGAAAAAAAGAGTCTGAATGCATTCGTATATTCTGTACTTGCCACGATTCATGCATTGTTCCAGAAATATGATGTGATTCATTTCCATGCATCAGGTTCCTGTGCTATGATCTGGCTTCCAAAGTTATTTGGCATCCATACGATAGCAACAATTCATGGACTTGACAGCCAGAGAGCAAAGTGGGGCGGTTTTGCTTCCAAGTATCTGCAGTTTGGTGAGAAGATGGCAGCAAAGTATGCAGATGAATTAATTGTATTATCAGAAGGAAACCGTAAGTACTTCAAGGATATGTATGGAAGAAATGCAACATTGATTCCAAATGGTATTGATCCGCAGGAAATAAAAGAAGCAAAGCTTATTCGTGAAAGATTTGGACTTGAGAGAAAGAGCTATATTCTCTTCCTTGCAAGAATCGTACCGGAAAAGGGACTTCATTACTTGATTGAAGCATTCAAGAATATTGAGACAGATAAGAAGCTCTGTATTGTAGGCGGAACTTCCCATTCCGATGAGTATGTAGAACAGGTTGTCAAGATGGCAGAAGATGATCCTAGAATTATGTTCCTTGGATTCCAGCAGGGAGCAGCTTTACAGGAATTATTCAGTAATGCTTATCTCTATGTGCTTCCAAGTGATGTAGAGGGTATGCCAATCTCCTTGCTTGAGGCTATGAGCTATGGTAACTGCTGCGTGGTCAGTGATATCGTAGAAAATGCATCTGTTGTCGAGGATAAGGGAATTACCTTTGAAAAGGGTAATGTAAAGAGCCTTGAAAAAGAATTAAAGAATCTTCTTGAGGATGAGAGAATTGTACATATGCTGAAGAAGGAATCACGCGAATTCATTACTAAGAAATATAATTGGGATGAAATCGTGGATAAGACAATTCAGTTGTATGAGAATGAGCCTATGCCAAGAAAGAGTGCGAAGGAGACCAAGAAAAAGATTCGTGCAGCTATGGCGGAAGGCAATGAGCATGAGA
>JALEWA010000091.1 GCA_022788085.1 Lachnospiraceae bacterium
CAATGGGTTCTTTATGTGGTGGAATGGGAGCCGGTTTATTTGCCAAAAAGCTGAAGGCGAAAAATGGTTATCTATTACTGCTCTATGATGCGTTAACACTCATTCCGATAGGTATTGCAATTATGTTTCCTATGCCGGCAATGTTATCCTATGCTATTATATTGGTTAGTTGTTTTTGCATGGCATTTCTTGCAACCTTATTTTCTATTCAGATTATGTCTTACCTGCAGATTATCGTACCTATGGACTTGATTGGTAAGGTAATATCCTGTGCAATGTGTATAGGAATGTGTGCATCACCGATTGGTCAGGCAATCTATGGAGGTCTGTTTGAAGTGCTAAATGAGAATGTTTTTGTTGTATTTTATGCCGCTGCGGTACTGACTGTGATGGTAGCATTGGCGCTGAAAAAAGCGTTTCAAAGGCTGGAGGAGAAACTTTAACATTTCTTTACCTTTTCTTTGCGATTACTTTGTACCTTAAGACTATACTTAAGATCATAAAGGAGGCTATGTATGAAAGAATATTATTTACAGACCCGTATGTTATCGAAAAAGTATGGTCAGACATATGCGGTAAACAAAGTGAATCTGCATGTAAAGCAGGGGGATATTTATGATCTTATTGGGCCAAATGGCGCCGGTAAGACAACACTTATGAAAATGATAGGTGGATTTGCAGCTCCGACAGAGGGCGAAGTACAACTTTTTTCAGAGGAGGACAGACAAAGAAGAACAGGAACTCTTATTGAGAATCCGGGACTTTATGGGAATATGAATGCTTTCGAAAACATGAAATTAAAAGCAATTGCCATGGGTGTCTACAGGAAAGAAGATATCATGGAAATTCTTTAACTTGTCGGATTGTCCCGGGACTTGAAAAAGAAAACAAGTAAATTTTCTCTGGGAATGAAACAGAGGCTCGGAATCGGCCTTGCCCTGATTGGTCATCCGGATTTTCTGATTCTTGATGAGCCAATTAATGGTCTGGATCCGCAGGGAATCACAGAAATCAGGGAATTGATTTTGGAATTAAATAGAAAAGATAACATGACTATCATGATTTCCAGCCACATTTTAGAGGAGCTTGGTAAGGTGGCAACGGCATTCGGCATTATAGCAAATGGCGAGCTTGTCATGGAGTTGTCTCAAGAAGAGTTAAAGGAAAAATGTGAGGAAAAGGTGGAGATTGTTACGTCAGATAGCGGGGCTGTTGTAACAACCCTTGAAAATATGGGAATTAAAAGGTATTCTGCTATATCAACAGATACGGTCTATGCATATGGCTGTACACAACGGGTGGATGAAATTACAAAACAACTTGTAAACAACGGCATTTCCGTTCATCAGATTCGTGTTTCGGGAACTTCACTGGAAGCATTTTTCCTGAATGCAGTTGGAAAGAGAGGCGGAAAATCATGATAAATCTTACAAAAATGAATCTTAACAGAATGTTTTATAACAAACTGTTCTATATTCTTATGATTATAAATTTTGGTATCTGTATCTTAATAGCTTCGTTGGAAGCAGAGCCGGTGAATCAGGAACTTGATCAACAGATTATGGTTGAGCAGGGAATTGATTCTAGAGAGGATGATGCAGGATTTGGTATGACCGTAGGTGGAAATATTACGGAAGAAACTCCTTTAGAGGATATTTATGCAGAAATGGTCTGTTGTGGGCTGATACTTACTCTTGTTGGGGTTTTTGCAAGTGTTTACAGCGATGAGGAAAGAAAGAGCGGATTTCTTAAGAATCTGACTGTAGGGAAAAATGGGAAAAAATATGTTTTTGCATCAAAGGCATCAGTTTTATTCATATTTTGCTTTTTGCAGATGATAACAGGTTTTGTAGCAACACAGATAGGCAGCAATCTCACAGGACATTATGGGATCGTTAATTTGGGAAATCTGGTTTTCTATATTTTGGTTGAGACACTTCTGCATACAGCTTTTGGATTGTTCATTATGGCATTTTATGAGATTTTTAGAAATGTGGTATTTAATATTTTAGTTGCAGTATTTGCATCATTAAATCTTTTTGGATTTATTTTTTCTTTATTGGAAACAAAACTGGGTGTAATGAGAATGATTGCGGAAGCGTTTGGTGGAAGATTTGAAATCATGCAGTATATGCTTGTTACGAGAATAAGGAATCTGCAGGTGAATGAAAGTGTATTTCCTTTTGTGCCAAGTATTGTAGTTGCGCTGGTTGGATTGACGCTGTATCTTGTACTTGGAATGGTCATTCACAGTAAGAGAGATACAATCTGATAATCTAACTGTATAGCTGGTACTTATATTTATGTCGATAGCTTTTATACCTTTTGAGTTTGGGGTTCGAATCCCCCTCTCGCTATTGGTTTAAAAGGCGCGGAAGCCTTGATTTTACAGGGCTTCCGTTTTTCTTTTGTTTGTTAACGGTTACTGATTTTTTATTACTTTTGATTAATACATTTCTTTTGTAACTGTTCAACAGATTTGCGTATTTACTACGTAGATTTACTGAACGGTTACCACATAATAATTATAGAAAGCAGATATCCTTGTAAAATATCTCACAAAAATTGAAAATTACGTGCCTGATTATTAAAAAGGCTACATTCACACGTAATATACCAGGTAACTTAATCCCACAAGCATGAAATTACGTGCCTGGCCATTAAAAAGACTACATTCGCACGTAATATGCCAGGTATCTCTATCCCTCAAACATGAAATTTACGTGTTTAGCTATTAAAGAGACTACATTCGCACGTAAAAGGGCATATTAGCTACTTTACAACCCTCTGAACAGTTACCAAAAATGTGAAATTGTTTGATAGGCTCTTTTAACAAAAGAAAATAACTCTTTGTTTTTGGGAAATCTCCGATTGATGTAAAAGAACAGAACTTCCAACCTATACTGTTCCATAAGAATTATTTCTAAACTTTGTAAAACATATTGACAAGTATACTTGGCAATAGTATATTATAAATGCAAAGAAAACTTGGCATTAATGAGGAGATATCAATATGGAGAGAGAAAAAATTTTAGAATTAAGTAGAAAAGAAAACAAAAATCAGGATATTTTTGAAAAAGAAGTTGTTGTTTTAGGTAATTCTTATGCTTGTATTTGTGCAGGAATATTGGTAACAATTTTTTTTGTGATTCAGATTTTTGTTGGTGGTGGCATGAATTATGGATTATATGCCATTGTGTTTTCCATGCCTATGGCGGGATTTTGGGTAAAGTATATGAAAATGCATAGAAAACATGAACTGTTTCTTGCTATAGGGTATACAGTTTTTGTAGTTTTATTGTCAGTTTCACACATTTACAACTTAATCAATTCATCGGTAATAATATAAAGAGCTGGAAAAACATGGGTGTTTATATGGAAAATGAATTAGTACTGAAAAATCGATTAAAAGAAATTAGAACAGAACACGGTTATTCACAAGCAAAGCTTGCTGAAATGGTGGGTGTTTCCAGAAATACAATCAGTTCAATTGAAACAGGACAATTTAATCCAACTGCAAAACTGGCATTGATTCTTTGCATTGCGCTTGATGTAAAGTTTGAAGAGTTATTTTATTTTTAAATTTTTGAGGACGACTCCTGGAAACAGGAGTTGTTTTATGAGAGGAGGAACGATAATGAGTATTAATCTATGGATAATAACTACAATAGTGCTTTTTTTTATATGTTTATCATTATCAATCCTGCTTATTTTATATGGGCGGCAGATGAAATCCATCTGTCGCCAATTGCGTGTTCACAGAACGGAGGACAGTAATACCGATATCTGGCTGGATATTGTAAAAGGTTCTTTTCATGAGCTGCAGAAGGAACTGAATTCGAATATAAGGAAGCAACGTGAAGAAAGAAAAAAGCATAGGGAACAGGAACAGGCATTTAAAGAGCTTGTGTCTAATGTATCCCATGATATTCGCACACCGATTACTTCTATTTCGGGATATTTTCAGTTATTTCTGGATACAAAGGATGAGGCGAAAAGAGAAGAGTATGCACAAATCATTACAGGGCGGCTTAAAGGTTTTCAGGTCATGTTGGAGGATTTTTATGATTATTCTACAGTGGTCAGCAATGACAGGAAGACAGTGATAGAAAAATGTGATATTACACGTCTTGTCAGTGAAAGTCTGTTTTTATATTATAAAGAGATAGAGGAAACGCTAGGCGAACCGGTTATCATATTCCCTGAAAAGGAAATTTATGCTTTCGCATCAGATAAAGAACTAAGGAGAGTCATTCAAAATGTAATTAATAATGCGCTGTACCATGGCTGTGGCAGAATTATGATAGAACTGGAGAAATGTAAAGCTTGAAATAAAGTTTCGAGACTAAAAGGCAGTTCAAATTTTGAATCCGGAGGATAAAATAGTGAGTGAAATCTTAATCATAGAAGATAACGATGAAATAAATGGTTTATTAAAGGAACTATTGATAAACGCCGGTTATGATGTGAAGCAGGCATTTTCAGAACCAGAGGGACTTTTATATTTTTCAAGCGGAACCTATGCTCTTATTTTACTGGATCTTATGCTTCCCGGTATGGCGGGTGAGTCAGTTCTTGCCAAAATCAGGGAGACTTCAGAGGTTCCGGTAATCATAATTTCTGCCAAAACTGACATGGATGGAAAAGTCCTTTTGTTACAGACAGGTGCTGATGATTATATCACTAAGCCTTTTGATATGAGAGAGGTACTGGCAAGAGTAGAGCTACAGCTAAAGAGAAAAGGAACGACAGCGAAAGGCCAGATTGTATATCAGGAATTGCATCTGGATTCAGAAAACCATTTGATTACCATAAATGGAACCCCGTTATCTTTTACCAGACAGGAATTTGCAATCATGGAGCTTTTGATGAAACATCCCGATAAGATTTACAGCAAGCAGGAATTGTATGAACTTGCATGGGAAGAGTGTTATATTGGTGAAGATAAGACGTTAAATGTACATATCAGTAATATCAGAAAAAAGATAAAGTTATATTCAGAACGGGAATATATTGAAACTGTTTGGGGAATAGGATTCCGATTGAAAAAATAGAGCAATGCGGGAGAAAAGGTATGAAATATACAATAAATCAGATAACAAGTGGCGAGGATGAGGCAATTCTGAATTACATAGAAATGAATGAAGAAGTTGCAAGAATCGTTGCTTTTTTCAAAAGTGACAGCAAGAAAATTATAGGATGGAAAGATAAGATTCAGATAGTTATCAGACCAGAGGAGATTCTTTATATTGAAAGTGTTGATGGCAGGACATTTGCGTATACAGAACAGGATGTTTATAAAGTCAATTTCACTTTGGCTCAGTTGGAAGAATTGTTGAAGGATATAAGCTTTTACCGTTGTAGCAAGTCTATGATTATGAACATTGACAGGGTGGCAAACTTAAAAAGCCTTTCATCGAACAGGATAGATGCTGTTATGCAAAATGGTGAGCATATCATGATTTCCAGAACTTATGCAACGGAGTTTAGGAGAATATTACGGGGTGAACATTAGTGTGAAAACTCTATAGAAGGAGATTTTGTACAATTTGCAGGATTTTTGAAAGGAAAGGTAATCATTATGAAGGATAGAAAAGAGAAAATAACAGTTTGGGAGTTATTTTTTTCCAGAGACATAGGGATAGAGATTAAGGCGTGTTTATATTATTGTTGCATATTGGCTTATTATTTTATATTTCGGATTATCAGAGGAAGCTTGGATGCAAGCATTATCCATATGATAGAAATGATTTGTGCAACATACATCATAGGTTATTTACAATTTTATGTGATGGCAAATTTTGACGAAGAGGATGAGTTTAGTTGGAAAACGGTTGTTTATTCCTTGCTTTGCTCTTTTATATATATGGTTGTTGCAGTTTTTTGTAAATGGTATGACGGAATGTTCTTTGTAAATGCAGGTTTCTTTGCGTTCATGGAATTTTGTTATCTTTCGTACTTCTTTATTTACAGAATGAAGAAAAGAATTGATACAAGAATTCTTAATCATGAGTTAAGGGAATTTCAGGAAAGAAGTAAGAAATGAGGATAAAATATCTGGAGAATCATATGTTTTTTACATATTTTCAGGAAATTATGATATAATGTAGACAATGAGCCATGCACGAAGTATTTGGCGAATGTGGATAATCATGATGGAACGAAGTGAAATCATGAGATGCATTATAGATAGAAAGGGGATAGAAAAATGGATAAAAAGGCATTATATAGCTTAAGTTACGGTGTATTTATGCTATCTACGAAGGCAGGAGACAAGGTAAATGGGTGTATTACCAACACTTGTATGCAGGTGGCGAACAGTCCTACAAGAGTTGCGATTTCCGTAATTAATGCGAACTATACCTGCGAGCTGATTATGCAAAGTAAGGCTTTTGCATTAAGCTTGCTGGATCAGACCTGCACATTTGAGACAATCAAGCATTTTGGATTTCAATCAGGAAGAGATGTAAATAAGTTTGAGAATATGAAGGTACCTACAGATACAAATGGTATTCCATACTTAGGATGGCAGGCATGTGCTGTAATCAGTTGCAAGGTTGTAGACAGTCAGGATTTAGGCAGCCATACATTATTTATTGCTGAAGTAGAGGATGCAAAAGTGTTGAGTGAAAACGCTCCGCTGACATATGCTGATTATCAGAGTAAGGTAAAGCCAAAGCCAGAGGCTAAAGCTACTGATAAGAAGATTGTAGGATGGCGTTGTAAAATCTGTAATTATGTTTATGAAGGAAGTGAGCTTCCGACAGATTTCACCTGTCCATTATGCGGACATGGAGCAGAGGATTTTGAGCCAATCTATGAATCGTAAATGTTTATGTTGGAAGAGAAAGCAGCTTTCCTTTTGAGAGAAGGGAAAGCTGTTGTTGAATAAGAAGGAGGAGATTATTATGTTGGAAATTGGAACAAAAGCACCGGATTTTTCGTTACCTGATCAGAATGGGAAAATTCATACATTAAGTGAGTATGCAGGAAAGAAGGTTATTTTGTATTTTTATCCTAAGGATAGTACTCCGGGCTGTACGAAACAGGCTTGTGGCTTTAGTGAGTTATACCCGCAGTTTATGGAGAAGAATGCAGTAGTACTTGGAGTAAGTAAGGATTCGGTTGCTTCCCATAAGAAGTTTGAAGAAAAATATAACCTTGGCTTTACTTTATTGTCTGATCCGGAGCTTACTGCAATTCAGGCATATGATGTATGGCAGGAAAAGAAGAATTACGGAAAGGTATCTATGGGAGTGGTACGAACCACATATCTGATTGATGAAAATGGAATGATTGTAAAGGCATTTGGAAAAGTAAAGGCTGCTGAAAATCCTACACAAATGTTAGGAGAATTAGGCTAAAGAATGAAAAGTCTGAAAATTTGCTTGACATAACTTTTTTATGGTGCTACTATGGTAAAAAAATAAAAAGGAGCATACAAATGAATCACAATTTACATTTAAGACGCTATATGTACATGTATGATAGACGTATTTACGTATAACTGTAGCAATATTCGTGCACAGTTATAGGTCAATAGGTCTTATATGTCTGTGCATAGAGTGAAATGTAATTGTAATTTATTTGACATTATATTCTGTATTACATTTAATATTACAAACTATCGCACAAGACATAACACACATGTTTGGTGCGATTTTTTTATGTGATAGGAAAGTGCTCGTATGTAGTGGAGCTCAATAAAGAATTTTCGAAGAAAATTCTTTGAGAGTTTGCTGCTGAGCAAACTCTTTTTTATGCACAAGAAAGGAGACAAAATGAAGGGAGAAATTAATTTGATTCTTGCAACAAGAGATGATGCAGAGTTGATTCATAAAATGAAATATGAAGCCTTTTTACCTTTGTATGAGAGGTATCATGATGATGAGACGAGTCCGGCAAAGGAAGACGTGGAGAAGGTAATAAGACAATTGCAAGAGGATACAACAGATTACTACTTAATAAATTATCAGGGAAACAATGTTGGGGCTGTTCGAATTCGTAAGAAACCAGATCAAATGATTTATATCAGTCCGTTATTTATTCTCCCGGAATATCAGAATAAGGGGATTGGGTTTGTTGTGATACAATTACTGTTTTCAAAATACAGTCAGGCGGTTACATGGAGGCTTGATACTATTCTACAGGAAAAGGGTAATTGCCATTTATACGAGAAGTGTGGATTCATTCGAAGAGGGAAAGAAAAAGTAATAAATGATAAAATGACGCTAGTTGATTATGAGAAGACAGTAGTGACAGTGCGAAGATATGAGGATGCAGATGCCCAAGCAGTTCATAATCTGATAATCCGAAACTTTAA
The DNA here is from genome assembly GCA_022788085.1 of Lachnospiraceae bacterium. Classification (GTDB taxonomy): domain Bacteria; phylum Bacillota; class Clostridia; order Lachnospirales; family Lachnospiraceae; genus COE1. Next base: position 8,324 of record JALEWA010000091.1, read on the forward strand.
GGAAGTCAATATCAAGGATTATGGAGAAAAGGCTATCAATGAATTGGTGAAAACGCATGATGTAGACTGGGTTCGCCAAGTCGCAAGCTATGCAAATATGTATGTATTTTTACATAAGCAGGAAATTGTTGGGGTAGGTTCTATTTCAAGCTTTTGGGGTAGTGAAACAGAGAGTATTATTCTTACCGTATTTGTATTGCCGGAGTATCATGGAATGGGAATTGGAAGAAAGATTATACAGATCCTGGAGCAGGATGAGCTTTTTACAAGGGCAGAAAGAATTGAGATACCGGCATCAATTACAGGGACAGAATTTTACCGAAAGTTGGGCTATGACTATAAAAATGGAGTAAAAGAGCTGGATGATGAAGGACATTATCGTTTAGAAAAATTTCAAGGAAAGAAGGAGGCAGTATTATGAAAATCAGACAAATGGTAATAGAAGATTATAAGCAGGTGTATGACCTTTGGATCAATACAACAGGAATGGGACTGAACAATCTGGATGATTCCGAGGAAGGGATTGAGAAATTTTTGAAAAGAAATCCTTCAACGTGCTTCGTTGCAGAACAGGATAATAAGATAATAGGCGTTATTCTATCGGGACACGATGGGCGAAGAGGTTTCATATACCACACCACGGTTAATCAGGAATATAGAAAGCAGGGAATTGGGAAAAAGCTGGTAGACCATGCATTGGATGCACTTGAAAAGGAAGGAATTCATAAGGTAGCGCTTGTAGTTTTTGAAAGAAACAGCCTTGGCAATGCCTTTTGGGAAAGCCAAGATTTCTCTAGCAGAGGCGATTTGGTTTATCGGAATAAAAGTATACATGAGCTGGTAAGGATAGATACATAGGGAATGATTAGAGAAATGGAAGAATTTTTAGCAAATACATATTATGTGGATTATATGGCAGAAAATATTCAGAAAAAAGCAAAAGAGCTTTTCTCTGAAGAGATGACAGATGTACAAAAGGCAGAAAAGGCATTTCTATTTGTCAGAGATGAGATACCACATTCTTTTGATTGCAATGCGACAGTGGTAACTGCAAGAGCATCAGATGTATTGGAGCAGAAGACAGGGATATGCCATGCAAAATCTAATCTGCTTGCAGCCTTATTGCGTTCACAGGGAATTCCGGCAGGTTTTCGATATGAGCACTTAACATTAGCAGATGACGATTCGTTAGGATATTGTCTGCATTGTTATAATGCTGTTTATTTGGAGGGAAAATGGATAGAATTGGATGCCAGGGGAAACAAGCCGGGAGTGGATGCACAATTCTCCCTAAATGAGAGAAAGCTTGCATTTATGTCAAGGGAAGAGTATGATGAGTACTTTCTTGAAGGGATATTTGATAAACCTGATGAAGCAACTATGGAACGTCTGGATAAGGCGAAGAACCTGCAGGATGTTGTAAAAGGCCTACAGGAGCGATGTGCAAGGTAGTAATATAGGTTGCCACTCTACTTTGCGTAGGTTGTGAAAGAAATAAGCATACCTTAGAATAAAGCCTTGAAAGGAAGGGAAAGCTTATGAATTATGTGACAGGAAATGTGATAAAAGAGTTTCGTGAAAAGAAGCAGCTTACACAAAAGGAATTAGCAGAAAAGTTGTGTGTTAGTGAAAAGACAGTATCAAAATGGGAAACGAATAAAGGGTTACCGGATATCGGGATTCTGGAGGACTTGTCTAAAAGTCTTGGGGTTTCGATAGCAGAGCTGTTGACAGGGGAAGTAAGGGCAAATTCATAGCCTATGTGACATCGGATACAACAGAGATGAAAAAGCTATATCCGGAACAAAATGCAGAAGTAAGCTTCCGCCGTAAAGGACATGGTTTTATTTATGCATACTGCAACAGACATGGGTTGTTAAGATGGGTGGTATGATATTTTTTCCAGGTTTATTCCTGCATTATGTTGATATGTAAAATGAAATAGTATATAATTGTGCAATAAAGAAGGAAAGGAAGGACGCACGTATGAGTTGGAAAAACATCAATATTCAGCTGATAAAAGGTTGTGTATTATGCTCTAACGGGGATAGTGCGCCCTTTTTTAGATGAATTCTATAAAAAATGAATCATCTTTCGTGTCGCATATATCTCCGAATCAGATAAGTATTTATTTGAAAAGGAGATTTTTTTATGTTTAAAATTAGAAAACAAATAAAGAGTTTGTATGCCATTTCAGCCTTTAGCAGCTTTCAGATAGCAGGTGCTTCGTGGGTGGCTTTATTAGCAGTGAGAGGATTTTCCATGGTTCAGATTGGCTTTGCGGAATGTCTGTTCCATGTGGCAAGTCTCCTGTTTGAAATCCCTTCCGGTGTTATTTCGGATGTATTTGGCAGGAAGAAAACGATGATCGCAAGCCAGTGTTTCTTCGTTTTCTCTGCATTTCTTATGGTAATCTCCAAATCGGTAGCAGGGGTTTATGTAGCAATTATGCTGGATGCATTAGGGTATAATTTTGCTTCCGGAACACGTGAAGCATTAGCTTATGACAGTTTGAAAAAAGCTGGAAAAGAAACAGAGTATAACAAATATGCTTCCACAGAAATGATGATTTATCGAATTGGCAATGCATCCGCTATGCTTTGTGCGGGTCTGGCATTATGGATTGGTTATCAAAAAGCGTATTCTATTGATATGGTTTTAGGAACCCTGTGCCTGTATTTTAGCTTTCAATTAAAGGAAATTCCTGTATCTGAAGCTTGTTGTAACAGGAATGCAATACAGCGAATTTGGGACTGCATAAGTACTAGTGCAGCTTTCTTGAAAAATAATCTTAAGGCAGCATGTCTGATGTTATGGAATTCCCTGGTTGGAGCGATAGCAACACTTTTACTTTTCTTTTTACAGGCGCAGCTTCCGCTGGAAGGCTTACCGGAGGGACTTTTGGGGCCTGCACTTTTTGTTATGGGTCTGGGAGGAGCAGCCGGCGCAAAGCTTGTACAATACTGTTCACATTGGAGATATAGCAGGATTTCTATTCTTTGTATCAGTGGTGTATTAGCAGGTAGTTTATCGGTTCTTACGAAATGCCCGATCATCATGTGTATCGGTGGCTTTTTGGCAGGGCTTTTTGATGACTTTTTGCAGGTGCGCTCTGATGTTTTATTAAATGGAATGATTCCATCGTCCCAAAGAGCAACTTTAGTTTCAGTATCCTCTCTGTGTTTTTCAATTATCATGATTGTCTTATCGCCATTGGTTGGGTGGATTTTTTCTTTCTTATAAAGTAATTATAAAGTTGTGTGCACCTTATCGGCAGAAAAGTGTCATTTGTCTTGAAAGAGTAGAATTGCTTTGGAAAATGGGATACAGTATTTGTAAGCAAGAAGGGATTCTATGAACGGAGTAAATAAAACATTATATATTCCTTTATATGGAAAAGCGTCAGTCAGTAAAAAAGGGATTATTTTAAAAGATAAAAAAGCTGAGATGATATGGGAAAAGGAAGGCTTTCCATTAAAGGGGAAAGCAAAGTCTAAGTGGTTGACTTATTATATGGGAATGCGTTCTGCGGTATTTGATTCCTGGGTGAAAGAGAAGCTTGAGAAATATCCTTCGGCATCTGTATTGTATATAGGATGTGGAATGGACAGCAGAATTGAGAGAATAGGAAATATAAAAAACACATGGTATGATATTGATTTCCCTTCTGTTATTCAGGAGAGAAAGAAGTATTATCAGGAAACGGAAAGCTACCATATGCTTTGCGCAGATGCAAGTAAGACAGAGTGGATTGCAGAGCTTCCTAAGACAGAGCAGGTAATCGTGATTATGGAAGGTGTTTCCATGTATCTAAAACTACAGGAGCTTGTGCAATTGCTGGATGCTTTACAGAAGCATTATAAGAATGTACATATATTCATGGATTGCTATACGGAATTTGCCGCAAGAGCATCAAAATACAAGAACCCTGTTAATTCCGTCGGGGTGCAGAACCTTCATGGGCTTGATGAGCCAGGATATCTGGAGGAGCAAACAGGGATTGGCTTTGTGAAAGAGCATGACCTGACGCCGGATTATCTGATTAATGAATTAAAAGGTTTTGAGAGGCAATTTTTCAAATGTGTTCTTGGTGGAAATATGGCAAAAAAAATGTATCGGCTTTTTGAATATCAAACGAATAGACAGCCCTAGCATTGCATGATAAAATGCATATATAACAAAATATAATGTCCGACGACATTTCATGGGGGTAATGGTTATGAAATTGAATATTGGAAGCAACAGGAAGCATGCAATACAAGATGACATGATTGGTTTATTCTTTGAAGATATCAATTATGCTGCAGATGGCGGCTTGTATGCAGAAATGCTGGAAAACCGGTCTTTTGAGTTTTTAGAAGCTTTTGGGGACAAGGATGACTACTATGTAAAGGAAGATGGCGGTTACGGCTGGGGTGCATATCCGAATGAAGAGGCTGTTATTCGTGATATTTATATGGGGAGTTCCTTGTGTGAGGAGAATCCTCATTATATGCGGGTATCAACCTCTATAAGTCATGCCGGAATTGTCAACAAAGCATATGATGGCATTTATCTGGAGAAGGATGCGGAATATATCATTACCTTTTGGGCAAGACCTGTAAAATATAAAGGTGATTATGTCATTCAGGTGGCACAGGGTGAAAGAATCTTTGCAGAATGCCATGTGAGGGCTGATGATTTTGAAGAAGAAAGCTATAATTATTATAGAAAATATGTTGTGCATATGACAGCTAAGGAGACCTGTAAAAAAGCACAGTTCAGGATGCTTCTTGAAGAAGCCGGAACGGTAGAATTTGATTATATTTCCATGTTTCCGGCAAATGCAGTTGCAGGAGTTTTTCGAGCTGATTTGTTCAAGCTTTTGCAGGAGCTGCATCCGGGCTTTATTCGTTTCCCGGGTGGTTGCATTGTGGAAGGGAATACTCTGCAAAACAGATACCGCTATAAGGACAGTTTAAAGGAGCCATGGAGAAGAAAGAATAATTGGAACAGATGGGCGGTACATGGAAACTGCAAGGAGAATGATTTTCATAGTGAATATTCTCACTATAATCAGACTATGGGATTAGGTTTCTATGAGTATTTTCTGCTTTGTGAGCTGCTAGGCTGTAAGCCTCTTCCTGTTTTGAATGTTGGGTTTGCATGCCAGTATCAGTCAACAGAGCAGGTTTCCATCGACAGTGAAGAATTTCAGGAGTTCCTGCAGGATGCATTAGATTTGATAGAATTTGCAAATGGAGATATCAACACGAAATGGGGAGCTGTGCGTGCAAAGCTTGGACATGAGAAGCCATTTCACTTAACGATGCTTGGAATCGGAAATGAACAGTGGCAGACCCAGAGGGCTGACTTTTTCGAGCGATATACAGAGTTTGAGAAAGCAATACATGCCGTTGCGCCACAGATACAGCTGATTGGTTCTGCAGGACCGGACATTACCTCTGAAAAATATGAAAAAGCATGGAAATTCTTTCATGAAAATGAAGATAAGGAACATTTCGTATATGCCGTTGATGAGCATTATTATGTGAAGCCGGAATGGCTGTATGAGCATGTTGATTTCTATGACAATTATCCAAGAACTACAAAGGTATTTTCAGGAGAATATGCAGCGCATCCTGTCAGTGGATTTAACAGGGATGATGCAAATACTTTAGAGGGTGCACTTTCAGAAGCTGCTTTTTTGACAGGCGTTGAGAGAAATTCAGATGTGGTTGTATTAGCCTCTTATGCACCACTTTTTGCAAGAGTAGGCTATGCACAGTGGTCACCGGACATGATTTGGTTTGATGGCGAAAAATCATATGGTACACCAAGTTATCATGTACAATGCATGTACAGCAATCATATGGGTGATGTGACCTTGGATACGAATGGGCAAGAGAAGGAGACAGCAAAAGAGGGTATTTACTATTCGTTAAGCCTTGACAGCAAGAAGAAGGAGGTAATTATTAAAATCGTAAATTCTAAGGAAGAATCTATAAAGCTGGAATTAGAACTTGCTACAGAGTGGAAGGAAAGACAAGACTATACCATGACACTCCTTACAGGAGATGATTTACATGCATATAATTGTCTTGAGAATCCTGAAAGAGTGGCAGTTGCAGAGAAAAATGGTAAGCTGGATGAAGGAATTATGCTTCCGGAGCATTCGTTTGC
>JALEWA010000094.1 GCA_022788085.1 Lachnospiraceae bacterium
AAGACAAGACTATACCATGACACTCCTTACAGGAGATGATTTACATGCATATAATTGTCTTGAGAATCCTGAAAGAGTGGCAGTTGCAGAGAAAAATGGTAAGCTGGATGAAGGAATTATGCTTCCGGAGCATTCGTTTGCGGTAATTAGATTTTAAATATTATTCGCAGAAATGAAAGATGTCGGTAAAAGCGACGCAAATGCGGCGCAGGATATCGCAAAGCGATATCCTTTATTCTATAAGCAGGAAAGGAAGCACTGATAGGGTAGAGATAAAAGTTATGTTTTGCTATCATGAGTTCAGTAGCTTCTTTAATATATCTAATCCTTCCTTATAAACCTCTATTTGCTGTGTAGATATTAGAGAAACACGAATGGCATTTGGCACAGACTCAGAGCCTACGGTAAAGCGGTCAGCGCTGTATACCTGAAGGTTTTCGGATAATGCCATTGCTTCAAATTGTGCCGGTGCGATATGTTCCGGTAATGTAACCCAACGAATAGGACTGTGAAAATCACCTGTATTTTCACAGTCTTTTAATATTTCATCAAAGAGACGGTTACGTTCCTCTAAATCCTTGATACGAAGTCTTCGTATCTCTTCGAAGCGACCGGATAAGATAATTCTGGTGAAGAGCTGCATAAGTAATGCAGGCGGAGCTATCTGCATTCCATACAGGCTTTCTTTTAGTGCAGGATAGACGGTTGCCGGACAGTGGACGATGGCAAGGCGAAGTCCCGGTGCAAGTGTCTTCGAGGTACTTGATATGAAGATACCTTGATTCGGTGCAAAGGATGAAATGGGTGGCAGAGGTTCTGGCATAAAGAGACTGTAAATAGCATCCTCAATAAACGGTATTTTTTCTTTTTCGCAAAAGGAAGCAATCTGCTTTCTTGTATTAACAGAAAGTAATTCTGAAGTAGGGTTATGAAAATCAGGAATAAAGTAAAAGCCCTTTACATTTTGTATTTTACAGGCATATTGCAGGACAGCTTCTGTTATTTCTCCATTTTCCAAATGTAGCGGTACCAGATGGATACCAAGTATTTTTGCGGCGACCTTAAGCCCCGGATAGGTGGTTGGCATGGTGGCAATGCGGTCTCCGGATTGAAAAACTGCAGCAAGTGTTGCAAAAATGGCATTCTGACTTCCGGTACTGTACAGGATATGCTCTCTTGAGGAGGTCAGGGAAAAGTAAGAAAGCCATTTCTTTGCTGCCTGAATCTGTAAATCATCATATTCAATGGTTCCATATTGTAAAAGCTTATAGAAATCAGGTTCTGTTGACATTACCTGCAGGTAGGAGGATACCAGCTTGTTAAATTCGGCATTAGGTAAGATGGCACCCATTTCAATAATATTCTGATTTGGATTATTTAACATAAGCATGCTGTTTGAAGCTGCATCTGAAGAAATATAGGTACCATTTCCGACAACACTGCAAATAAGCCCTCTTTGCTCACAAAGCTTGAAGGCTCTTGTAACAGTACTTAGGTTTATGTCCAGATAATCAGCAAGCTCTCTTTGAGGAGGCAGTTTTGTCCCAGGTGTCAGCTTTCCACTTAAAATATCAGCCTCCAGGGTATCAGCAAGATAGATATAGATTGGTTTTTTCGTATTACTGTCAAGTACAGGCTTCCAGCTCATAGGGTAATTATCAAAAGAATTAACAGGCATAGGTATCTCCTTTTTGTTAAAAATCGTCTTGCATACAATTTTACAATTGTATGCATACATTTTCAAGTGTAAACTGTAACTATTCACTTCATGTGCTCTCGGAATGTTACTGTACACAGGTAGTATTTCGTGAGTACATATTATAGAAAGGCGGGGATATTTATGAACAATATCGTATCGAAGAGAATCAGACAGACACCACCATCCTTTATCAGAGGAATATTAAAGGCTGCGGAGAGTGAGGATGTGATTTCTTTTGCGGGAGGACTTCCTAATCCCATATCCTTCCCGCAGGAAGCATTAAAGGAGTCTATGGACAGGGTGGTTACGGATTATGGAAGCCGTGTCTTTCAATATTCTACAACAGCAGGACTATTATCCTTGCGTGAGTATATTGCTGAAAAATATAGAAATCAGTATCAGTTAGCGGTAGAACCGGATGATATTATTATTACAACAGGTTCACAGCAGGCACTTGATTTGATTGCGAAAGTTCTGATTGATGAAGGGGATAACATAATAATGGAAGAACCGGGATATCTTGGTGCAATTCAGGCTTTTTCACAGTATCAGCCGCATTTCTGTGGAGTAACACTCTTGGAGGATGGACCGGATATTAGTCAACTTGAAGAGGTATTAAAGCAGGGAAATGTAAAATTTGCCTATGTAGTTCCTAATTTCCAGAATCCGACAGGACTAACTTATTCTGAGGAAAAACGCAAAGCAGTACTGGATTTAGTAAGAAAATATCACTGTATTCTGGTAGAGGATGATCCTTATGGAGAGTTAAGCTTCAGTGGAAAAGTAAATGGATATATAAGTAAGGATGGTTTAGAGGAAAGTATTCTTCTTGGTACCTTTTCGAAAACAGTTACGCCCGGAATGCGTCTGGGATTTATGATTATCAAGGATGAGAAGCTTCGTAAATATATCAATACGGCAAAGGAAGCAGCTGATTTACACTCCAATATCTTTTCACAATATTGTTTGTGGGATTATGTAATACATAATGACTTACAAAAACACATACAAAAGATTAGAGAGCTATATAAGGAACAGTGTCAAACGATGATTAAGGCTATGGAAACTTATTTTCCGGCGGAGGTTACATTTACCAGACCGGATGGAGGTATGTTTATATGGGCGACTCTTCCTGAAGGGCAGAGCGCAAAAGACCTGTTTGACAAAGCAATTCAGAAAAAGGTTGCCTTTGTACCGGGTGATCCTTTCTATACAGATGGAAGAGCTGCCAATACAATGCGTCTGAACTATACCAATGCCTCTAAGGAAATGATAGAAGAGGGAATCAGAAGAATAGGAAATTTGTTTTAATATTTGTTTATGTAAGTCCGTTGACTTGGTATAAGAGGTGTGATATATTTTCGATAGTAAGACTTTTATTATGACAATAGTTGTGATAGAAGTCTTTTTTCATAATATACAAATTATAAAGGTTAAAGAGAGAGGATGAAAGAGTATGGGATGTTTAGGTAATTTATTATGGTTTATTTTTGGTGGTGCTATTTCGGGGCTTAGCTGGTGTTTAGCAGGATGTTTGTGGTGTATTACGATTGTAGGAATTCCTGTAGGAACACAGTGCTTTAAGCTTGCATCACTTAGTTTCTTTCCATTTGGAAAAGAGGTTGATTATGGCGGTGGAGCAGGTTCCTTTCTGCTAAACATAATATGGCTGATTGTATCAGGCCTGCCGCTTGCCTTGGAGCATTTGACATTTGGATTACTACTATGTGTAACCATTATTGGAATACCTTTTGGGCTTCAGCATTTTAAGCTTGCAAAGCTTGCACTGATGCCTTTTGGAACAGTAATCAGATAAAAGGGAATGTAACTTATCCTTCTTTTTATGCATGTTATCGTACAGCCACTTGTACATAATGAGAGATTTATTGTAGTCTTGTACATGTACAAATGTGGACAGAAAATGACAGGAATTCTGCTTCTGATATCGGTATGATTAAACCATAGAGGCAGGGAAGGGAAGAAAAGCTGCATGGAATGGATAACAAGTATTAAAAAAGCAATTAAGTATATGGATGAGCATCTGCTGGAGGCAAAATGTGCTGAGAATGTAGCAAATGAGGTTGCCATTTCTCCATTTTATCTGCAAAAGGGCTTCAAAATCATGACGGGATATTCCGTAACGGAATATATCAGAAACCGCAGATTGTACCTTGCAGCTCTGGATGTGATTGCAGATAAGGAAAAGGTGATTGACTTAGCATACAAGTATGGCTATGAGACACCGGAGAGCTTTACTAAGGCTTTTGCCCGTTTTCATGGAGTAAGCCCTATGCAGCTTAGGAAGGATAGTAGCAAAATAAAGGTTTTTCTGCCTCTAAAAATCAAAATCACGATTCAAGGAGGAAATGACATGGACTATGTAGTAGAAAAGATGAAGAGCTTTAAGTTGATTGGCTTTGAAAGGGAATTTACGAATGATGAAAGTTATCAGGAAATACCAAAGTTCTGGGATGAATTTTACCAGAAGTATAGAAAGCTGCTCATGGAAAAAGGAAAACCGAATGGAAAAGTGGAAGAGACAATTTGTAATTGTTGTGTAGGTGAATATGGAGTCTGTATTGATGACACCGGTAAAGAAGGAAAGTTCCGATATCTGATTGCAGGAAGCTATACGGAGGGTGAAGTACCGGAGGGAATGAGTGTATATGAATTCCCAGGACTGGAATGGGCAAAATTCTCCTGCAAGGGTCCTATGCCTGAGGCGCTTCAAAAAATCAATACAAAAATATTTCAGGAATGGCTGCCCGGAAATGAAGAATATGAAATTGCAATGGGTGCTAATATTGAATGGTATAGCAAGGGTGATACAACAGATGTGGATTACGAAAGTGCCATTTGGTTACCGATAAAGAGAAAATAAGCATATAAAAAGGCTGGAGAAATCCAGTCTTTTTGAAGTAATGGGAGGTTGGGGAATGCAAAACGAAAAAGAATATAAAAGATTAGAGCAGATAAGATCAGCGATTAATAAAGTATTTGTAGGTAAAGAGGAGGTAGTGGAAAAAATCCTGATTTGTCTGCTTGCAGGTGGACATATCCTTTACCTGAGGCACAAATGGATCGTTTTATGATGAGGGTTTCCATTGGTTATCCGGATAGAGATCAGGAGATATTAATGGCTTCCCAATTTCTGTCAGGGCAGACGCCGGATACGGCTCAAAGGGTTTGTAGTGCAGAAGATATACTGATGCTGAAAAAGGCAGTGGAAGAAGTTGAGGTAAATGATGTTATTCTTGGATATATAGAGGATTTGATAGAGCTTACCAGAAAGGAACCAAGATTTCTTCTTGGGGCAAGTCCACGGGCAATGCTTTCCCTGATTCGCTGCTCGCAGGCGAAAGCCTTCTTACAGAACAGGGATTATGTAAAACCTGATGATGTGAAAAAAATAGCAGAATCCGTCTTGCTGCACAGACTGGTATTAACCTCAGAGGCAAAGATTGCAAAGGAAGATGCGGCAGGTATTTTAAGTAGTCTTGTTTTAAAAGCAAGAATACCTGTGTAGGAGAGGAAAAAGTATGAAAACACGTAGGGGTATTTTTTTCCTGTTATGGATATTGTCACTTATTGCAATTTCATTTTATGGAGGAGCTATAAGCTATGGTTTTTTCTTTGGCATGACCCTTGTTCCGGTGATTTCTTTTGCCTATCTTTTATTGGTTTACTTACAGTTTCGAATCTATCAGGAAATTGAGAGCAGAAGCATTATATGTAAACAGCCCATGCCCTATTATTTCGTATTGCAGAATAGTACATTTTATGCGTTTGCAGGCATTAGTGCAAGACTGTTTTCCGGTCTTTCCTATGTATTAGAAATGCCGGATGATGAGGAATATGAATTATTGCCGGGTGACAGGTACACCTGCCGTACAAAGCTTGTTTGCAAGTATCGCGGCGAATATGAGGTTGGAGTAAAGGAAATTATCATAACGGATTTCTTTCGCCTGTTTCGTTTGAGATATGCCATTCCAAGCACAATTAAGGCACTTGTCTACCCAAGAATCATTCACAAGAAGGAATTATCCAGTATTCAGGATATCGTAGCATTTCGATGTCAGAAGACACCGTTTATGCAGACAGAGCCGGATGTGGTTGTCAGGGATTATACAGCAGGAGATGCATTAAAGCTGATTCATTGGAAGGCAACAGCCAAGGAGCAGAAGCTGAAAACAAGATGTTTATTAGGTGAGGAAAAGCAGGGAATTGTTTTCTTATATGATACGAAACGCTACAGTGAGGATGCATTTGTCTATCTGCCATTGGAAAATCAGATATTAGAAACCATTCTGGCATTAGGTGTTTTCTTTGCTAAGAAAAATACTCCATTTACTGTTTTTTATGGTCAAAAAGGAATGCGGAGAAGTCATGTGGAAGGGATTAATCAGTTTGAAGCCTTTTATCAGGAAACAGCAAAGGTGGTATTTGATGACAGGGAAAATATTGCGGATGCTGTCTGTGGGTGGATTATCGATTGTATTATATACCATTACGGGCGAAGATATGGAACAGTATATCCGTCAGGGAAACAGTAGATTAAAAATTATTGCTTTACCAATAGAAGCAGACCTGGAGGAATTGCTATGAGAAAAGAAATGATATTTCGTATTCTTCATGTCGTACTGTTGGTCTGTATTGTTATAGAAGGATGTGGCAGTGCTTTTGGTATTCGTGAAGTGGGAGGCTGGCATTGGCTGGCTGCTGTTTTCTTTGTGTGTATCCTTACCATTATGAATTATGGAAGAGCTAGAGAACGACTGATATGTAGCATGATTTTAACAGTATGCGTTGTAATTCTGGCGATATTTAACGGTGTCTTACAGACAGGTGATTTTCTTGTAAGCTATGCAGAATGGCTGATTGGAAAAGAGGGCTGGAATCAGGAATGGATTAGGGGATATGAACTGATACAGACCATGATTATTACGGCATGTTGTTATTCCTTTCAAATACTGGCAGAAAAGTATGCAGTTTTGTGTGACATATCGGCGGCAGGACTACTTATTGGAATGATTGCCTATATGGTTTTAAAAAGGGAAGTAAGTCATTTTGGTGTAGTCATGGCCCTGGGATATATCGCCATTTGTTACATAGAAAGAACGCAACGCAATTGGGAGAAAAAGAAGAAAAGAGATAGGCGGGAATATGTACTGTGGATATTGCCCTTTTGTGCCGCTTATATGGTTCTAATGTATCTCATGCCATTTCCTGCAAAGCCGTATGACTGGAAATTTGTTAAGGACGCATATCGTAACATCAAAGAAGATATTACGATATGGCAGGAGGAGCGGAAACGAAATGGACAGGAGGACTTTGGTACTGCAAAGGCAGGATTTTCCGAGGACGGCAGGCTGATGAGCGGATTTGTCGGAAATGACCAGAAGCTGCTGAAACTACAATTCAGAAGCTTAGGGCAATGGAGAAGGAGCTTTCTTCTTATACTTATACGAAGAATCCGGGAAAACTGCCGGATTCCATCATTAATCAGGAGGATTTTCTGGACTACTTTCTCTTGGAGAGCCAAAAGGGTTACTGCTCTTACTTTGCAACTGCTTTTGTGCTTATGGCAAGGGCGGAAGGGATACCGGCAAGATATGTGGAGGGCTTCTGTGTACCTGTTACCACGAATAAAAAGATGACGGTTACTGCAAATATGGCTCATGCCTGGCCAGAGGTGTATATCGAAGGAATTGGCTGGCTGCCATTTGAGCCGACACCGGGATATGAAGAGATACGTTACACTCCTTGGAAAATGAAGGAGAAAAAGGATTATGGCAGCATGATTATGGAGGACGAGGAGGAACAGGTATTCATACCAACTGAGGAAATCGTATCCGAGACGGAAAATTCCACCGAAAAGG
>JALEWA010000214.1 GCA_022788085.1 Lachnospiraceae bacterium
CCTGTTATCGTTAGCTTTCCGCTTGTTGAATCATAGGTTTTAATAATTGTACTAGATGGCGAACCAGAGCTTCCGTAACAACTTCCATATCCGCTTGCAGATATGGCTTCAACTATAAAGTTATCCTTAGTTAAATTCTGATTAAGAAGGGAGAAAATATGTTTTTAAGATTTAATGATTCAAATAAAAAATATGAATGTAAAATTGAAAAATTAGAGAATGACATAAAAGTTATTTTCTATGAAGATTATGAACCGAACACAAGTGGTTTTCAAATCTATTCAGACGATGGAAAAATATTAGGAAGCTATCCAGATCATAAAGTCATTAAGCAATCTTTTGCAGATGGTTTTCTATATTCAACAAGTGCAGAAGAAGAATGCAAAGATGAACCATTAACATTAGGAAAACAGCTTGAAAATTCGAACAAGAAAATAGAAGAACTGAATAAAGAACTTAATGAAACAAAGGAAGCCTTAGATTGCACGAATAACGCAGTTGAAGAGCTTCTTTTTAATTACATTTTAAAGGAAGATGGGGGTAATACGTCAAATGAGTAAATGGATTGCATCGAGAATCGAGTCTACAAAAGATAAGGACGGATTGGAAGCAGCACAGGAAAAGTATACTTTATATTTTCTGCTTACAAATAAGATGGAAGTATATAAGCAAGAAACCGATTCAATATTGATAGCAGATGGTTATGAGGATTGCATAGTTAAAGAGGAGGAATAATTATGGGAAATATGAAAAAATATTGGTTAGAATCAATAACTGGATTAAATGGAGCACATCATTATGGTATGTCTAGCGCTGCCGGATGTACAAAAGAAGATTTGCCAACAAACGATGTACCACAAGGAAGTGACTGTTTTGATTATACAACAAAAACTGTATATTTCTTTGACGGAATTTCATGGAACTAAGGTGGTGGCTTTATGGCAGGAATTGATGCTAAGACATTGGCAGCAGCACAACAGTATGCAGAACAATTAGGACTTGGTGGAGCAGGATTACAGGAGAAAGTGAATGAGCAGGTACATGTTTATTTAGCTGAGAATCTATATCCAGTTATTGATGAAAAGATAGAATCAGCAATTGGAGGTGTGTTAGATGGTTCTTACTAATTATTTGACAACAATTGCTGATGCAATAAGAAACAAAAGAGGAACAACTGAAAAAATAAACGCTAAAGATTTTGCAAGTGAAATATTAAAAATTAGTGGAGGTAATTCAGAATTTGAATGCACTGGAAAGAAGAAATGTTTTATTATATTAGGGCAATCAAATGCTGTTGGAGCTACATGGGGAGATGAAATAGATAATGGCATTTTGAATAGTAATGGTAGTCTTGATAATGTACATTACAGCTTTAATGATTGTGGTGGTAATTTTAGAGACTATTGCAGATATTCTATGAATGGATATTTGACACATGGATATGATACATATTTATGGAAATATATAACTGATGCTTTACAAGAAGATATATATGTAATCAAATATGCTATTGGTGCAACTGCTCTTTCTTGTGAAGCTTTAGGTGATAATGGTTTGCTATGGTCAGTTGATAATGAGACTATAGACGCAAAAAGTATGTCAAGACATTCTTATATTAGAAAACTTGCTTATGAAGCTATTGGAGCAATAAGACAGTGTATAAAGAATTATGGCTCAGAATTTGAAATAGTAGCTATTCTATGGAATCAGGGAGATGGAGAAAGTTCATATGCACAATATTATAAAGATGAGTTACGAGAGCTTGTTAATGTATTACGAAGTGAACTAAATCTTGATAATGTTCCTTTTATTACTCAACTAATAACGAAGCTACCAAATTCTTCAATGACATATTGGTTAGATGCATATAAGACATGTGCATCGGAATTAAATAATTTCTATTGGAAAGATATGAGAAAAAGTAACTTAGGAATGTTAAGTGATAATAGTCACTATACAAATGATTTATGCAGATGGATGGCAAAAGTAACGTTACAAAGATTGATGATGATTGGGATTATTCCTTATGAGACAAGCAATGAAACTCGTACAATACTTATAGACGGAAAGGAAATCAATCTTAATGAAATTTCCACAAAGAGGTATTGTCTTATTATTAATGATTCAACTACTAAACCGAAGTATCATATTTTCTTTTCTGATTATCCTATTTATGCAAATGTTAAAGTTCAGGATGTGTCAATAAAACTGAATATGAAAACGTATCAGTATTGTTATACTACTGATGATTTTGAGACATTTAAAATTGGGGATGACGTAGAACAAACAGAATACACGCAATATGGAACTATTTATACCATTGATGATTTAGTATATAGTACTGACAATTTATATTATACTGGTGGAACAAAAGAGGTTGCTTCTTTGGATGCTATAAACTATGAAGTGTTACCTTTATTTACAGAGTATAATATTGGCGTAATAGATAGAAGTTGTACATCTATATCTTTAGATAGAACTGTATTAAGCATCGCTGATAATAATCCGTTTTCATTAGTAGCAACAGTTATTCCATCTGATACTACTGATTCAATAATTTGGTCTTCAAATAATGAAAATATTGCTACTGTGAAGAATGGTATTGTTACTCCTATTGGAACAGGTAATTGTACTATAACTGCTACTTGTGGAACTCAAACTTCTACTTGTGAAGTAACTGTTGAAATGCAAGAAGTTATAAATATTCCTTGTACAAGTGTTACATTGGATAAGACAGAACTTAATATAATAAGTGAAGCTTCACAAACACTTGAAGCAAATGTTCTTCCATCTGATACTACTGATGCTGTTACATGGTCTTCTGATAATGAATCTGTTGCTACTGTATCAAATGGTACAGTAACTCCGGTATCAAATGGTTCATGCAATATTACAGTAACATGTGGTGAATATAGTGCGACATGTGCTGTAACAGTAGATATTTCTACAAGTGAAGACTCTGGAATATTACAATTAAATAGCGATACATTAAAAGGTACTAATGGAACTATATACTTAAGTAAGGATGTTACTAAATTATCAACAGTAAATTATTCTTTTGATTATGAAATATATACTAAAAAGAATAAGACTGATACTGACGTAATTGCTAATATTCGAAATGTTGGATTAGCTAATATAAAAACATATAATCGTAAGGTATATGATTCTGATGGAAATGTTGTAAGTGAAACGTCTGAACAAACTAATGCAGCATATTTCTTATATGATACATTATCAAATGATGATTGGTATACAGAAATAGGTCATATAGAAGGTACTATTTATGCAGTAGGTAATTATACAAGTGGTTCAAGGGCAATAACATTTGGAATGTCTGGCGGTGCTAGTGGAAGCTATATACAATTATCAAATATTAAGTTTACGCTTGCTTAATACAGAAAGCGCATAGTGTATATCACCATGCGCTTTTTAATAAACATTTTGAATATTTAATAAGTCATATATGTGGCTTCTTTTTATTATATAATTTCTGATTAAAAGGAAAAAGGTTTATAAACTTACAAAATAATATGTAACTGTTAATTAATACAAACAAAAGAAAGAAGGAGATACTATGAGAAACAATAAAAAATGGTGGCTTATAAGTTCAGAAGGTACAATTTCTAACGGAGCAAATCACTATGGTATGTCAAGCAGTGCAGGATGCACGATTGCAGATTTGCCGACGGATGATAGCGTACCGCAGGGAAGCGACTGTTTCGACTTCACAACGAAATCAGCGTATTTCTTTGACGGTATTTCATGGAACTAAAAGGGGGTATGAATTTATGGCAGGAATTGATACTAAAACTTTGGCGGTTGCACAGCAGTATGCGGAACAATTGGCACTAGGCGGTGCAGGGTTGCAGGAGAAGGTAGAAAGTTCGGTAAATGAATATTTACATGAGAAAAGCGCAGTACACACATACTGCGCTTATTTCTATGACGTTGTATTTGCATTTTCCAATGCTTCAATTCGTGCTTCTAATGCTGCTATCTCTGCAACAGAATATTGTTTTTCCCATGTGGTAGCACTGTCAGTTACAACTTTAGCTATGTAAAGCTCTTTTTTATAAGTGTTATACCACATATCGCATACATTTTGTGCCTTTGTTGTTGAAGAGGGAGAATATGATTTTGTTACCATGCTCGGTGTAGTTTTTATGCTGCTATAACTGTATCTTAATACACCTTTGTTACTAATAACTGTTAATGCATCAGCAGTATTAAATGCTCTGATATATGCTTCAATTGATGAGCCAATGAGAATTGATGTAAAGCATTGCTGTACATATAATGCAAGCATTGGCGAACTTTTGATTGATGCACTTGCATCATCGTTTGGTTTTGGACTAGCTCCAAGCTGCAACGTTGATTTAAACATATTTTTACATGAAACAGCGCATGATTTGCTAAAGTTATCCAATTCTGTATCAGCATTGTCTGACACTTTCAAGTCATCTAAAGTCATTCCACTATAATACATACCTGCACGATGTATATTAGCTATCATGAACAAATTATTAATTGTGTCTGCGTGTATTCCACTGTATGTGGTATGGTCTATATACGCATTTATAAAACCACTCAAATAACCTTCACAATAGATACCATATTCTGAGAACATATCCATATAACAATCATAAATCATTACATTTTTTGAGCCTGGACAGTAGATACCAGTTTTTCCTGCTGTGATATAGCAATCTCTAAGCATAACATCATTTTTAGCTACGTATACACCTATGCCATTGCCAAAAAATTTGCATTGATTAATGTTTTGCGCCTGTGCATTTGATAATCCATATCCGCTAAATGAACAAAAAGAACAATCAGTAATATCCGCACTATGAATACAAAGTACCCCGTTTACATTTTCGTTAATTACTTCGTAACGATATTGTGCATAAGGAATTGTTTCGTCATTCAAACCATCATCATGCCATGCTCCGCTGTTTCCAAAAAGTATTAAATTATGCATAGTTAAAGACCAGCAATTTTCTCCTTGTGTTATCATGGTTGCATCTGATACTGTGTCCCTAAATTTTAAACAAGAACCATAAATTTTTGTATTATCACTTCTACCTAAATATCTTCCTTTTCGGTCTCCTAATAGCTGTATGCTTTTATTTACAGTAACGCCATGACTTAATAGATATTCACCTGCCGGAAAATATAAAGTAGTTCCATTTTCAACACTGTCTAATATGGTTTGCAACAAGTCTGCATTATCTTTCACTCCTGTATTATCCAATCCAAACCATAGTACATTTATGTGAGATGCAACATTCTTTAGTAATTTGCTTGAAGTAACAATTCCCAAATTTTCTACATTCTCATCATTCGCTAAATAAACATTTACCGCTTTTTCAACATCCTTCATTGGAGTATTAATTTTCATTGCTACCGAATCACCATTATTAAAATGAAAAGTAATTGAATTGTTTTCTTCATCTACCGTATGTGACTTTATACCGCTTGCCATGCCTGCTGTTATCTTATCTGCATATTTATTTGCTGCATGTAAAGTTTCCATATCCATAAATCATCCTCCCTAAACATATTCGCCCTGACAATTTAGCATTAGGACTGTGCCTGTACTTGCTACATATCCTGTTGTCCCAGTAGGATAATCGCTACATTCTTTCTTAAATGTTTCTATATCGGCATCTGTATCAAGTATGAAATCTGTCCTGTATCTTTTTCCCTTACCAGGAATTTCTACACATGTTAACTCATCACGATCAATCTTATATGGTTTATACATTCTCTGTATCTCCTTCCTCTTGCTCTTCTGGTTCATCAATAACCGGAACCATCATAATTACTCCTGTTTCTTTTCCATCATCATTTGCATTTTCTTTCTTATCATTCCAACCATAGTTACATCGAAGATTAAATTCTGCTCCCCTCTGTCCATCTCTGTCCATAAGGCGTTCTTCCAAATACGATTCAATCCTAAGTTTCGCGCGTGTTATAATCGCAGAAAACTTATCATCCTTCTGGTAATCAAACAGACTTTGTGTCGATTGGAAACCAAGCCAATATGCTAGACCTGATACAGTTGGTGGCTTACATCCTGTGTAAACAACCGAACCTTTATATACCATCAATTTTCCATCTTCATCATAGACTGGTTCTCCTTCACAGATTTTGAAATATTCTTCGATTGATTCTTCCATCTTCTTTGCGCTATTCCATTTTCTAGGTCTACCACCTTTGTTCATCTGCCCGTCTCCTCTCTTTGAAGTATTGTAGACATATTTAGATTACAATACCTGCTGCCCGGATTTCCCCCCTATTTGACAAAATTCTTAGTACTGCTGCCATATTGCAATTCTACACTCAAAAAGAGGATACCTTTCGATATCCTCTTGCGACGTCGCATATGCTATTGTCTCACATACTTATTAAATATTTCTCTTATATGTTCAGGACCTTTAAATGTATAATGTTTACTCGTTACCGAGTTAGGAGCATGTCCCAGATATTCTCCTGCTATCTCATCGCTACCGCCCCTTAAAATAATTTGAGTGGCTGTAGTCTTCCTGAATAGGTGAGGATAAATATTTCTTTCAACAATTGACCTTTTTGCAATCTGCTTAACTGCATATCTTATCCCATCCACTTTCAAAGGTTCACTCTTATTTCCTTTTATGTGAGTGAAAAGAAATTCTTTGCTGTCTTTATCCAGATTTCTTTCTTGAACATATAATAGTATATACTTCAATGCTACACTATCTAGCATAACTGTCCTATATCTATTATTTTTATGTCCAAATATGACCAACTCTCCATTAGACCAATTGATGTCATTTATTCTTACTATTGGTATTTCACCACTACGCATTGCTGTTGATCTTAGAAATTCAATCAGTGCCCTATCACGCTTATTTTTACATGCATCTCTTAATATTGCTATATCTTCACTCTCCATATGGTCTATCGGCTTTTCAATTACAGGAAATGGTTCTACAATCTCAACTGGATTAACTTGTATTATCCTCTGTATTCTCATCCACTTGAAGAATGCGCTTATATTCCTTCTTAAATTATTAAGTGATACATTACAATTTCCCTGTTTCTGTTTCATTCTAAGGAAATATTCTATATCATTTTCATCAATCTTAACTAATGGCTTGTTAACAAGAATAATAAGGCTTCGAATTGTTGATAAATAATATCCCATGGTTCTCTCTGAAAGCTTGTTTCTGCGTTTTTCTTGATATAAGCTAATAATATACTCATTGATATCTCTCTGCGTTGCTGGTAATGTTTCCATTTCCTTTATATCAACACCACTGAATTCTTTAATAATTACAGATTCTAGGATATCCATGTTTACCGGATCAAGATAGAGACGCATTGTCATTAATACATTATTTTTCACTTCTTCTTTTTTAGTCATAATTTCCACTCCATTCACATTGCCCAGAGTATTAAATTATGTTAAAATATATATACAGTAAAACTCTGTTGGGAGTGACACTCGCCGTCCAAAGCTAAAGTGCCACTCTTTTTTTGTTACAAATTCAAACAAATGTACTATTCATTGGAATCACCTCTTTCTTCTTCAAATATCAATTTAGCTTGTAAACAAATCATCTAACAATCCATGTTGCACCATCCATTCATAAGCCATACTATAAACACATTTTTTAGCGTATTTTGATTTCTTTTCATATTCCTCTGTTCCAACCATTGAATTATCATTATAGGTTGAATTGTTAAGTATATAAAAAGTTTCTAAAAAGCTTGTTCCACCACGATTTGCTAATCTTCCAACACTTTGCCCATGATTGATATAACACTGATTTTCATGTTCTTTCATCATTTCGTACGGAATATATCCACCGTCTTTTTCTAACATTGGATACTTTTTCATTTAACTTTTACCTCGTCCTTTACCACCTTAAGCAAGTCACTAATAGCTTGTTTATAACCATCAGCATAATTTCTAGCCTTATCTATTTCTTTCTGTGTTTTAACGTCTACATTGTGTTCTAGCTGGAATGCGACTTTTTCAATATTTTCATAAGTATTGCCTATGTTCTCCATATTTTTTCACCTCACTAAATCCTTATTTACTCAAATTTCGTAGTTCATGCATAAATATTTTCCATTGTCCATAGGCCAATAATACTTACCGCAATACCAATCTTCTCCTAAAATTTTCTGGTCGCAATATTCTCCATCTCCCTGTGGTTCACCTG
>JALEWA010000216.1 GCA_022788085.1 Lachnospiraceae bacterium
AGCATTAGAAAAATTGAATGAAACTCTTGGTGAGGATGCTAATGATGCAATAGAGCGTTATATTGATACTTGTCTTGAATTAGAACCAACACTGAATGATAGCCAAAAACTTGTAGAAGAACTGACTGCTGAATATGAAGAAATGAGTAAGAAACTTGAGGCAGCAGTTGATCCAGTCGGTGAAATGACAGGAGCAATGAAAGACGCAAATGAAGTAAGCGAAACATATAAAGGAAAGGTGTATGAAGTAACACAACAGGTATCTGCTGATATGCAGAGGCTAAGACAAGCATATGATGAAACTTATCAAGCAGCAAAAGAAACCATCGAAGGTCAGGTTGGGCTATTTGATGAGTTAAGCACAAAGAGCGACCTGTCAACACAGCAGATGGCACAGAACTTGAAATCACAGACTGACACCTTCACTACATATAAGGACGATTTGACAACAGCAGCAAAGCTTGTTGAAGATGGACTGATGGAGGAAGGACTTCTTGGGGCTATCATGGACTTAGGTGTTAATGGAGCTGGTTATCTTCATGAACTTGTTACGGCAGCAGAAGCAGATACAGAACAGTTCAGTAAGCTCATGGAAGAATGGGCTTCCATGGAAACGGCAAAGATAGAATTGACTGATACCATGGCTGACATTAAGACAGGTTATAGTGATCAGATGGATGAGCTTCTTGGACTACAGGAAGAAAAGAACGAGCTTGCAAGCAAAGAAGCGACAGAAACAGGAGAGAAAATTCAGGAAAATGTTGAGAATGCTCTTGATGAGATTGTAAGTAATACATCAGACAGCCTTAATGATATGACAAAGGCAGTAAAGGAAAAGTCACCAGAGGTTAAAAAAGCATCAGAAGAACTATGTTCAGGAGCAATAGACGGTGCAAATGATATTTTACAGATATCAGAGGATGGCGTTTCAGTTTCTTTTGTATCAATCGGTTACAGCATACCGCAGGGAATTGCACAGGGAATATCGGAAGGACAGCAGCTAATTGCAGATACTTTGCAGGCTGCAATCGACAATGCGATAAATACCATAGACCTAAGTGGTATTACTGCAAAAATAAACAGAGAGCTGGGTGATCTATATTAATGAGAAAATTTATTCTAACCAATGCATTAGGAAATACGTGGAATCTGAATGAAATAGAAACATTTCTCCATGATATTAAAGGTCTGGGACAGGAGCATAAAGTCACATATGTACAATTAGGTACAAAGTTCATAAAAGAGAAAGATTTACTGTTACAAAAAAGCATAACCGGAAAGATTAGGTTTTATAGTTATGCAGAATATAGAACATTTTCTCTTTTTATACAGCATAAGCCATTGTCACTTATGTATGAATCCGATGGAAAGTATAACATAAAGATAAGTATAGACAAGCTTGAAAAGGAAGAGTTAGAAACCGGTGGATTGTATTGCCAGATTACAATTAAATCTCTTGGAACCTTTTACAAGACGGTAGTGGCGGAAAATATGAAAGAACAGGTTGCAGCAGGAAAAACATACCCGTATGCATATCCATACACATATTATGATTATTCAAATGGGGAAGTAGTGATTGACTCTGACAGTGTATTAGAATCTTCTACAAAAATAAACATTTTCGGGCCATGTACGAACCCTAGCTATATACATATGGTAAACGGTGTAAGAAAGGCATCAGGAAAGCTAAATGCTACAATACCAGAAGGACACAAGCTTGTGATTGACTGTATATCGGTTCCATATTCTATTAAGGAGTTCACGTTAGAAAATGCATTGGTAAAAGATTTGTATGAAAAATCGGATTTTTCTACGGAACGATTCTTGATGCTGGAATATGGAAAAAACAGAATCACATTTTCACATGAGTCAAGTGAGAAAATGAAGATATCTGTGGAAGGAGCAATTGAGTATGAATCTGTATAATGTTGAGATATTCAAGCCTGATTATTCTTATCGGTCGAGTGAGCAGGTAAACGAAATATCTTATGAATTTGATTATCTTTCTATACAGAAGAATAAGATTAAGCTACAAAATGCGATGGCGGTAAGAGGAGACTTTTTAAGAATTACAAAAGGAAGCAGGAAGATTTTTGGAATTATTACAGGTGTGTCCGAATCGGACACAATTACGATAGAATATATGAATTTTTTATCAGTATTCGATTGTAATGTATATGCTGATGTGCTAACTGTAATATCATATATACCTAGTCCTCTTGAATCATTTATAGCAAGCACTATAAAGGATTTGTTCGTAGACAATAAAGATGTACATCAGAATATCCCAGGAATGAAAATAAGTGTAACGTCAGGAACAACCGGAAAGAAGAAACTCAATTATGACAGCAATGTGTTCAATTTTTATGATCTAATGACAAAAGCATTAACACAGCATTCCGTAGTTGTTGATACAGACATAGATATTCAGAATAAATCCATTGATGTAACGATAGGAAGAAGGGAAACAGTAGAAAGGCACATAGAAGCAGACCTTCCAAACATAATTGAGAAAGAGTTTGCAATTGAGAAAGGAAACGAGTCAATAAATAAAATTGTTATTGTGAATGAAGATAAACAGACAGAGCAGCTTTCATATTATCTTTTACAAGATGGAACTGTAAGCGGTGCATTTAATGAGGAAAAACGAATTACTCCTGTGATATTTGATACTAAGTTTATCACTATTTCAGAAGATGAAACGTTTTCTGAAAAAGCATACAATGAAGCGGTTTCCAATCTTGTTCCAGAGGAATATGACAATTATATTTGCATAACTGTAGAGAATGAAGATAGCCTTGTTAAACCGGATGAATGGGAAATTGGACAGAAGGCTTCTATTATTCATAACGGCAAAGAATATCATTCTATTCTAACCGGAATAGAAATAGGAAAAAGAACAAAGCTAATGTTCGGAGCAGTAAGAAAAGAGCTTACGAAGAAACTGAAAAGGAGGTAATGAAGTGGAAGGAGCTATTGAATTAAAACAATATGATG
>JALEWA010000233.1 GCA_022788085.1 Lachnospiraceae bacterium
ATTATTTCAAGCATAAGTTGTAATTTTTTTATTTAAAGTAGTATAAAAAATTTGTTATAATAGTTACAGATTAATTAAAAAGAAAGGATGATTTGTATTATGGCTTTATTACATGTTAATTTCTTTTCAGATGTTTTAGGAAAATCTACAGCAATGTATGTGATTTTACCACAAAGAACAAATAGCCAGATTGGTATGGCAGGAGTAAGAAAGGAAGGAAAATATCCGGTTTTGTATTTGTTACATGGATTAAGTGATGATTATACAATCTGGCAGCGAAGGACAAGCATTGAGCGTTATGTTGCAGACATGGGAATTGCGGTTGTCATGCCGGATGCAGATACTTCCTTTTATTCTGATATGGTGCATGGAAGAAAGTATTGGACATTTCTTTCAGAAGAACTTCCTGAAATTGTACATGACTTTTTCCCAAATATTTCAGAGGAAAGAGAAGATACCTTTGTGGCAGGACTTTCCATGGGTGGATATGGAGCTTATAAGCTTGCTTTGGGAACAGATCGTTTTGCAGCAGCAGCTTCCCTTTCCGGCGCTGTTGACCTACCATTAGAGTTGACCAGAGAAGACCGTGTAAAGGCTAATGGAGAGCTTTGGAATAATATTTTTGAAGATTTAAATACGGTAAAAGGATCAAAAAATGATGTTCTTTTCCTTGCAGAAGAAAAGAAAAAGAGTGGAAAGCCATTGCCAAAGTTATATATGTGGTGTGGCACGGAGGACTTTATCTATGAATTAAGCGTAAGTGCACATAAAAAACTTGATGAACTAGGCTATGATTTAGTCTATGAAGAATCATCAGGTGACCACCAGTGGAAATACTGGGATGAGAAGATACAGACTGTTCTTGCATGGCTGCCGATTAGAAAATAGCCAATTTAAGCACTTGTTTTCTTCCTAAAAAGTGATATATTAATCCATGAGATAATTTATAATATTTTTATATTTCCAGCATTATGAGGATGGGAAAGTGGAGGATTTATCATGGAAGCATATTCGGTGTTCAAGGATTTAGCGATTATTATTATAGCGGCAAAATTCTGCGGTATTCTGGCAAGAAAGCTCAAAGCTCCGCAGGTAGTTGGTATGATTATCGCAGGTCTTTTGATTGGACCTAGCGTGTTAGGAATCGTAGAACAGACAGATTTTATTACACAGATGGCAGAAATCGGTGTTATTCTTCTGATGTTTTCAGCGGGTCTCGAAACAGATTTAAAGGAACTTGTAAAAACAGGTCCTATAGCAACTTTGATTGCCTGTTCCGGTGTAATTGTGCCTCTTGTTATGGGTGCTGTTCTTTATATGATGTTTTATGGTTGGGCTGCAGTTGGAACGGAGGAGTTCTATAAAGCAGTATTTATCGGTTGTATTATGACAGCAACCAGTGTTAGTATTACGGTTCAGTCACTTCGTGAAATGGGCCATTTGAAGGGTCGTGTAGGAACAACGATTCTGAGCGCCGCGATCATTGATGATGTCATTGGTATTATTGTGCTTACCTTTGTTATAGGATTTAAGAGTCCTGATTCTAACCCTGGGAAGGTTATTATCAATACTGTTTTATTCTTTGTCATTGCTATTATTGGTGGTATTATTATGTATCATCTCTTTAAGAAAATGGACAGCAGATATCCGCATACCAGAAGAATTCCGATTGCAAGTCTTGCTTTTTGCTTCCTGCTTGCTTATGTAGCAGAGAAGTATTTTGGAATTGCAGATATTACAGGAGCTTATGTAGCAGGTATCATTCTTTGCAGTATTCAGGATTCTCATTATATTGAAGAAAAGATTGATATTAATTCTTATATGCTGTTTGGCCCTGTATTCTTTGCAAGTATCGGTTTAAAGACAAGTATTGATGGCATTGATTCTGCAATGATTCTCTTTTCCATCGGATTCGTTATTGTTGCGTTGATCTCGAAGATTATAGGTTGCGGTCTGATGTCAAGGCTTTGTGGTTTTAAGGGCTATGATTGCTTAAAAATTGGTGTCGGTATGATGACAAGAGGAGAAGTTGCCTTAATCGTGGCACAGAAAGGACTTTCTGTTGGTTTAATGTCGTCTCAGTATTTTACGGCAGTTATCCTTTTGATTATTATTTCTTCTGTGTCAGTGCCAATTATTTTAAAGCTGTTATACGCAAAGGCTCCGGAAGTAGAAAAAGCATAGCAGAACTTAATCTGCTACGCTTTTGATCAAAGCAACTGCTTTAGAAAAATCTTCTATTGGCAGTTCACAACAGGATAGTGCAATATGGGCATACCCCTTTGTTTCCTTTGGAGAGGCAAAGACGAGGATGCCCTTTTTTTGTAATCTGTCTCGAAATTCTACATTTGTCATATCACTTTTTAGCTTTAGATGTACCAGGAAAACAGACTCCCCCATAGAAACAGTAGCACGATTTTGAAAAGCCGCTTCTAATTCGCTACATAAAGCCTTTGCTTTATTCGCATAGAGGCGCTTTAGCTTTCGAATCTGGCTGTCAAGGTGTCCGTCGCGCAGGAACTGGCAAAGGGCAAGCTGTTCTGCCTTGGAAGCCGTTTGATTATAGAGAGCCTTCTTCTTTTCATACAAGGGAAGCAGTTCATCCGGTAAAATCATAAAGCTTAAGCGGATAGATGGTAGAAGCAGCTTGGAGAAGGTACTTAAGTAAACAACATGCTCACCGCCTGCCAGCCCCTGTAAGCAAGGACGCGGCTTACTGAAATAACGGAATTCATTATTATAGTCATCCTCGATAATCAGCCTGTTATGGGAAATTGCTTCACTAAGTACGGAAATCCTTTTTTCTACGGACATCACATCACCTAAGGAAGTCATATGTGACGGAGTCATATAAAGAATATCCGCCTCTTCACGGTTTTGTACAATCTGGAATCCATAATCCTCGAAAATGACAATACCCTGTGCAAACTTTGTATCGTGGAAGCAGACTCCCTGTTTATCACGAAGAAGAGGACATAATATATTTAGAAGACTTTGGGAACCGGCACCAATTATGATGTTCTCCGGTTTGCATACGGCATTTCGCTTATTGATCACATAATTGCAGATGGTTTCACGCAGTTCATATTCGCCTTGTGGTTCACCATAAGTTAAAAGACGTTTATCCTGACGTAGAGCGCTCTTTATATATCTTCTCCACAGATTAAAATCGAAACTGTCTGCGTCAACATTGCTGGAAGTAAAGTTGTAGAGGATATCTCTTTTCTCCCTGTGGATATCTTTTGAAAAAGAAACATTCTTTGTGGAATTCTTAACCGGGCGCGGCGTTACATAATAGCCACTCTGTGGTCGTGAGATAATGTATCCGTCCGCTGCAAGGCACAGATAAGCTGACTCAATGGTAGTACGGCTAAGACCAAGCTGCTCAGAGCATTTACGGATGGAAGGCATTTTTGTATTTTCCGGAAGTCTCCCGGACAGAATCAGTTCCTTATAATAATCGTATACCTGCAGATACCGAACACTTTGGGAGGATTGTAAATCAAGATTCATGTATTTTGTCCTTTCTATGTGTAGGAAGCTTCTGACCATGCAGGAAGACATCACGTATAGTCAGATCAGGATTTAGAATAACAACATTAGCGACAAAACCAGCAGCCAGGGAGCCATAGGAAGAAGCCTTTATTACTTTAGCCGGATTTGCAGTAGCACAGCGAATGGCACTTTCTAAAGGAACTCCAAAGGAAACAGCTTTTCGTACACAGTCCATCAGATTAGTAGCCGAACCGGCAATCGTACCGTCTGATAAAGTGGCAAGAGTACCTTGTACCGTGACTGGCTGACCTCCAAGCGAGTAGCTTCCATCCGGCATACCGGTTGCCATCATACTGTCACTGATCAGAACAATGCGTTCTGCACCGTAGAGCGCAAATGCCATACGGATAGCAGAAGGAGCAATATGAATGCCGTCACAGATTAGTTCCACATGGCACTTCGGTGTATCAAAGGCGGCTCCCGGCAGGCCAGGTTCCCGATGCGTAAAACCATTCATGGCGTTAAAGAGATGTGTCACATGAGAAGCACCGGATTCAAAGGCTTTCATGCAAAGTGCATAATCAGCCGCAGTATGAGCCAGTGACACGGTACAGTTCTTGGACACTTCCTTGATGAAATGGAAATTCTCGTCCATTTCAGGAGCAATATCTGCAATGCGGATAAGATTGCCGGAGGCAGCCTGCAGTCTTTCAAAGAGAACAACATCAGGTTTATGAAGGAAGGCGGCATTCTGTGCACCTTTTTTAGCTTCTGAGAGGAAGGGCCCTTCTAAATTGATGCCAAGAAGATCTGCACAGTCAGTTTGTAAACTTTTGCTTTCCGGAGAGTTGTGTAATGCATAATATTGCCGGGCATTAGTCATAATATGTGTCAACGTATCCTCAGAAAAGGTCATGGATGCCGGACAGATACCGGTAATTCCCTGGGTTGCTTCATAGTGGGCAATTGCTTCAAGGGATTCAGGAATACCATCGCAGAAGTCTTTTCCGACACATCCGTGAAAGTGCAGGTCAATCAAACCCGGAATCACATAACAGTCTTTTGCATCATAAAAGGCTTCTTCGTTGGAAATGGATGGGTTCATTGTGATTTCCTTAATAACAGTTCCTTGAATATCCAGACAGCCCTTTTGAAATTGGTAAGCAGGAGTATAGATAGTTCCATTTATGATTTTCATGATATAGTCTCCTATACTTAAAAAGCATTGTCAGGTATGAGGGCAAGTGCTTCCTCATCTCCTACCAGCGTAACATCATTATGGAGTTGAAGTACAGATGCCGGTACTTTTGGGGTAATTGGGCCAAAAAACGCATCCTTGACAATTTGTGCTTTGTCAGCACCGCTGACAATCATTAAGATCTTACGAGCCTGCATAATTGCTTTGATTCCCATAGTATATGCCTGTGTAGGTACTTCGCCGGAGGATGCAAAAAATCTGGAATTAGCAGCAATCGTTGCAGCTGTAAGATTCACGCAGTGGGTTTCTTTTTCAAAAGCAGCTCCCGGTTCATTAAATCCTATATGACCATTATGCCCAAGTCCAAGTAGTTGTAGGTCAATACCGCCTAACTCATGGATAATCTGGTTATACTGCAGGCATGCCTTTTCAGAATCCGGTTCCAAACCGTTTGGAATATGTGTATTTTCTGGTTTTATATTAATATGGCTAAAAAGGTGCTTTTCCATAAAGTATCGGTAGCTCTGGGAATTGTCCGGTGATAATCCCCTGTATTCATCAAGATTTACCGATTTAACCTGGGAAAAATCAATATCACCTTTCTCATACCAGCGGCAAAGCTGTTCATAGGCGCCGATGGGAGTAGAGCCGGTGGCTAGTCCAAGAACACAATCAGGTTTCATGATAACCTGTGCAGAGAGAATATTTGCAGCAACACGACTCATATGATAATAGTCCGGTGTTTTTAAAATTTTCATAGAAAGCCCTCCTTTTACCCTTTATTATAATACATGCACAGCAACATAATATCACAAAAAAATAAGGTATTTTTTATAGATATATGATATCATAAGAAGAACAGTTTCATAAAGGAGGTTCTTCATGAAGAGCTTATTAAAATATTTGAAGGATTATAAGAAGGAAACGATTCTTGCACCTTTATTTAAAATGCTGGAAGCATCCTTCGAGCTTTTTGTTCCTCTTGTTATGGCGGCAATCATTGATACCGGTATTGCCAATGGAGACAAGGGTTATATCATAAAAATGGGCG
>JALEWA010000079.1 GCA_022788085.1 Lachnospiraceae bacterium
CCTGTGCCATAATAATCCTCCTAAAATTTTATCTTTTCCTCATAGCATGCCGCACCACGCAACACACCTAATTCTACCTATACAGTTTACAAATAATCCTCTCATACGTCAACTCAAATGTTGATTTTTTCGACAAGAATCGTTTGTTTTTACTTATCAAACGGCTCATTGAGTTCTTCACAACCCTTTAGCACGAATCTTCCCTCTTTAATGATTGGATAAGAGTTACCCTTTTCATCATATGCAATAATAGAACCAAGCTCGTCATAGGGAATCGTAATATCCGTATGGCAGCCAAAATATGCCTTTGCCGGATCCGTCTTACGAAGTATGGAAACGGAATTATCTCTTGCAACAATTTCCTTTCCGTCTTCATTGTACACCTTCACATCCTCGCTGCGTGAATAACAGGTATCGCCCACTGCAAAATGCGGTCCTGTCTTCTCTGCGATAAGAATCGGGAAACGGCTTCCAATATCATATTTCTTTGCCGTCATATACGCTGTTGTATTGGTTCCGATTGCAAACTCTCCAAGCGGCAGGGAATCATAATGATACAGAACATTTGCCTTTATATATTCCTTATTCTTCTCTTCTTCATCAAAATTTGTACAGGTATAATCCCTAACCTTTCCATCCTCAAAGGTCATTTCCAGATTATGATATTCCAGCTCATTCAGGAACACACGGCTTACATGGAGTGTTCCCCTTGTTCCTTCCAAAACAGGTGAAGTAAATACCTCACCAACCGGAATATTGACATCAGCAACACAATTTTCAAAAATAGCCTGACTATCAGGATCCGTTATCGGATACAGCTTAATATGCATATCCGTCTTATTACCGTTCATTCCCTTCACTTCTACAAAGGAAGCTTTATTCAAGGTATCAATGATAATCCCCTGCATTCTTTCATAAGATTGATAATCCAAGGTATTAATCTTAATGGTCTCCTCAAAAATTTCCTCAAACCTCTCACCAATCTCCGGTACCGGAAATGCAATAATCGTGAAGCTTCTTTCTTCTCCATTGATATACTCATAGGTAATTCCCGTGGAAGCACCTGTATATTCAGAGGAAAGCTTTTGCTGCTCCTCGCTTAAGCTGCATACCTCACTCTTAGATATGGGAGCAAATGGTTCTTCCCCAAAGACCTCGATTACTGCAGGTCCTGCATACTTTGCTGCCTTTTCCTTATTTTCCTCATATGCCTGCCTCAAAACCTCAAGCTTTCTGTTCACAAGCTTCTTATCCAGGAACAGTGCAATGTCATCTTTGTGATCATACTCGAATTGTTTATTGGCAACCGCACCATAATAGCCGATCTTAAGATTTCCCTTTTTATGAAAAATACTTGCAGATGCACGGTAAACAGTTGGCTTAAGTCCCATTTTTTCAAAGTTACCGATAGCTGCCTTTACAATTCTTTCAAATCCGACAACATATCTTACATCTACAATTTCTTTCTTGCTTAAATCCTTATTTCCCTTTATGAAACCAATCCGATACCCTTCTGAATAAGTATCTGCAATCATCTGAATCTTCTCTTCTGGCATCGTTGCAAGAAAAGCAGCCATCTGCTCAGTTTCCTTTGTTACATATTCACCATACTGATATAAGTAGCGCACATCTGTCAGATCACTGTCCATAATAATCCTTGTTGCAAAATCACAGTCAGAATCAACCTGCGTCCGAACCCTCCACTCTGCTGCCGGCTCGGAATAATCACTCACGAACCAATACAAAGTATCCTTTAATTCCTTCTCATCCGGTGCTTCCAGTCCTTCTTCACATGCATACGCAAATGCATTGTAAACCTCTACGAAGAGCTCCATCCGAATTACCTGTTCCTCCAGCATTCCTTCAAAAACATATGGAATCATGCACCGAAGCTCTGCATAGAGAAATGACAGCATCTGTCCCATTAACAAACCAAATTTCTCGCAGCAGACTGAAGGATTTGCATAACTGATACCATAATTCTCACCAAGAACATCCTCATACAGGGCATGATTCATACTGCGTAATTCTTCCAGGGATGCCTTCTGTAAATATCCCGCCTGCACCTGTTGATACGTATCCTTCATCAACAGCAGGAATTGTGCTGTTTTACCAAAATAGTCCTTATATCTATCAAAAACCTCCTGCGTTTTTGCAATCTCAGCTATTCTTTCACAGGAAAGTTCATATCTTTCTTCTAAAAAAGTCATATCTCACACTCCCAAATACAAAATAAAACCACCGGCTAAAATGGTTAAACTATTCAAAATAATTCCTAATACGGGAAATACCAGATAAATATCTTTTTCCATACATGCCTTTATCCCTAACACTAATCCAATGACCGAAAAAATCAGTGAAAGAAGAATAACAGTTCCGTACTGCATGAGTGCTGCCCCTTTATTCAAATAAGTCAGATAAACTGCAAGGCCTACGGAAATAATAGCAATTGCGCCCAGAATAGAAGCCATAATTCCCTGTTGTGGGTTCTTCTTATTCGTAAATTTATATCCTATTCTATGAAACATATTAAACTAACTCCATGCAACAGCAGATGGGCATTCCCTACGAAATGCCCATCTGTCTATTCCTTAAAATAATATTTTTGACTTATTGGCTAAAAGCTTTGCTCCACTAATAAGCAAGAGAACACCGCCTGCAACACCAGCCACGATGGAAACTACACCGATTACAATAGAAAGCGCTCCGGAACGTCCCATAGTCTTGTATACTTTTTCTTCCATACACCTAACCTCTTCCTTACAAATTCTATTTTGCACCGTATTGTGCATAATAAGCATCAATTGCTTCTTTCATCTTATCATCAATCAGTACTCTTCCATTGTAAGGCTTATTGTATAAGTATTCAACTACTTCTTCCATGGTAACGATGGCACCTGTTTCAATGCCGTATACTTCACGGATCTCGGCAAGTGCATTCTGCTGTGTCTTGCCACGTTCCTGACGGTTCAGACTGACCATAAGTCCAACAACATCTACATTTGCCTGACTCTTCAGGATTGGGAAGGTTTCTTCAATTGACTTTCCTGATGTTGTAACGTCTTCAATAATGACAACCTTGTCACCATCATTCAAATCACTTCCAAGTAAGATTCCAACATCTCCATGATCCTTGATTTCTTTTCTATTAGAGCAGTATTTGATATCTCTGCCATATAACTCGCTAAATGCGATCGTTGTTGCTACTGCAAGTGGGATTCCCTTATATGCCGGTCCAAAAAGCACATCAAAATCAGTACCGTAATTATCATGAATTGCCTTTGCATAGAACTGTCCCAGTTTTCTTAACTGTGAGCCTGTTACATAAGCTCCTGCATTCATAAAGAAAGGAGATTTTCTGCCGCTCTTTAAAGTAAACTCACCGAATTTCAGAACATTACTGTCCACCATAAATTCTATAAACTCTTTCTTGTACTGTTCCATATTTCTATGTCCTCCTTGATTAACTCTTAAATATTCCCTATTTTGCCTGCTTTAATGCCCCATCAATATCAGCAATCATGTCAAGCACTGCCTGTCTGGAAGCATCACCAAAATTAATAGATCCAAAATTTGCATATTTCTCATTTTTATATGCTGCAATGATTCCTCTTGAAGAGTTCACAATCGCACCAAGTCCATCTTCATTGAAGAAATGCACTAAGTCCTTACCCTGTCCGCCCTGTGCGCCATAGCCCGGTACAAGGATAAATGACTTCGGCATAATCTTACGAAGAACCTTTCCCATCTCCGGATAAGTAGCACCAACAACGGCGCCAACGTAGCTGTAGGAATCTCCCATTAACTGTTCGCCCCATTCTGCTACCTTCTCACCCACATGCTCATATAAAGGTCTTCCATCAATGAGACGATCCTGGAACTCTCCACTACTTGGATTAGAAGTCTTAACAAGAATGAACAAGCCCTTCTTCTCTTCCTTACATACATCGATGAATGGCTGTACACCATCCGTTCCAAGATACGGATTTACCGTAACAAAGTCTTCATGAAAACCTTCACACATAGTATTGCCTACCTGTACCTTGCCAAGATGTGCTGTTGCATATGCTGCGGAAGTCGAGCCAATGTCACCTCTCTTGATATCACCGATCACAACAAGATCCTTTTCATGACAATAGTCTAC
Source organism: Lachnospiraceae bacterium (assembly GCA_022788085.1). Classification (GTDB taxonomy): domain Bacteria; phylum Bacillota; class Clostridia; order Lachnospirales; family Lachnospiraceae; genus COE1. The sequence goes on from JALEWA010000079.1 coordinate 4,145, forward strand.
TGTCTTCTGGAATGCAATCAGTCCCGGAATACCAAACTGCTCGTACATGGCAATCTGAGGCTTTACCGCAGGAATCAAATCGTATGTCTTATCAATGATCTCTTTATTAAATAACCAGATAGCTTCTGCTGCGCCCTCTAAAGTCTCACCTTTTTCAGCAAAAGCTGCCTTTTTAATATGCTCCGGCACAAAATTCATCATAGGATCAAGTCCGACAACGATTGGGGCACCAGTCTTCTTAATCTTCTCAACAAGTTTGTTAATCATAAGTTTTACTCCTTTTGTGGTATTTACAGCATTGCGTGAACGCTGTTTGCATACTTCTTTATATTGGATACATTAACATACTTCTGACGTGATTGTCCAGCTACAATTACAAGGGTCGGTGCCTGCATAACACCATACTGCATCGCAAGATCTGCCTGTTCTTCTGCATCAACAACCGTATAATCAACATCTTTCAAGTATTCCTTTGCCAATTTGCAATTTGGACACGTCTTAGTAGTAAAAAGATATTTGCGTTCTGCCTTTAATGATGCATGTGCGGCTGCCAGATTTCTTTCCTGTGATGCCTCCACTTTCTCTTCCTGTTCCACAGATGCTGCATGAAGTTCTGAATTTCCTATGATACTTGCTCCAATACGATACTCTGTTCTGTTATGGTATTCCTGAAGCTTACCATCATTCCAGTTCTGTACCGGACGATAATAACCTGTAATACGACTGTAAACCTCTGTTACCTTACCACATTTCGGGCATGTCTTCTGTTCGCCTGCCAGATAACCATGTTCTTTACAAATAGAGTAAGTTGGTGACAAGGTATAGTATGGAAGCTTATAATTCTCTGCAATCGTCCTTACAAGGTTTGCTGCAGCCTTCCAATCAGGAAGCTTCTCACCTAAGAATGCATGGAATACCGTTCCTGATGTATATAATGTCTGTAATTCATCCTGAATATCCAGGGCATCAAAAATGTCTGTTGTATAATCCACCGGTAGATGAGAAGAATTCGTATAATATGGTGTATCTCCTTCATGACCTGCTGTGATAATATCCGGCCACTTCGCCCTGTCATGCTTAGCCAGTCTGTAAGTTGTACTCTCAGCGGGTGTAGCTTCCAGATTATACAAATCACCATACTGTTCCTGATAATCAGACAGTCTTTCACGCATATGATTCAGCACATCCTTGGTAAACTGCTGAACCTCCGCATGTGTCATATCTGCACGAAGCCATTTTGCATTCAATCCTGCCTCATTCATACCGATAAGACCTATTGTAGAGAAGTGATTGTCAAAGCTTCCCAAATAACGCTTTGTATATGGATACAATCCCTCATCTAATAACTTTGAAATAACATTTCTCTTAATTTTAAGAGAACGTGCTGCTATATCCATCATTCGATCAAGACGTTTGTAGAAATCCTCTTCATTCTCTGCAAGATACGCAATTCTTGGCATATTAATCGTAACAACGCCAACACTTCCCGTGCTTTCGCCGGAACCAAAGAAACCACCCGTCTTCTTACGAAGTTCTCTTAAGTCAAGTCTTAATCTGCAACACATACTTCTGACATCAGAAGGCTCCATATCAGAATTAATATAGTTTGAAAAATATGGTGTGCCATATTTAGCAGTCATTTCAAATAACAAACGGTTATTCTCTGTGTCTGACCAGTCAAAATCTCTTGTTATGGAATAGGTTGGAATCGGATACTGGAAACCTCTTCCGTTTGCATCGCCTTCGATCATGGTTTCAATAAAGGCTTTGTTAACCATGTCCATTTCCTTCTTGCAATCCTTGTAGCAGAAATCCATCTCCTTACCACCTACAATAGCAGGAAGCTCTGCCAGGTCATTCGGAACAGTCCAGTCCAGTGTAATATTGCTGAAAGGTGCCTGCGTTCCCCAACGGCTCGGTGTATTGACTCCATAGATAAATGCCTCTATGCACTTTTTTACCTCTGCATAAGAAAGGTTGTCCACTTTGACAAATGGTGCAAGATATGTATCAAAAGAAGAAAATGCCTGTGCGCCTGCCCATTCATTCTGCATAATTCCCAGGAAATTTACCATCTGGTTACATAATACAGATAAATGTCTTGCCGGTGCTGAGGTAATCTTACCGGTAATACCACCTAACCCTTCTTTAATTAACTGTTTCAAAGACCAGCCTGCACAATATCCTGTCAACATAGACAAATCATGTATATGAATGTCTGCATTTCTATGTGCTTCTGCAATCTCTTCATCGTATATTTCTGAAAGCCAGTAATTGGCAGTTACAGCACCGGAATTAGACAGAATAAGTCCTCCTACCGAATAAGTAACAGTCGAATTCTCTTTTACTCTCCAGTCCTCAACCTTTACATAGCTATTAACAACTTCTTTATAATCAAGAATGGTAGACTTCATGTTACGCATCTTTTCACGCTGCTTACGGTACAAAATAAATGCCTTGGCAGCTTCGGCGTATCCAGCCTGCTCCAAGACCTTTTCTACACTGTCCTGAATCTCTTCAACCTGAATTTCCCCCGCCTTTACTTTCCCCTGCATATCTGCTGTTACTCTTAATACCAGTAAATCAATGATATCCTGATTATACTGAACCTGAGTTGCATCGAACGCTTTTACGATAGCTCCGCTAATCTTTTCTAACTCAAACTCTGACCGTGAGCCATCTCTTTTCACAATACTAAACATTTTACTACTCCTTCCCTTGACCACTTTACGTGGCATCCCCTTTATTCTGGCTCTGTGTAACTGCTTCGTACGCCGAACAGTTGCAAATTTACAGCATAAATCATCCCCCAATAATCACGCTCGCTGTAAAAAATCACCATAAATATAGTCTAGCAGATACTATTTCATAAGTCAATCGAACATACAAAATAGCACCTGCTATTATTTTCTCATCCACAATATCTTGTATTTTATGACTCTTGTGTCATTTTATGTCCACTGCTAAAATACTGCAAATTATCGTGTTTGCAGAAACTCATATTCCTGCTTTGCCGTATTATCATCAGGATAGACTGCAAGATATTCCTGCATCAGATTCTTCGCTTCTGAAAACTTGCCCAAATACTCCTTGGCAACAATCTGGTTAAATTTCAGGTTCTGAATATAGGAGCTGTTACCCAAGTCAATTCCTGCCTCAAATGCCTCCAAAGCCTCCTCGTATTTTCCCTGATTCATCAGGCACACGCCAAGACTGTTATATATGGCAGCACTTGGTGCATTAGAATCAAGATAAGTCTGATAGACAACAAGCGCATAATTCATATCACCAAGCTTTTCATAGGTTTTACCAAGGATTAATGACACCTCCGGATTTCCCTGATTCAAAGCTCCATCCAGATAAATCCTTGCATTCGTATAATCTTCCAGATAAAAATAAATCGTACCCTTCTGGGCATCCTTAAGCTCTTTATCCTTCTTAGTCAGGAACTCCTGCAGATATCCCTTTCCTTCCTCTCCAAAGCCAGCAGCCTGCATTTCCACAAAAGCATCCGTCACCAGGTCAAGATTATTCGGTTCCAGAGAAAAAGCCTTTTCGAAATCCTTAACTGCCGATTCATAGTAGCCCTCTTTCAGCAAAGTGCAGGCTCTAAGGAAATATGCATCTGTCTCCTTCCCACGCAGATCTATGATTGCAGAATATATTTTCTCTGCTTCCTCATATTTGCCAAGCTTATAATATGCAGATGCAAGATAATAATTTGTATCAAATTCCAGATTGGTTACATTTCCATCTGCATAAGAAATGGAGTTCAAAAAGCACTCTGTTGCTGTTTCATAATCACCAAGTCCCATATTGGCAAGACCTTCGCCCCTATATATCAACTGCTCGTCCTCTTTATAAACCAACGCAGCCTCAAAGCTTTCCAGGGCACCATTGTAATCCATCTGTTCAAGCAGCTCCATACCCTTATTAATATTTGTATTTTTAACCTCATTACCACAGCCTGTCAGCATGCACATGCCAAAGGCCATGCTAAATACTGTTATCTTATATATATTTATGTGTTTCAATCGTTTTTGCCCTCCGTAATGTTATGTCTACGTCATTATAGCATAAAAATAAAAACAGAGAAACCATTTCTGATTTCTCTGTCTATATATTTGTTGTAATTATTTCCCTGACTTCATTGCCGCTATGAATTTTGCTGCTATTGCGGCCTGTCCATCCTGATTCGGATGCGGGTTAAAATCATAATTTGCTACGTCTCCTATGATATACTTTGGATCATTAATAGTATTGTATAAATCAACTACTACATTACCCTTTGCATTATTTGCGATGATCCTGTTCATCTTCGTTAGGTTAACTTCTGCATATCTTTCCATATTCAGGACTTCATAGTCACCAACATACAAAACTGCCGCTTTTACATACGGATTATACAGATTTCCAATATAAATCTTTGCATTTGGTGCAAGCTGCGAAACTACGGAAATAATTGACTTATAATTCGACTCAAACTGTGAAATCGCAGCCGGTATCACACTGCCACTGTTCAATTCATAGTTAATAGAACGTGCAATCACCATAGCTTTGAGATAATGCATGTATAATTCCCAGCCGCTCAATGTATGGAACTTATTCGACCATTCTGCTGTTACAGGTCCAATCTGTGTAACATCACAGGAAAAACAATTTGCGATAACCTGCATTGTTGTCTGTAACAAATCATTAGACCCTATATCAATCGTAATAACGTCTGCATTACTGATGGCATAACGCATATAACTATAACAGCTGTTTGCAGGATTCGTTAATGCATCTAAAAGCTGACCGCTTTGCCATCCATCCACTGCCAGATTGTTCGTAACACAATTACCATATGTACTCTTCAGGTAATCGGAAACCTTCCATACATAACTGTCACCTATCGTAATACTATCTCCCAATGCCACATAATGTACTACGTCGTTTCCACTGTCAGTCTCGTTAATCGTTACCGGTGCCGAACTTTCCGCAGCCTGAGAATATAATGGAGCACTATTCCCTACGAAACACATCAAAGTCATAACGCCAGCTAACGCTTTACTTACCCATATCTTTAGTTTTTTCATATGAATTTCCCCCATACATTTTATTATAAGATTAAATAACCTTACATGTATAGGGTATCATTTTTTGAATTTTCAGTCAATAGCACCATTTTGCTCGCTAATGTCAGATAAATATTCAAAAATATCCTGCCAAACCTGATTATCCTGCCAGAAGCCTCCATGACCAAGGCCATCATAAGTTTTCATTTCACAACCCGCAGGGTATTTCTCTGATAATGCCAGTGAACTTTCATATGAAATCAGTTCATCATCTTTTGACACCATAACCAGAGGTTTTACACTGATTTTCTCTGCGAACTTATCCGCTCTCATCCTATAAGGAACAAAAAGCTTCATTGGTCCATGAAAAATATCTGCAAATCCATTAAACAAGTCATATCCGTTCTGATATGGAGCCATAAGGATCAAGCCATCTGCATCACGCTTGGAAGCAACATAATTGGCAATTCCTGTTCCCAGGCTATATCCCATGAGAACAATCTTCTGATCCTGCATATCGCTTCTGCTGATAATTGCATCGTAAGCTGCAAGTGCCATTGATTTCATTGTACGCTCTGTCGGTATTCCTTCACTTCTTCCATATCCCGGATAATCCAGTGTAATCACATTGATTCCCTGACCGTCAGTTCCTCCATCGAAACCTGTACTATATCCCATCATTTCCTCGGAGGTAAACATATTCCCAGGGTAAAGAATAATGGTTGTATTTCCTTCTTTCATGGAATGATACATCCAGCCGGCGCATTTGCCAACCGGGGTATTGATTTCCAATTCTTCCAGATTCTCATTATTTTGCAGCTGCAAATATGCTTCCTTGTTGAAATGAGGATAATACAGAATATAATCTGTAAAGAGAAAAGTTCCAAGCATCAGCAATAGCATGATGCTTCCTAAAACACTCACAAGACTCAAACCTACTTTGAAGCCCTTATGTTTCAGCTTCTTTCTAAGCTTCCAACATACCGTATTTAAAATTAACAGGGAAATAACTGTAATAACGATTATAATGATTCTTTTCACCAATAGAACGTTCATGTGTCTCTCCAATTATGCCTTATCGTAACTATTTTGTACCTTACCGTTTACTCATTTTCTTCGATAATTTCAATAATATCTCCTACCGTTTCCAGCTCCTGAATCTGTCTGTCAGAGATTTTAATATGATAACTGTTCTCTATCAGATTAATCAGATTAAAGAATTCCATGGAACTAAGTCCCAAATCATCAATAAACTCAGAATCCTCTGTAATCTCCATATCCTTGTCTTCTACTACTGAATAAATAATCTCTTTTAATTTCTCATCCATTTTACATCTCTCCTGCTTCATATTCATTTAATACTACATTTCGCTTCAGCTTACCAAGACCTGCACGTGGTAGAGGTTCCTTACGCATCCATATTCCATCAATCTTACGAAAATATGGCTGTTTCTTATTGTATTGCTTCAAGCTCTTCTTTACAGAATCCTCTTCTGCATCCGCTGCGCATACAACTACCGCAATAATCTTTCCGCATGAATAAATTACACACGCTTCCTCAACACCATCAATTGCAGTCAATTCTTCATCCATCTCGTCACAGTACAGCTTATTACCGTTGCTCATGGCAATCATATCTTTCTTCCTGCCAAGCGGCGAAAATGTACCATCTTCGAAAGCTTCACCAATGTCTCCAAGATAAATCTTTCCGTTTCTCATTACCTCATTTGTTGCTTCCGGATTCTTATAATACTCCGTTAAATGGAATGGTGCTTTGATTGCAATTTCACCTTCATCTTCCAGGGTAACCTCAACACCCTTTAATGGAGCCAGTCTCTCAATTCCACGATCAAGACTGTTCAAAGCAATGACTCCCGCTATTTCTGATGCTCCGTAAATATTCTGAAGCTTGATACCATACTCTGATGTCTTAAGCTCAAGACTCTTATCACACTTTGCCCCTGCTACCGTAAAAACCTTTGCCCAATCTCCGACAGCATTATTTTTCAGCAAAAACTCAACCATTGCAGAAACAACGACCATTACGGCAGGCTTAAAATGCGCAAGCTCCTCTATAATTTTTCTCGGATTTCCTAAATACACTGTTTTTCCCTTATATAGATAAGCCAGAACGCATACTGTTGCATACATGTGATACAAAGGAAGCGGCGTATACATATTTCCATCCACACCAGCTGCAATATCCTCCATCAGCACCGCTGAATTATCGCAGACATCCTGAAACGGAACAACAACACCCTTTGCTTTTCCGGAAGTTCCTGATGTGAAAACAATAATATCCCCATCCTTTGATTCTTCCTCCAACAATCCGCCGTTTAACTCTTCTTCCTTGAGATATGCATGGTACACAATTCCTGCTTCCTCTATTGCTTTTCGAAGCTTCTTATCCTCTTCATCCGTAAATACAGCTTCTACGTCCATATTCTTCAATAGTGTTACAATATCATCCGCAGGAAGTAACGGATCAACTGCAACTACAGTCTTACCTGCAATAATGGCACCATACCCGTTACACATCCATTTATATGAGGTTTGTCCCATAATCGCAATTCTTTTGTGACTATCCTTCCAAAACCATTTTGCATAAGTCAATATATCTGTATATAAGTCTTCATAGCTCTTAGATGTACCACACATTTCCTGTATTGCAATCCGGGAACCATATTTATTCTTCCATTCCAACAACTCTCTTTGAAATGACATTTTCCTTTACCTCCGTCCAAATTTTCTTTACCTTCGCAATCACAAAGCAGCCAAAAGCTACCACAACAAATCGAATGATCAATACAGCTAAAAAGTTAATAAATGATGGAAGCTCTGCTAAGACATGCCATTCCTTAAACCAATGCCAGTCAACGCTTAGAACCTCCACAGTGTGTGCCATAAGAATCCAGAACGTATATCTTCCTAATTTCTTAAAGAACAAGGTAACTGCATTGTCCTTACCCTGACCAATCTTTAATCCAATCCTTAATGCAAGAATTCCCATTGGAAGGCAAAATGACAGATAAATCGCATTACAGTAATAGCCCCTAAAAGCAATCATCAATGCCGTAAAGAATCCAACTGCTGCAATGCCCCAGACTAACAGATATTCTTTTCCAGTCCATTTTCTGATTAAAAACTTCGTTTCCTTAAGCCTATATCCAACATACAGACACAAAACTGCTACCAATACTGCGCTAAAGCAATAAGGCTGTGCTGCCAGTTTACCACATAAAATACCGATCAGTACCAATGGCAGTATAGCTGCAAGCTTGTTCTTAATCTTATCCTGATTCATGATCCAATTGAAAATGATACTGGAGAAACAGAGCGTTATCACAAACCACATTGGTCCGACATTACAGATTCGCAAATCACCTGCAAAAAACTCTGTCATATTTCCAAGCAAAGTGCCAAGCATCAAGCTTCTGACACCCTTTAATGAGTCATGGAAATTTCTCCATTTTGTATAATGGATCACACAATAACATCCCCAGGTAACTACCATCAGCGCCATAAATGGGAATATAAAATCCTTTAGCTGGTTTTTCGTATATGACTTTACCGGCTTAGGTTTATACCAGTATGCACTTGACAGCAGAAATGCCGGCATCCAACAGGTACCCAGCATGCCATTTAATGTAATCAATGGTCCAAAACCAGGCTCCCCATTCCATAATTCAATCGTATGAGTATAAATAACCGCAAAGATAGCTACACCCTTGATAAAGTCGAACATACCCATTTTGTTCTTATACAACTTATCTTCCTTCATTACTCTCAATCCTCTTATCTACTACTTTCCCTCATCAACGATTTCCATCTCCGGTAATTCAATAGAACCCCATGCTTTGGAATGCCATACAATCTTTCGTTCCGTAACAATCCGCTTTTCAAAATCAAGACCATTTACACAGTCCAGGTCAATACTTTCACCATCTGTATCACGAACAAATAAAGTATACATGGTCTTATAAGACCCTTCCTTCAACCAGGAAATGTCAAGATCAACTGTTACTCTGCTGCTTTCACCTGCATCCTTACTTTCAAAATCATATAAAAAGGCTGTTGCAACGCCATTTTCCACGGCGTCAAGGATCTCTACCCGAAGACAAAGATTCACGATATCAGCATGATATAACCATTCAAACTCCAGACGAATCTTCTCGCCTTCCCAGAACACCGCTTCCTCTTTGCCAAGATATCTGGCTGAGCATAATCTGATTTCGTCTCTTTGCAGCCATAAAAATCTTCTGTTCTCTGAAAAATCTATTGATACAGCAGTTTCTTTCTTTTCACCAAAATATGCCCTTACAGCCTCCTGCGTGTCTCCGTCAAAAATTACCTTACCCTTGTCAAGAACGATACAACGCTTGCAGAACTTACTGATCGTTGCCATATTATGGCTTACACACAGTAACGTTCTTCCTTCCTTGGCAGACAACTCACGCATCTTATCCAGACACTTCTTCTGGAACTTCATATCACCAACCGCAAGAACCTCATCCAGAATCATAATATCGGAATCAAGATATGCTGCAACAGAGAAAGCAAGCTTTACATACATTCCTGAGGAATATCTCTTAACCGGAGTATCAATAAAATCTCTGATTTCCGAGAATTCAATAATGTCATTAATCTTAGCATCAATCTCTTTTCTCGTCATTCCAAGAATCGTACCATTGATATAAATATTCTCACGACCACTCAGTTCAGGATGAAATCCCGTTCCAACCTCAAGCATACTGGAAAGCGTACCATCCAGATAAACTTTTCCCGAGGTTGGTGCCGTAACTCTTGACAAAATCTTAAGAATTGTTGATTTTCCTGCACCATTTGCACCTATAATTCCTACTGCCTCTCCACGCTCTATCTCAAAGCTGACTCCATTCAAGGCATTGATTCGTTTTCTTTCAGGAATCTTTGCACTGTCTGCATTGCGACGTCTCATCAATTCCTCGCGGAAGGAATGACGGTCAATACTCCCTAACCAGTATTCCTTGTAGACATCTTCAACCTTAATAATAATATCCTTTTCGTCCATCTTATTCTCCGACATGATTCTGTTCCAGATAATCAATAAAGTCCTTTACCTTACTGAAGTTGCCAATCTCGCTCTCAGGAATGGTCACATCAAACTCATTTTCAACCTCCATCATAAGCTCCATTGCTTCCAGGGAATCAAGACCCAATTCATCTACCAGACTTGATTCCTCTGTAATCTCAACGCTGTCATCACAGATAATCTCCTGAATAACACCTGTTAATCTGCTTAAAATCTCTTCTCTACTCATCTTAATCCTCCTATTTCGCTCTACTCTTTTTTCTTTTTGCTCCAATATATAACTGAACCAGATAACATCCGGCAGCTATCAATACACTACGAATCACAAATGTCACAAGAATTCCTGCTATCTTATGGTTCATGAGATGCTTTGATATCAGATCCCAAGGGAATACAAGATATTCAATCGTGTGAACACATAATATGTATAATGAATTCCTTCCTGCAAGACGCAGACAATTTGCGATTCTGCCCTGAAAACGGTTGCCATTACAGAACAGCTTCAAAAACAGAAAGCCCGTAACAGCACTAGCCATAAAGTCAAGGCTTCCCAATGCCCAGACATTCTGTGAAACCTCGATATTGCCAATCGGCATAACGAGACAGACAATCACCAGTAACAGAATAAAATTCTGTCTTGAAAGCTTTGTATTCAGCAAATCATATTTCTTAATGACATAACCTATGTAAAAATACATTGCACAGCAGAATGACTGCACAATACAAAATGGAATAAAGGAAAGGAATGGCAGTCTGGTACATACCAGCATCAATCCCAACAGGCACAGAGCCCTGCTTCCTTCACTCTTAAGCTGGGAAATAATATCCAGGATAATCCAGCCAAGAAACAGTACAACCAAAAACCATAATGGTCCGATAGAACCAAGATAATGATTCCCTATCTGAACCTCTCCGGGACATAACCCTAGTAAAAACGGTACTGCATGATACCAAAGTGTATCCTTTATACTGCCATTGCTTAACACACATTTCAAAACTGCCAGCAGGGTAACAAGCAATCCCACAAATATATATGGTTTTAACAGATAACGAATCCTCTCCCTAATACATTTTCCGACCGGTTTCTTACGAAAGCCATAACCACTCATGATAAAAAACATCGGAATAATACCATAAATGACAGGCTTAATCACAAGTAAAAGCGGATACCACCATGCAGTCATATACTGCGGCTCCCAATACTTAAAATACTGCGTTACGGAATGCGCCATCACGACTGCAAACATTAAGAAGCCTCTGCTTAAATCAAACATACCGATATGATTCATCATCGGCGCTTTTTCATTCTTATTCATGTTACTTACACTCCACTTAATTACTTATTCGTAACTATTCCATAAATAGCTTTTCAATCTGCTTCATTCTGCCCTCACCATAAGAATACTCATCCGGTGTTTCCATCCTCTCAGGATACTCCAATGCCATTTCCGGATGTTCGATTGCTTCCTTCATCCCATAGTAAATTCCTGCAAAGGAATTCTCCATCACAATACCATTATCCTTTGATTTCAGAAGTTCCATAACACCTGCACACTCTGTAAGCATCAGTGCCTTACCAATAATAGCTGCCTCCTGACTCACATAGGAAAATCCTTCATAGCGTGATGAGGAAATGAACCAGTCAGCCTGATTTACATACTTATGTGGGTTTTCCTTAAATCCAAGCATATATACATTATCAAGATGATAGCGATGTATCTGATTCTCAAG
>JALEWA010000089.1 GCA_022788085.1 Lachnospiraceae bacterium
GTAAAATAAGAATATTTTTATCTGATTCCTAAAAAAATAATAAAGAAACCAAAAAATCCCTATAACTTGCGTTTTTCTGTGGTATACTCTATTTATAAAAAAAGCAGTACAATATTGAGATGACTTTAATCTGGAAGGGATATGTAATAATGAAACTAAAGACAAAAATGATGATTTTATTTTTTACAATAATATTTGTTCCTTTGGTATTTTTTCTGGTAGCTTTTTTTGGAATCAGCTTTCATGAAGAGGTCAATGTTCTTACAGAATTGACAAAAGAGGACATGATGATAGGTGCTCTGATCAGCAAACGATTTATGGGTAGTCTTCTTTGGGCCATGATTATTATAATGATTCTGACCAGTACTTTAATTACTGTTTGGGTAAACAAAGATATTTATAAGCCCATTAAAAAACTCAGTTTTGCTATGAAAAAGATTGCAGAGGGTGATTTTGAATATCGTCTTGAAAATGTCCAAAAGGGAGATATCGGTGTCCTTTATGATAATTATGAACAGATGCGTCTGCGGTTAAAGGAAAATGCTGAGGAGAAGGCTCAAAATGAGAAGAAGAGTAAGGAGCTTGTAAGTAATATCTCACATGATCTGAAGACACCAATTACTTCTATAAAGGGCTATGTGGAAGGTATTATGGATGGTGTTGCAGATACGCCGGAGAAGATGGATAAATATATCAAGACCATTTACAATAAGGCAAATGATATGGATAGACTGATTAATGAGTTGACGACCTATTCCGGTATTGATTCTAATAAAATTCCTTATCATTTCCATGTTATCAACATCGCGGATTACTTTGAGGATTGTGTGGAAGAGGTTGGTCTTGACCTTGATGCCAAAAACATAACCTTGAATTATACGAATCTTGCACCATCAGATACTTCGATTGTAGCGGATCCCGAGCAGTTGAAGAAGGTTATCAATAATATTATCAGTAACAGCGTGAAGTATATGGGACACGATAAAGGCGTGATAGATATCCGTATACTTGATGAGGGAGAATCGGTAAGAATAGAAATAGAAGATGATGGCAAGGGAATTCCTGCAAAGGACATTGGTAATATCTTTGAACGATTTTACAGGACAGACGCCTCCAGAAATTCCATGCAGGGTGGCAGTGGAATTGGCCTTAGTATTGTAAAGAAGATTATCGAAGACCATGGCGGATATGTCTGGGCGACCAGTAAAGAAGGCGAAGGTACCTGTATGCACTTTGTAATCAGAAAATACACGGATAAAAAAGACGAAGTAACCGTTGATATGTAAATAGTAACTATGAGAGTACTGAATAGTTACTGTAAATATTTACAAGGATGAATTTCATAGTAGAAAGGAAAAATAAAAATGAGCAGAATATTAATTATCGAAGATGAAGAAGCAATTGCAGATTTGGAAAAGGATTATCTGGAGTTAAATGATTTTGAGGTTGTAATAGAGAATAGTGGTGATACCGGACTTGCAACAGCTCTGTCTGAAGAGTTTGATCTGATTATCCTTGATCTGATGCTTCCGGGAATCGATGGTTTTGAAATCTGCAAGCGTATCCGTGAGGATAAGAATGTTCCGATTCTTATGGTATCAGCAAAGAAGGATGATATTGATAAGATCAGAGGCCTTGGACTTGGCGCAGATGATTATTTAACAAAGCCATTTAGCCCAAGTGAACTGGTAGCACGTGTTAAGGCACATATGGCGCGTTATACAAGACTGGTAGGAACACATACAAAGGAAAATGACGTTGTGGAGGTTCGCGGTATCCGTATTGATAAGACGGCAAGAAGGGTGTTTATTGATGGTGTCGAGAAAACCTTTACAACAAAGGAATTTGATTTGCTGACATTTTTGGCAGAGAATCCAAATCATGTATTTACCAAGGAAGAGTTGTTCCGTGAAATATGGGATATGGATTCCATAGGTGATATTGCCACAGTAACTGTTCATATCAAGAAGATACGTGAGAAGATTGAAACAGACACCTCCAAACCACAGTATATTGAAACGATTTGGGGCGTAGGATACCGCTTTAAGCTCTAAAAGGAAGTATCATATGAGAGCAGTGATACAGTATGAAGATGAAGCGATTCTTGTAATTCATAAGCCGGCTGGTATTGCAACGGAGACCGCAAGAATCGGGCAGGCGGATGTAGTAAGTGAACTTAAGAATTATCTTAAGAGGAAAGGCGAAGGAACGTATCTTGGTATAATTCACAGGCTTGATCAGCCGGTGGAGGGACTTCTTGTTTTTGCAAAGACACAGGAGGCAGCAGGAGTGCTGACAAAACAGCTTGAAGATGGTACCTTAAAGAAGTCTTATGCAGCATTGATTACAAAGCTTTCTGATGAGAATAAAACACAAGGTAGCTTGGAGGATTATCTTCTTAAGGATGGAAAAACGAATCTTTCTAAGGTGGTATCAGCGGATACTAAAGGTGCCAAAAAGGCAAGGTTAAGCTGGAAACTTGTGTGTAATGCAGAAGTAGAGGGTATATGCTTTTCCCTGGTTGAAGTAGAGATTTTTACAGGGCGCCATCATCAGATTCGCGTTCAGATGTCACATGCAGGAATGCCTCTGCTTGGTGACTGTAAGTATGGGAATGAATTTTCACAGGAGTTATCTAAGAGACTGGGAATACGTCAGACAGCGTTGCTTGCAAATCGTCTTGAATTGATTCATCCGGTAACAAAAAAGCAGATGCAATTTACGATTCCTTATCCGCAGGATTGGAAAATACACAATTGCGAAAAGAAATCGTAATATATATTTAATAGCAACAATTTTTATGTCGAGTCTGACAAAACGAACACACGAATCGAGTTGACACATTATTTTTTAGCAAGTATAATTAGTTATACAAGAAAAGTTCAGTCATAATCTATAAGGCCTTATATCTTGTTTGCAGTAGCTCATTAGAGGGGAGTAGCTCAAAGGAGGCCATGAGATGAGTATGGATGGAATGCAGAATTGGACAAATTACCTGGAGGTTATGCGTAATCGTCTATTGATGGTCAATGATGTGGAAAATCTGATAGCAGTATTATCAGATGTTAAGAATATACCACTTGCACTTTCGACGATAGAGGACGTTACCGATGGAACCGGACTGAATATGTCATTGTCCGTAATTTGTTCAGAGGTTAAGGTAATCGGCAGAGTCATGTGCCTGGTAAGTGATGATATGTTTACAACCGTACAGCTGAATCTTGATATGGTCAGGAAGATTAATGCTAAGATTTCAGTAGATGGTAAAGGTGTAGTGATGAAGCTGACATTGAAAAATGGCGCGGAATTCCTATTAATGTTCCACACAGATAATGTAGAAGAGGAAGGCTAGAACGTCATCATATGTTTTCGAAGCAAGGAAGCTGTAACAAAGAGAGGAAAAATCTTTTGTTGCAGTTTCTTTTTTATTTGGAAGTGTTTATAATAGAAGTGGTTGTAATTATGAGCGAGAGGCAGACAGCGTCCAAGGAGGATGAGACATGGAATATAGAAAACAGGGAGAGTTAAAGGTCACTTGTATTGCATCAAAAGAGGATTTGGAGTTTTTTGGAGTTACTCTCGATGACTTATTAGATAGAACACAGCAGGGATATCATTTTATCAAAAAGGTAAAGGAACTTGCAGGCATGAATCAGAAGGTGAACTGGACCAATATTGCATATACACTTCAGATATCCATGCTTGAGGAGGATAAGATATCTCTTACCTATAGTGAACAAATACCGGATTATATTGAAAGCCTGAAGCACTCCATGGTAATGGCAGACAACGAGACAAGGGGACCATTACAGGAATTTATTGAAGCTTTGGAGAAAACGGATGAGGAAAATGCCAGGAAACTGGTAGCACGTTTTGAGAAAAATGTAAGACAGACAAAGGAGGAATCCTAATGAAAACTAATATTACAAAGATCTATGCCTGCTTTCCGGGAGGAAAGCACAAAGTCCTTACCATGAGTTATGATGATGGAAAGCATGAGGATAGAAGGCTTGTTGCATTATTTAATCAGTATGGGATTAAAGGAACCTTCAATGTGAACAGTGGTCTTGAGGGTGATCCTGTCAGAATTCCGCAGGCAGAGTACAAGGAATTGTATAAGGGGCATGAGGTCGCTTGTCATACAGTTTCTCACCCAACCATTGAGAGGTGTCCGCTCCCGTTAGTAGCGCAGGAGATTATAGAAGATAGAAAGAAGCTGGAAGAGATTATGGGCTATCCGGTAAGAGGTCTTGCGTATCCGAATGGCTCTCATTCACCCCAAATCAGGGCGATGCTTCCTTCACTTGGTATTCGTTATGGAAGAATCGTTGGGAATTCAGATGGCTTTTCCATGCCGGAGGACTTTATGAGTTGGAAGGCAACCTGCCATCATGATCATAATCTGCTTAAGCTTGGCGAAGAGTTTGTGAATCTTCAGAAAAAACAGTACCTGTATATGATGTATGTCTGGGGACACAGCTATGAGTTTACGAAGAACAACAATTGGGAGGTTATGGAGGATTTCTGTAAGCTTGTCGGCGGACGTGATGATATTTGGTATGCTACCAATATTGAAATCGTAGATTATATGGATGTTGTAAAGGCAGCACAATTTGCGGCAGATGGCTCCTTTGTCTATAATCCATGTGTGCAGAGCTTATGGTTATGCGTAGATGATGAGAAGCTTATTGAAGCAAAAGGTGGAGAGGTAACATATTTAGTGTGATGGCTGAACTGTTACAAAATATCTGAAAAAAGAATAAAAACATTTCACTTTTCATACAATATGTGATACACTATTAAGTAGATTATTACAAGAAAATAAGAAGATTTCATATATTTATGTTTGAATTGCATGGAGGGATTGTATGAAGGTAGAAAGATTATCTGGAAAACTGATTCGTTTATTCTTCGCGTTACTGATTGGTTTCTTTGTAGCTGCATTTGCCCCAGGAGCATCAACGGTACAGGCTTCGTCAGAAACTGTTGTCATAGAGGATGAGCAGGTGGCTGCAGCAGAAGCACCGGAGGATAATGCAGGAAGCAGTGTATTTTTGCTACTGGGTGGTATGCTTCTAATCATACTTACGGTTGTGATTACTGTTGTGGCAACCTTTGTTGTTACAGCGCCCATTGCAGATGAGGTATAAAAAAATCCCTTCCTGATGGAAGGGATTTTTTTACGCCTTTTTCACTTCATTCTCAATTAATTCTATGATGGTAGCGATCGAATTGCGCTGGCTGCTGTTTTGCATGGCATCAATAAAGGATTGTCTTGTAAAGTACAGTTCGTGTACCTTCTCGACTAAAGTATACGGAGTCAGGTCATCCTCATCAGCGACCATGGAAAAGCCTTGTGATTCAAAGCTCTTGGCATTCAAAATCTGATCTCCACGGCTGCTGGAAGCAGGAAGCGGAATCAAAAGGCTTGGTTTTCTTAAGGCAAGAAGCTCACAGATAGCATTTGCTCCGGCTCTGGAAATGACGATATCAGCAAGAGCAAAGAGATCTTTCAAATCTTCTTTTACGTATTCAAACTGTTTATATCCCTGTTTGTTTAGTAGCAGATTATCTATTTTATCTTTGCCACAGATATGCACTATCTGGAAATCTTCCAAAAGCTGGGGAAGTGCATCACGAACAAGGGAATTAACTCCGGCTGCGCCAAGACTTCCACCTATGACAAGAATAACAGGCTTTCCTGAAGTAAAGCCGCATAAATCCATGGCATGGAATTTATTACCCTTGGATAATTCTTCACGGATTGGTGAACCGGTAAGGACTGCCTTTTCAGCAGGAAGCCCTGTTAAGGTTTCCGGGAAATTGCAGCAGATTTTGCTGGCAACCGGAATGCAAAGCTTGTTGGCAAGCCCCGGCGTCATATCTGATTCATGAATGATACATGGAATCTTTAAGGAGGCAGCAGCCCTTACTACAGGGACACTGACAAAACCACCCTTGCTGAAAACCACATCCGGCTTTAAGGTCTTTAATATCTTTTTTGCCTCTGCAAATCCCTTAATAACGCGGAAAGGATCGCTGAAATTCTTGGGATCAAAGTAACGTCTTAGCTTTCCTGTTGAGATTCCATAATAAGGAATCTTATAGTCTTCTATTAATTTTTTTTCTATTCCTTCATAGGAGCCAATGTAATGAATATCGTATCCAAGCTCCCTTAATTTTGGAAATAATGCAATATTTGGTGTGACATGACCGGCTGTTCCGCCGCCGGTAAATACGATGCGTTTCATATGAAAAGCCTCCTATTTTGCAGAGCTAAGCTCTTCTAATGCAAGAGCAAGCTGATCTGGGCAGGATGTGTTCTTAAAGCCACATTTAATACCTTTTAATTTTGTGATAGCATCTTCAATCTTCATGCCTTTCACAAGTGCTGAAATACCTTGCAGGTTTCCATTACAGCCTCCGGTGAAGACAACCGATTCAATGATATCACCATTTGTTTCAATGTCAATGAGTGTGGAACAGGTTCCATGTGTTTTGTATTTCATAATTTCCTCCTGAGTAGATATGTCTGTGTTCCGGACCAAAACAGTTATCAAATTCATTCTATAAAATATATTCTGTAATCCGGAATTGTGATATTCATAATATATGAATTATAGCAGAAAATAAAACCATAGAAAAGAGGTAACTGCTCAGTACTTGCATAGTTACAAAAAGAGCAAAAATATTGTTACATAATCATATCTTTTGCAAAAAGAAATCATATGTGGTCAGAAAATAAATAGATATCCTGGAATTTGTCGAACGATTCTTGCCATAAGCTACTTGTAGCAGGAAAAAATATTAAGTATACTTTGTCCAATAATAGAAATTTGACTAACTATGAAGATACAAAATAGTTACGAATTATGGGAGGAATGAACATGGAACATATAAGTCAGTCGCTTATTATGGCGGTATCTATTATCCTTATGGCAATTGGTGTACTGTATCAGATTTTTATTGGCGTAGCTTACCAGAGAATGATTCAGGCAACAGATACTATGGCAGGAACAGATAATAAGCTGTTGAAGCAGTGTAAGGAACGTTTTGTACAATGCTACAAATTAAATGGTGGTGTGTCTAATATACCTATTTTTGTGGATAAGTATATCAATCGAATCCGGTTTATGGGGATGAGTGTTAATTTTATCAAGCATCTGTCCGGACAGATTATGATGGCAGGTGTGTTCATAACAGGATTTGGTGTATGTAAGGGCATCATAGAGGGACGACGTTTTGTTGATTTACTGCCATTTTACATTGTGAGCCTTTTTGGCATCTACCTGTTTCTTAGTATCACTTCCATTGTGGACATGCCGGGAAGAAGGCAGATATTGAAAACGAACCTGACAGATTTCTTAGAAAATCATATTGCAGAGCGTCTGGAACATGGCATTGGAGAAAAAGAGAAGCTGCAATGGGAGCTTGAGCAGGAGAAAGATACGATACGAAAACAAAGAACGGCTGCCAATACATTACATGAACCGGTGCAGGAAGAATCTGCTTTTACCGAAAAAGAGGCAAAAGAGCTTGAAGAATTATTAAAATCGTTCATGTTGTGAAACCGTTCCCGAAAGATAGAATCAATACTTGCTATCTGAAAAAAACTTTGATAAGATGATAACGAAGTTAAAAAACTAAAAATGAAAAATTGTATTTGAAAGAATATACATTTTTAAGGAGGAATCCATCATGATTACCTGGAACAATTTAGATACGCTTGATTCCTATCAGGAACTTGCAAAATCAGATCGTGTAAATCTTGCTGAGGTTATGGCCGGAGATAATGGAGCAGCCCGTGTGAAAAAGTACAGTGTACCAATGGCAGAGGGTATGGTTTATAATTATGCGGCAAAGCAGATTGATGATAAGGTTCTGGACGTTCTTGCGAAGTTAGCCAAGGAAGCTCAGCTTACAGAGAAGTTTGAGGCTCTTTACAACGGTGAGGTTATTAATACCGGAGAAAAGCGTATGGTACTTCATCATATGACTCGCGGACAGCTAGGTGAAGCTGTTGTAGCAGATGGTGGTGATAAGCGCAGTTTTTATGTCGGAGAACAGAAGAAGATTGCTGAATTTGCAAACAAAGTGCATAGCGGTGCAATTGCAAATGCAGCAGGTGAGAAATTCACAACTGTTGTGCAGATTGGCATCGGTGGTAGTGACCTTGGTCCACGTGCAATGTATTTAGCGCTTGAAAATTGGGCGAAAGTAAATAACACATTCAAAATGGAAGCAAAGTTCATCAGTAATGTAGATCCGGATGATGCAGCAGGTGTCTTGAATACCATTGATGTAGCACATTCTCTTTTTGTACTGGTTTCAAAATCAGGTACTACTCTTGAAACACTAACAAATGAATCTTTCGTAAAAGATGCATTAAAGAATGCCGGATTAGATCCAGCAAAGCATATGGTAGCTGTTACAAGTGAAACATCTCCAGTGGCAAAGAGTGATGATTATCTGGCTGCATTCTTTATGGATGATTATATCGGAGGACGTTTCTCTTCTACTTCAGCAGTTGGTGGTGCAGTATTATCATTGGCATTTGGACCGGAAGTGTTTGCACAGTTCCTTAGTGGTGCGGCAGAAGAAGATAAGCTTGCAAAGAATAAAGATATATTTACAAATCCTGCATTGTTAGATGCCTTGATTGGTGTATATGAGCGTAATGTGTTAGGATACCCGAATACAGCTGTTCTTCCATACTCTCAGGCATTGAGCCGTTTCCCTGCTCATTTACAGCAGTTGGATATGGAATCAAACGGAAAATCCGTAAACCGTTTTGGTGATCCTGTAAATTATCCGACAGGTCCTGTCATTTTTGGAGAGCCGGGAACAAACGGACAGCATTCCTTCTATCAGTTACTTCATCAGGGAACGGATATCGTACCTCTTCAGTTCGTTGGCTTCAAGAACAGTCAGATGGGTAGAGATGTTTTGATTCAGGACAGTACGAGCCAGCAGAAGCTGTGTGCGAACGTTGTTGCTCAGATTGTGGCTTTTGCCTGTGGTAAAGCGGATGAAGACCGCAATAAGAATTTTGAAGGTGGACGTCCATCAAGTATTATTATAGGCGAGCAGTTAACTCCTCAGGCACTTGGTGCGCTTCTTGCACACTTTGAGAATAAGGTTATGTTCCAGGGATTTGTATGGAATATTAACAGCTTTGATCAGGAGGGTGTACAGTTAGGTAAGGTATTGGCAAAACGTGTACTTGCCCATGAAACCGATGGAGCATTGAAAGTATATAGTGATTTGCTCAACATTTAAATAAAGGGCAAAGATATAGAAACCGTTATATGAAGAAATAGAATACTTCGTATAACGGTTTTTTAGTTCGCCGATATGCTCAAAAGCATTTAAGATAGTTTGTTGTATGAACAATAATTGTATTTTTATAGGGAATCCTTTATACTAATAAAAGATAAGAAGTACGAGGAAAGGGGATTTGAAGAGCATGAAGCTTGTCGTATTAGAAAAAATGAGTCTCGGATTTGACATTGATATATCATTTTATGAAGAGTTTGGTGAAGTGATATATTATGATAATACAAGTGTTGATGAAATAGCAGACAGAATTGCAGATGCAGACATTGTGATTGCCAATAAAGTTCCACTAAATGTAGAAACAATAGGTGGCGCTTCGAAGCTTAAGCTTATCTGCGAAACAGCAACCGGCTACAATAATGTAGATATAGATTATTGCAGAAAAAATGGCATTCGTGTTACTAATGCTGTCGGTTATTCAACGCCAATCGTAGCACAGCATACGTTTGCCATGGCATTGTATTTATTAGAAAAGCTCCCGGTTTATGACACGTATGTCAAGAATGGAGATTATGAGAAAGCGCCAATGTTCACCTGTTTTGAACCATATTTTACGGAGCTTGAGGGTAAGACATGGGGTATTATCGGCCTTGGTAATATCGGTAGAAAGGTTGCAGAAATCGCGAAGGTATTTGGCTGTCGTGTCATTTTCTATTCTGCATCAGGTAGAAACGATACAACCGATTTTGAAAAAGTGGATTTTGATACACTGCTTTCAGAATCTGATGTATTATCTTTGCATTGTCCGTTAACAGACAGAACGCAGAATATTATCAATGCAGAGGCTCTTGCCAAAATGAAAAAGACTGCCATTTTGCTTAATGTGGCAAGAGGACCGGTTGTGGATGAACAGGCGCTCTATGATGCACTCACCACAGGGCAGATTGCAGCAGCAGGTCTTGATGTGCTTGTGAAGGAACCGATCACAGCAGATAATCCGTTAGCAAAGATCAAAGACAGCACGAAGCTTCTCATTACCCCACATATGGCATGGGCAAGCAGGGAAGCACGAATTCGTTGTGCAAGGGAAGTATACCTGAATATCAAGAGCTTTCTTGCAGGTGAAAAGAGAAATATAATAGCATAGGAAAAGGAGAGAAAAAAATGGAAAAAATTGCAAGCTTTACAATCGATCACATCAAATTAAAGCCGGGTGTATATGTATCCAGAAAGGATAAGGTAGGAGAAAATACGATTACAACCTTTGACCTTAGAATGACATCACCTAACGACGAACCGGTTATGAATACAGCAGAAGTGCATACCATTGAGCATCTTGGTGCAACCTTTTTAAGAAATCATAAGGAATATGCTTCCAAAACGATTTATTTTGGACCAATGGGTTGTCGTACCGGTTTTTATCTGCTTCTTGCAGGTGATTACGAGTCTAAGGATATTGTACCTTTAATGGTTGAGATGTTTGAATTTATCCGCGATTACAAAGATGAAGTACCGGGTGCAAGTGCAAAGGATTGCGGAAATTATCTTGATATGAATCTTGGTATGGCAAATTATCTTGCAAAGCGTTATTTAGACAATGTTCTTTATAACATTGACGAAACCAGATTAGTATATCCGGAATAAGTAAGTAACAAGAATGGACATGGGGGCATGTCCATTTAAAGTATATAAGATGATTCAGAAAAAGAGGAGAATAGTTAAAATGAACAAAATTGGTATTATCGGAGCAATGGAGTTAGAGGTAGAGGAATTAAAGTCAAAAATGGAAGTGAAGCAGATTATAGAAAAGGCTTCCATGAAGTTCTTCGAAGGAACCTTAAACGGTAAAGAGGTAGTTATCGTACAGTGCGGTATTGGTAAGGTAAATGCAGGTATGTGTGTGCAGATTCTGGCAGATGTATTTGGTGTAGATGCTGTGATCAATACAGGTGTTGCAGGTTCTCTTCGTGCGGAAATTAACATTGGTGATATTGTCGTTTCCAAGGACTCCTGTGAACATGACATGGATGTCAGACCACTTGGTTATGAGCCTGGTATCATTCCACAGATGAAGACCTCCTTCTTCGAAGCAGACCAAACACTTGCAGAAGCTGCTATCACAGTCTGTCATGAAGTAAATCCGGATATTTCTGTATATGAAGGAAGAGTATTAAGCGGAGACCAGTTTATCTCTGACGGCGATAAGAAGGATTGGCTTATTCATACCTTTGATGGCTCCTGTGCAGAGATGGAGGGGGCAGCCATTGCACATGCAGCATATTTAAATAATATTCCTTATGTGGTAATCCGTGCCATTTCCGATAAGGCAGACGGAAGCGCACATATGGACTATCCGGAATTCGAGCGTGCAGCAGCAGCACACTGCGCAAAGCTGGTGGAGGCATTAGTTGCAAGAGTATAAGGTATATAGATAAGGCGGGAGTGAAGGGCAATCATGGAATTTACAGAAAAAGAGTTTACATTAAGGAATGGACAGACTATTCTTCTTAGAAGTGCAAGGAAAGAGGATGCTGCTGCTCTGATTAAATGTCTTAAGACAACTTCAGGCGAGACATCTTTCCTGTCGAGGGAATCTGATGAGATAAACATTACCAGGGAAGAAGAGGAGTCCTTTATTCAAAAAATGGCAGATGAGCCAAGAGAACTGATGCTTGTTGCCTTTTTGAATGAGGAGCTTGTTGGAATCTGTTCCTTTTCCTTAATAAGTGGATATAAGAGATTT
>JALEWA010000109.1 GCA_022788085.1 Lachnospiraceae bacterium
ATATGCCGGTGTGGCGGAATGGCAGACGCATCAGACTCAAAATCTGACGGGGGCAACCTCGTGCCGGTTCAAGTCCGGCCACCGGCAGTAGAAAGCCTTGTGAATAGAGATATTCGCAAGGTTTTTTTGTGTCATTATGAAAGATATAAATTAGTGATTTCCCAATTGCCAAAATGCTACAGCGCTCGCAGCAGCTACGTTTAGTGAATCTACTCCATGTGACATAGGAATTTTTACCGTGTAATCACAATCTGCAATTGTTGACAGAGCCAATCCATCGCCTTCCGTACCAAGTACAATGGCAAGCTTTTCTTCTGCCAAAAGTTTCGGACTATCAATACTGACAGAGTTATCACTTAAAGCCATGGCAGCAGTCTTAAAACCAAATTCTTTTAGAAGCGAAATACCTTGCCTGGGCCATTCGCCAGATTTACGGTCAAAATAAGTCCATGGAATCTGGAAAACAGTTCCCATACTGACTCTTGCGGCACGACGGTATAGTGGGTCGCTACAGGCAGGGGTCAGGAGTACGGCATCCATATTCAAGGCAGCAGCGGAACGGAAGATCGCTCCAATATTGGTAGGATTCATGACATTTTCTAATATGGCAATTCTATGAGCATTCGCACAGACCTTTTCAACACTAGGTAATTCAGAACGGAGCATGGCACAAAGCATTCCTCTGGTTAAGGGAAAGCCGGTAAGCTGTTTCAGAATTTCGAAATCAGCAGTATAAATAGGAATTTCACCACAACGGGCAATGATATCCTTTGCCTCTCCTTCCACATGTTTTTGTTCTACCAAAATAGAAACAGGCATATACCCGGCATCCAGGGCACGCGAGATTACTTTTGGGCTTTCAGCAATAAAAAGACCGTTTTGGGGTTCATAATAATGAAGTAACTGTACCTCTGAAAGACGAGCATAGATATCTAACTCAGGTGTCTGAAAGTCTGTAATTTCAATAAT
Organism: Lachnospiraceae bacterium; assembly: GCA_022788085.1. Taxonomy (GTDB): domain Bacteria; phylum Bacillota; class Clostridia; order Lachnospirales; family Lachnospiraceae; genus COE1. The sequence continues at coordinate 970 of JALEWA010000109.1, forward strand.
GTTTGGCATGGATAGCCTCCTTATGTAAATAGTATAGGTTGTTTCATTTTACGAATATTATAACTTGTGTTCTTATAAATTTCTACTTTCAAAATAACAAAATATAGTGTATGATAGTCTATATATAGCCGGATGACATAAAAGATTACAAACATGCTTTAAGGGAGTAGGGCATAAAGGAAGCTTCCGGCAAAAGAGGGCTTTATGGACTGTAAGGAGACACAGCGATACATGCGTCAGTTCTTGGAGAATGAACTGGATGCAGAAAACGCAAGAGAATTTATTTTACATGTACGTTCCTGTAAGGAATGCATGGAAGAATTGACAATTGAATACCTGATATCAGGAGGTATGCAGGAGTTAGAGAACACGGATGATATCAATGTACAGATGGAACTGGAAAAGAGATTGGCAAGTGTAAATCAGATACAAGCAAGAAGAAGCCACCTCAAGGCCGGTCTTTTTGTTGTTGTGACGATGTTGGCATGCGTACTTTTTATGACGTAAAGGGAGTAATGTTTTTAGATGAGTAAGATTGTATTGATTGATGGACACAGCATTTTGAACCGAGCATTTTATGGTGTCCCTGATTTGACTAATGCCAAAGGGCTTCATACGAATGCAGTATATGGCTTTTTAAACATTCTGTTTAAGATTCTTGAGGAAGAGAAGCCGGATTATCTTACGGTGGCGTTTGACGTAAAGGCACCAACCTTCCGCCATGAGCTATATAAGGAATATAAAGGAACAAGAAAGCCTATGCCGGAGGAACTTCGTGAACAGGTTCCTGTTATGAAAGAAGTTCTTCAGGCAATGGGAGTCCTTATTATGGAAAAGGCCGGACTTGAGGCTGACGATATCCTTGGAACGATTGCAAAACGTTCAGAGAAGGAGGGGATGGAGGTCTCTCTCGTATCCGGTGACAGGGATCTATTGCAGATTGCTTCAGAGCATATCAAAATTCGCATTCCTAAGACAAAGGGCGGAAAGACAGAAATTGAAGATTATTATGCTGCTGATGTTGAGAAAGCATATCAGGTAAATCCGATACAGTTTATTGATTTAAAGGCATTAATGGGCGATACAGCGGACAATATTCCGGGTGTTCCAAAGGTTGGTGAGAAGACCGCAACGGAGCTAATGGTAACATATGGTTCACTGGATGCTATTTATGAGCATGTAGAAGAGATTACGAAGAAGAGCATCCGTGAAAGTCTGATAGCAAATAAGGAGCTTGCAGATTTAAGTAAGATACTGGCAACCATTAATATTGATGCCGATATTGATTTTTCTTATGAAAAAGCTAAGAATGAAAATCTCTTTACCCAGGAAGCTTATGAGAAGTTCAAACAGCTGGAATTCAAGAATTTGCTGAATCGCTTTGATATTAAAGAGAAGAAGACAGAGTATTCTTATGAAGTGGTAGAAGTTAAGAGTGTGGAAGATGTAGAACAGGTTTTTACAGATTGTAAAAGTGCAAAGCGTGGTGCAGTGCGGCTTATTACTGCAGATGCTAAGGATGAGGGCTCTGTTGGCGAGAATGCAAATGGACAGATGTTCCTGCAGTTAGAAGAGAAAAAGGAAGTATTTGCTTGTATTCTGTGCTTTGATGAGAAGAAGATCTACTGCATGGATACACAGAATGGAATTCCGAAGACTCTTATTCTTGATGGTTTGCACGAGCTGACAGAGTCAAAAGAAATGATGCTGTCATGCTTTGATGGAAAGCGGGATTATAGATATTTAACAGAAGATTCGAAGGCAATAAAAACAGCAGAAGAATTAACAGATGTCTTATTTGATTGTAAGATAGCAGCATATCTGATCAATCCTTTAAAAAGTGATTATGAGATTGTCGATATTGCAAATGAATATCTGGGAGTGACATTACAGAGCTGGGGTGAAATCTTTGGTAAGACAGATTTAGCTACTGCATTTCAGGATAGAAGGGCAGAATGCATACGATATTTTGCGCAGGAAGCCTTTACGCTGTATCAGGCAGAACCGGTACTGGAAGAGTCTTTGAAGCAGAATGGTATGGACAAGCTGTTTCGTGAGTTGGAAATGCCATTATCCTATGTGCTCTATGACATGGAGAAGGAAGGGGTACTTGTGAAACCGGAGGAGCTTCGACTGTATGGGGAAGCACTTACCGGAAGAATTACAGAGCTGGAAAACAGCATTCATGAACGGGCTGGAGAGAACTTCAATATCAATTCTCCAAAGCAGCTTGGAGAAATCTTGTTCGAAAAGCTTGAATTACCCGGTGGAAAAAAGACAAAGACAGGGTATTCTACAGCAGCAGATGTATTAGAGAAGCTTGCACCGGATTATCCGATTGTCAGTGAAATTCTGGAGTATCGTGGGCTTGTAAAATTGAAATCTACCTATGCGGATGGATTAGCAGCATATATTGGGGAAGACAGCAGAATCCATACAAACTTTAATCAAACGATCACAGCTACCGGTCGATTAAGCTCTACAGAGCCAAATTTGCAGAATATCCCAATGAGAATGGAGCTTGGAAGAAGAATCCGAAAGGTTTTTGTGCCGGCAACCGGATGTGTGTTCATGGATGCAGATTATTCGCAGATTGAATTGAGAATACTTGCTCATATGTCAGGTGACAAACAATTGATAGAAGCGTATCAGATGGATGAGGATATTCACCGGATTACGGCATCTAAGGTATTCCATACTCCATTAAATGAAGTAACTGATTTGCAAAGAAGAAATGCAAAGGCTGTTAATTTTGGTATTGTATATGGAATCAGTTCCTTTGGGCTAAGTCAGGATTTAAGTATTTCGCCCAAGGAAGCAAAGGTATATATTGATGAGTACTTTAAGACGTATCCTGGTATTAAGTCCTTCCTGGATCAAACAGTAGCAGATGCAAAGGAAAATGGGTATTGTGTATCTTTATTTGGAAGAAGACGACCTGTTCCTGAATTAAAGTCCTCTAACTTCATGCAGAGATCCTTTGGGGAAAGAATTGCCATGAATTCACCAATTCAGGGAACAGCAGCAGATATCATCAAGCTGGCAATGCTGCATGTATTTAATGCGTTAAGGAGTAAAGGCCTGAAGTCAAAGCTGATTTTACAGATTCATGATGAACTTGTAATCGAAACAAGAGAACAGGAAGTAGAGCAGGTCAGAACGATTCTTGCAGAGGAAATGAAGAATGCAACACTTCATGCAGGAAGTATGTCATGCGAGATGGCGGTGCGTATGGAAGTAGATCTCCATACAGGAGAAAATTGGTACGAGGCGAAGTAAGGTATGATGACGATAGGTATTACCGGAGGAGTTGGAGCCGGTAAGTCACAGATTCTTTCTTATATAGAAGAACGTTATAATAGTAAGGTGATTAGGGCTGATGAGGTCGCACATTTGTTAGAGGAGCCTGGACATGAGTGCTATGACAGGATAGTAGCGCTTCTTGGATCGGATGTGCTTCAGGAAGATGGCGCTATTGATAAAAAGAAAATGGCAGCAGTCATATTTAATGATAAGGAGAAGTTATCAGGCATTAATGCCATTATACATCCGGAAGTGAAAAAATATATCATAGAACAGATTCAGACGGAAAAGAAAGCAGAAGTAATTGATTTCCTTTTTATAGAAGCAGCTCTTCTTATCGAAGAGCATTATGATGAAATTGTTGATGAGATGTGGTATATTCATACGGATATAGAGATACGTAGCAAAAGGCTTGCACAAAGCAGACAATACAGCGCAGAAAGAATAGCGAATATTATGAGGGGACAGCTTAGTGAGGAAGAATTCAGAAAGCACTGTAGTGTTGTTATTATTAACAATGGTGATTTGGAAGAAACCTATAAGCAAATTAATTATATAATGGGGGAAAGAGTATGAATCAAATGAACATGTTGGAAGTAGCACCGGTATTTGGTTTAGATATCGGAACAAGAAGTGTAGTTGGAACCATTGGTTACAAACGTGGAGAAACATTTGTGGTAGTGGCACAGGAAATACGTGAACACCAGACAAGAGCAATGCTTGATGGACAGATTCATGATATTAACCGAGTTGCTGCAACGATTGCGGAGATTAAGGAGGCTTTGGAGAAAAAGAGCGGACTTGAGCTTCGTGAAGTATGCATTGCAGCAGCAGGACGTGTATTAAAGACTTTGAATGTTCATATTGACCTTGAGTTTGAAAAGGAGCGAAATGTAACAAAGGAAGATATCAGTACACTGGCATCTATGGGAATTGAGAAGGCATTCAGACAGTTTCAGGAGGAAAATGATACAGAGTCACATTTTTATTGTGTAGGATATTCTGTTGTGAAATATTATTTAAACGGCATGTGGATGGGACAACCGGAGCATCATAAGGCAAAAAATATAGGCTCAGATATGATTGCGACATTCTTGCCGGATGACGTGGTAGATGGCTTATATAGTGCTGTTGAGCTTGCAGGACTTAAGGTCGCAAATATGACGTTAGAGCCGATCGCAGCAATCAGAATTGCAATTCCGGAAAGATTTCGTCTGCTTAATATAGCCATGATTGATGTGGGTGCCGGAACATCCGATATTTCTATTACGAATGATGGAAGCGTGATTGCTTTTGGTATGATTCCATGTGCAGGAGATTCCATTACGGAAGCGCTTGCAAAGAAGTGCCTGATTGACTTTGCAACAGCAGAGAAGATCAAAAAGGAGTCCATGACACAAAAAGAAATTACATATGAGGATATTATGGGCTTGGAACAGACAGTATCCTCTGAAGAGGTTATTGCCATGTGTCAGGCTGAAATAGACAAAATGGCAAAGCTTGCAGCTGATGAGATAAAGAGGCTGAATGGAGGAGATTCGCCAAGCGCTGTATTTATTGTCGGTGGTGGTGGAAAGATTCATGGTTTTAGTAGAAAGATAGCAGAGGAATTAGGTCTTGATCCGAAACGAGTTGCCCTTCGCGGTGAAGAAATCATGAAGGAAGTAGAGTTTCCGGAGGGAAGCCTGAAGGATTCTACAATCGTAACACCGATTGGTATTTGTCTGTCTTATTATGAGCAGAACAATAATTTTATCTATGTTACTTTCAATGGAAGTAAGCTTAAACTTTATGATAATAACAAGCTTGCTGTTGTAGATGCTGCTGTTCAGGCATCTTTCTCAAGAGAAGGTCTGTTTCCGAGGCGTGGAAAAGAACTACACTATACAGTAAATGGAAAGAACCGGGTAACAAAGGGTGAATATGGTGAGAGTGCGAAGATTTCTGTAAATGGTTCACCTGTAGATTTGGGATATGCAATTAAAGCAAATGATGTAATTACTATGGAAGAATCTACAGCAGGTGCAAATGCTTCTGTGAAAGTTTCGGATTTAGTAGACTATAACGGAAGAATCCATGTGACAGTTGATGGAACAGCTCTGGAACTGAAAAAGCCAATTAAGGTTAATGGCAAAACAGAGACAGAGGAGTATCAGATTCAGGAAAATGATGTTGTTTCCATTTATTCATATTATACTTATGAGCAGATGACAGAGTATCTGAATCTGAATCCGGAGGAAACGGATATGCTTGTAAATGGCATAAAGGTAGCAAAGGATGCTGCAATTTATGATAATGATGTGATTACAACAAGAGAAGCAGCTTTTAAGAAAAAGGAAGAAGAAAAAGCTGGTGAGGTAAACACAGAACAGGCAGAAGAAAAGAAAGATACAGTACATGTATTCCGCGATATGATTGAGGATGCTGCGAAAGAAGAAACGCAGCAGAAAGAAAATGCAAGATTAATTGTAATCGTAAATCAGAAGCCGGTTGTTTTAGAGGGCAGAGAACTGTATCGCTTTGTTGATTTATTTGATTATATTGATTTTGATACAAGCAAGATGCGGGGAAATGGCATTGTAACAAAAGTAAATGGTGAAAATGCGCAATATACGCAGGAATTAAAGAATGGCGACAAGGTAGAAATCTATTGGAGCTAATATACATAAAAGTAAGAAAGGCATGGTTATTTCAATGAGGATGTGTAGCATTGCAAGCGGTAGCAGCGGTAATTGTGTGTATGTGGGCACAGAAGCAACGCATCTGCTGGTTGATGTGGGAATTAGCTGTAAAAGAACAGTGGAAGGACTGGAAAAGCTTGGACTGACTGGTAAAGATGTGGATGGTATTTTGATTACGCATGAGCATGCAGACCATATTAATGGGCTTGGAGTTTTAAGCAGAAAATTCGAAATTCCAATCTATGCTACAGCAGGCACGATTGAAGCAATAAAGAATACAAAGAGCCTTGGAGATATTAATGAAGAACTTTTTCATGAAGTTAGTGCAGACGAGAAAATGATTCTGAAAGATATCACGATTAATCCCATGCGGATATCACATGATGCAGCACAACCGGTAGCATACCGGTTTCAATATGGAAAAAATAGAATGGCTGTTGTAACAGACCTTGGCACTTATGATGATTACACCGTAGAGAGCCTGAAGGGTATGGATGCGTTAATGCTGGAGGCAAATCATGACGTAAATATGCTTCAGGTCGGACCTTATCCATATTATCTGAAGCAACGAATTCTTGGTAAGCGTGGTCATTTATCGAATGAACTGTCAGGAAAGCTTTTAAGCAGACTGATGCATGATGGGTTAAAGGCGGTATGCCTTGGTCATTTAAGTAAGGAGAATAATCTTGCTGAGCTTGCATACGAAACAGTCAGGCTTGAGATTACCATGGCAGATAATCCGTATAAGGCGGATGATTTTCCTATTTTTGTAGCAAATAGAAATGAATTATCAAGAATGGTTGAAATTTAGGAAAATATTGTATATGATGGATATAATATTTGCTTCACATAAAAGAAGCTGGAATAGGAGTCAAGGATTATGAAGAAAACAATTATTACAGTAGTAGGAAAAGATACAGTTGGCATTATTGCAAAGGTTTGTACCTATCTTGCAGAGAATCAGATTAACATTCTTGATATCTCACAGACAATTGTTAATAATTATTTTAATATGATGATGATTGCAGATATGAATCAGGCAACAAAGTCTGTTAGCGAAGTATCTGATGAATTGGATAAGCTGGGCACTGAGATTGGCGTTATTATCAAATGCCAGAGAGAAGAAATCTTCGACAGCATGCACAGAATCTAATTGGTAAGGAGAATCATCATGATAAATATTTATGAAGTATTGGAAACGAACAAAATGATTGAGAAGGAAAACCTTGATGTAAGAACAATTACACTGGGTATCAGCCTTCTGGACTGTATAGATTCTGATCTCAACAGGTTAAATGACAAAATATATAATAAAATCAAGACAGTTGCAAAAGATTTAGTAGCAACAGGTGAAGCAATTGAGAAAGAATTTGGAATTCCTATTGTTAATAAGAGAATTTCTTTGACCCCAATGGCGTTAGTAGGTGGTTCAGCATGTAAAACTCCGGAGGATTTTGTAACACTTGCAAAGACAATGGATCGTGCAGCAAAGGAAGTAGGAGTGAATCTGATTGGTGGATATTCTGCACTTGTCTCCAAGGGTATGACAAAAGCAGATGAGATGCTTATTCGTTCTATTCCACAGGCACTGCATGAAACAGAGAGAGTCTGCAGTTCTGTAAATCTTGGTTCTACCAAGACAGGTATCAATATGGATGCAGTCAGATTAATGGGTACGATAATCAAACAAACCGCTGAAATCAGTAAGGACAATGACAGTGCAGATTGTATGAAGTTAGTTGTATTCTGCAATGCTCCTGATGATAACCCATTTATGGCTGGCGCTTTCCATGGGGTAACAGAAGCAGATGCCATCATTAACGTAGGTGTAAGTGGTCCTGGAGTTGTAAAGACTGCTTTAGAGAGCGTTCGTGGTGAAAGTTTTGAGGTTCTTTGCGAAACGATTAAGAAGACGGCATTTAAGGTAACAAGAGTCGGACAGTTGGTAGCACAGGAAGCATCAAAGAGACTTGGTATTCCGTTCGGTATTGTAGATTTATCTTTGGCTCCTACTCCTGCAATTGGCGATAGTGTTGCGGATATATTATGTGAAATTGGACTTGAGTATGCAGGAGCACCTGGTACGACGGCTGCTCTTGCTTTACTAAATGATCAGGTAAAGAAAGGCGGCGTAATGGCTTCTTCTTATGTAGGAGGCTTGAGTGGTGCATTTATCCCGGTCAGTGAAGATCAGGGAATGATTGATGCTGTTCAGGCAGGGGCGCTCACATTAGAAAAGCTGGAAGCTATGACATGTGTATGCTCAGTTGGTCTTGATATGATTGCAATACCTGGTGATACAAAAGATACAACGATAGCAGGTATCATCGCAGATGAATGTGCGATTGGTATGGTTAATCAGAAGACAACCGCTGTTCGTATTATTCCTGCAATTGGCAAGAAAGTAGGAGATAAAGTAGAGTTTGGAGGTTTATTTGGTTATGCACCGATTATGCCGGTAAATCAATACTCCTGTGATGCTTTTGTAAATCGTAAAGGTAGAATTCCGGCACCTATTCACAGCTTTAAAAATTAAAATGATAAATCTAAAAAAGGGAAGCCGGATGACTTCCCTTTCTTTCTATATCCTTTCATCAGACACGTATAATTTCCTGTGTAAATTCATTTTTGGCTATTTGATAATATTTCTGCCCCTGCATCATGTAATAAAGCTGTGAAGCATGGATATCTGCTTTTAGCGATGAAAGGGAAGAAGTATGATTCCATTCCTTCAGCGCTTTTGGAAGCTTTGTGACAATTGGAATAGAAGAATTTGCTTTTATGAGTTTTAAAACATCCTTTCCGTTTTCAGTAAAGCCAAGGAGTCTTGCATAGGAAGTATAGTCGGTGGTCTTATATTCCTGAATTTGTTCCTGCCTTAAGTCCAACATGATATGTGTAAGACATCTGCTGATTCGATTATAGGTCAGATTCTTTGATTTGCATGTCAGACAGAAATCAGACAGAGTAGTAAAACCTGACAGATTCTTGATGATAATATCACCTATGGATTCTGTTACGTCATAATATTCTTCTAATCTTTTGTCGGACTGCAAATCATTTAAAAGCTTGTAGTAAAGTATCGTGGAAAAGTCATCAGAAAATAAAAATTTCTGGTTGCTTTTGTCCACAAGGTATTTACAAACGGATTCAGGAAGCTGCGTTTGAATCCTTGAAAAATCTAAAGAATCACATTCTTTTACTGTATCGGATTCACTAAGCCCGTGTAAAAAAGAACGGATTGCATTAGCAGAAGCAAACTGTTCATCAGAAAGAGTCAATTCATGGTATTGGTTTCCTTCTCTTTTTAATGTTATGGGTGTGATAGTACTTTTCCGTTGAACCAGTGCTTTGATGTATTCAATGCCAAGGGTGTTATTAGGTAATGAAGTTGCCTGTAATAGCTTTTCCTGATGGAAAGTATCGTTGTTGTTCTTACAAAGTTCGCGGGAAAGCGCTTTTGCCTGTGCAGAAGGAAAGGAACATCCTTCTCTTAAGAATTCATTTAAAGATAATTTAAAAGAAGCTGGCTCGTTTACAAGTATGTTTGCGCACGCTGATAACATATTAATATCACCATCTTCGCTTCCAAAATGGAGAAGATCGACAACCCCTAATTTGTCTAATAAGGAAACAGCACCCTGTGCGAAGAACTCGGCACTACCGGTTGCATAATAAACGGGAAGCTCAAACACAACATCAGCACCATTTTCTAATGCCATTCTGCAACGGGCGAATTTATCAATCATCGAAGGAATTCCACGTTGTGTGAAATTACCACTCATAACAACGATAATTCTGTCAGCACCATGATTTTGGCGAATGGTATTCAATTGATAGAGATGACCATTATGAAAAGGATTATATTCGGCAATAACAGCAGTGATTTTCATGTTGAATTCCTTTCTGTAACAAAAACAAGACTGTCTCATACGGATTCTGTTTTATATTCATTGTATTTTAAAATAGCACAAAACGCAAAGCTTGGGAACAGTTTAGATGAAATATACGTATATATTTAAATAGTATATACATTGGTGAAATATTTATAGCAAAGATAGAATTTTATGAAAAAGAGGTAGTAAGAGAATGGCATTATTTTGTTCAACGAAAAAAATAAATGAAGCCAAATGGAAAAGGGGGATTGGAATTGTTACATTTATATAATTGACAATATCTGCTATTTTTTATACACTATAAGGGCTTTGTGCAAAAATATTTACAAATGAGAGAGGGAAAAAGATGAAACGATTAATGTTAACGGGTTTATGCCTTGGAATGAGTATTTGGATGACTGCATGTGGAGCAAACAACAATGCATGGATTGAGGAAGGAACCAAAAAGCTTGAAGCAGAACTGAGCAGTAGTGAGGTTTATATTAATGGAACAGTATATACATTCCCATGTGATATGTCATACTGGATTAATACAGGCTGGCATATTTCCAACAATTATGAGAACAAAGATGAATTTGAATTAGAACCGGGAATTGAGTCTACGGAATTTGAGCTTTTTAATGACAACAAGCAGTATGTAACAGTAACAGCACTGAACATGTCTGATGAAAATGCAAAGATTGAAGATTGTATGGTATCTTCACTTGAAATCAAGCTTTCATCTTCCGATAAGAATCTGCAGGTAGTTTTGCCGGGTGGAATTTATGCTAAGAGCGGAGCAGAAGACATTATCCAGGCTTATGGTGAGCCAACCTCAGAAGAAGGAAGCGATTCGGATAAGGTTCTAAACTATGAATATACTACAGAAGATGAAGATGCATGGATCTGTAATGTAGAGATGGAATTAAATGATACAAAGAAGCCTTTGGAAACAGTAAAGTATACATTGACAGATGATAACTGGGGTGGCTCTAAAGAGGATGTGCTTACCTATGTTGATACAGCTTTAAGGGCTAGCTTTTATGGTGATTTTGAAGAATATGTTGCAAATCTCTATGATACCGAGGAAAATGCAAGTGCATTATACCAGTCTGAAATAGACTATTATGCAGAAGGACTTATGTATTACCTTGATATGGACTCCAGCCTTTTAGACGAAGCTACCATTGAAGGTTATCGTAGTATTGCAAAAACCGTTTTAGGACAAGCAAAATGGGAAATTACCGATTTCTCATACGATGAAATGAATCTGAAAGGCACTATGGGATTAGTTATGTATCCAATTGACTTTTTAGAGCTGATTGATGATGATGCCAATGCAGTAATTGCTGAATTCCAGAATAAGTACAGTAGTGTAGATCCCGACAGCTGTACGGAAGAAGAACTAAAAACAATCAAGCAGGATTATGCTAATATGATGCTTGAAGCTATTAGCGCAAGAGCAGGCGAAACAGGTGTATCGATACCGGTGACAAAGGTTTACAATATCGATTATGCGGAAGGTGTTATCTCAGAGGATGACTGGAATGAAATCGATGATATTCTTATGGGATTTGGTGAATAATATATCCTGCAAGAATGAAAATGAAACTTCCTGAAAAATCTGTTGACAAACAGATTGTGCATATGTATAATATTCAAGTGTGCGATAGGAGTCTACTATGTTAGTGAATTTGACAGATGTATTTACAAATGAAGGACAGATGCAGGAACTTACCGTTCCTTATGAGCCGGAGACATTTACATGTCAGTTGGGTACTTTTCCTATCAAGGATAAGACACCGGTTGCATTGAAGCTTTCTAACGCAGGACAATCTAAGGCAAATGTTGAGGGAAATGTCAAACTTGTATTTGGTATGGAATGTGACAGATGCTTAAGAGATGTTGATTATACATTTGATTTATCCTTTTCGTTTAGAGCCATATCACCTGATTGTATGGAACAAGATGAAGAGTCAGCTGAAATGGATTATATTGAAGGATATCACTTAAATGTGGATGAACTAATCAATAATGAAATATTATTGAATTGGCCAATGAAGGTTTTATGCAGTGAATCCTGCAAAGGGATTTGTAAAGTGTGTGGTAAAAACCTGAATGACGGAGAGTGCGGATGCGATGATTTTATTCCGGATCCCCGTATGGCAGCGATTAAAGATATTTTTAACGCGAATAAGGAGGTGTAACAATGTCTATTTGTCCAAAGAATAAATCTTCTAAAGCAAGAAGAGATAAGAGAAGAGCAAACTGGAAGATGAGTGCTCCTACTTTAGTAAAGTGTAGCAAGTGTGGCGCTTTAATGATGCCTCACAGAGTATGCAAGGCTTGTGGCTCTTATAATAAGAAAACTGTTGTAGAAGCTAACTAATTATATGCAAACCAACGAAATCAAGGATCTGAGATTTTGCTCAGGTCCTTATTTTATATCTTGATTTTTATGTCTCTGTTTAGTATATTTATTATGGTATAGGAGGATTACTGACAATGGATGAAATGACAAGAGTAGCCGTGGATGCCATGGGTGGTGACAATGCCCCTGTTGAAATTGTGAAGGGCGCTGTGGAAGCGGTAACAGAAAACAAGAATATTAAAGTATATTTGACAGGTAAAGAAGCTATTGTTAAGCAGGAATTAAGTAAATATACATACGATGAGGCACAGATTGAGGTCGTGAATGCAGAAGAAGTGATTGAGACTGCAGAGCCTCCGGTTATGGCAATTCGCAAGAAGAAAGATTCTTCTATTGTTGTTGCCATGAACCTTGTAAAGGATGGAACCTGTGATGCTTTTGTATCGGCTGGAAGTTCCGGAGCAGTTCTGGTTGGAGGACAGTTGATTGTAGGAAGAATCAAAGGAATTGAGAGACCGCCTTTAGCTCCATTGATTCCAACAGAGAAGGGATGTTCTCTATTAATTGATTGTGGAGCAAATGTAGATGCAAGACCTTCTCACCTTGTTCAGTTTGCAAAGATGGGTTCTATCTATATGGAGAGTGTTATGGGCATAGACAAGCCAAGAGTAGCTATCGTGAACATTGGCGCTGAGGAAGAAAAGGGAAATGCTCTTGTGAAGGAAACATTCCCATTGTTAAAGAACTGTCCGGAGATTAATTTTATTGGAAGCATTGAAGCAAGAGATATTCCTTCCGGCTATGCAGATGTCATTGTTTGTGAAGCTTTTGCAGGAAATATAATCTTAAAAATGTATGAAGGTGTTGGTGCAACCCTGATTAAAAAGGTAAAGGCAGGCATGATGACATCTCTTAGAAGCAAAATAGGAGCATTGCTTGTGAAACCTGCACTCAAGGAAACCTTAAAAGGCTTTAGTCTTGAGGAGTATGGCGGAGCACCATTGCTTGGATTGAATGGGCTTGTTGTGAAGACACATGGAAGTTCAAAATCAATTGAAATAAAGAATTCAATTCTTCAATGTGTTACGTTTAAAGAACAAAAAATAAACGAAAAGATAAAAGAAAAAGTAATCCTGAAAGATGAATAGGGAAGGATCTGATAAGATGGAATTTGACGCTTTGAAAAAGGTTACAGCAACCATTTTGGGAATGGATCCAAATGAAATTAACATGGATATGAAGTTTCTCACTGATTTAGGAGCTGATTCATTGGACGTGTATCAGATTGTAATGGGTGTTGAGGAAGAATTAGGCATAACGATTCCATTGGAGCCTCTTCAAAATATAACGACTGTGCGAGAGGCTGTAGAGTTGATAAAGAGTGTAAAATAAATGAAAAGCCCTGCAAAGGGGCTTTTTCCATGAATGGCAGGAGCAAAAACATGCGTGATATGAATGAGGTTCTGGAGGAGCTGCAAGAGAAGATCGGCTATCGTTTTAAGGATAAAAATTTACTAAGACAAGCGCTGACCCACAGCTCTTTTGCCAATGAACAGAAGATTAATAAATTAAAGAATTATGAAAGACTGGAGTTCTTAGGGGATGCAGTATTAGAACTGGTGTCCAGTGAATTCTTATTTAATGAGAATCCTGATATGCCGGAAGGCCAATTGACAAAGCTTAGAGCTTCCATGGTATGCGAACCGGCGTTGGCATATTGTGCAAAAGATATTGATATAGGTTCCTATATTCTGCTCGGAAAAGGTGAAGAAGCTACAGGTGGAAGAAAACGTGATTCTATTACATCAGATGTAATGGAAGCAATTATAGGAGCCATTTTCCTGGATGGTGGACTTGAAAATGCCAAAAAGCATATCTATCGCTTTATTCTGTCTGATCTTGAGCATAAAATTCTCTTCCTGGACAGTAAGACAATTTTACAGGAAGAAATCCAGAAGAAGAAGGATGCCAAGCTTCGCTATGAGCTTGTAGGTGAGTCCGGACCGGAGCATGATAAGCAGTTTCATGTGGAAGCTTATTTGAATGATGCTTTGATAGGTGCAGGCGTAGGCAGGACAAAAAAAGCGGCAGAACAGCAGGCGGCATATGAAGCCTTGCTTAAAATGCAGGTAAATAAGAAAAAGTAGCTGTTGGGGGAAATGAATGTATTTAAAGAGTATAGAAGTACAAGGGTTCAAATCTTTTGCAAATAAAATAAATTTCGAGTTTCACCAGGGAATTACCGGTATTGTCGGACCGAATGGTTCCGGAAAGAGTAATGTTGCGGATGCAGTAAGGTGGGTTCTTGGAGAACAGAGAATCAAACAGCTTCGAGGGGAATCCATGCAGGATGTCATTTTCTCGGGAACAGAGTTAAGAAAGCCATTAGGCTATGCTTATGTCGCTATTACCTTTGATAATGCAGATCATAAGCTGGCAATTGACTATGATGAAGTTACGGTTGCAAGAAGAATATACCGTTCCGGAGAAAGTGAATATTCGATTAATGGAACACCCTGTCGACTGAAGGATGTCAATGAACTGTTTTATGATACAGGTATTGGTAAGGAAGGCTATTCCATTATAGGACAGGGACAGATTGAAAAGATCTTAAGTGGTAAGCCGGAAGAAAAACGAGAGCTGTTTGATGAAGCAGCAGGAATTGTAAAGTTCAAGAAACGTAAGGCGACTGCACAGAAAAAGCTGGAGGATGAGAAACAGAATCTCATTCGTGTGAATGATATCCTTAGTGAGCTTGAAAAGCAGGTAGGACCTCTTGAAAAGCAATCTGAAAAGGCTAAAATCTATCTGAAAAAGAAGGAAGAACTTAAAGAACTTGATGTGAATATGTTTCTTCTTGAAAATAGTCGTATTAGGGAACAGCTTGCAGGCGTGGAAGAAAAATATCGCATTGCAAAGAACGATTATGATGAAACGGTTGAGCAATACGATAAAGTTCGAACAGAATATGACAGTATTCAGTCAAGAATAGAGGAACTGGAACAGGAAATTGAAGATACCAGAAATACATTAACCGACACAAGTGTCATGAGAGGGAAGCTTGAAGGCGAGATTAATGTGTTAAAGGAACAAATCAAAAGTGCTCAGGGAAATGAACAGCATTTCAATGAGAGAATTGCGTCAATTGAAGCACAATTGAGGGAAAAAGAAGAGGAAAAGGGTAAAATTCTCGAAAGCAAGGCTGTTTTTGACCAAAAAGTTGCAGAATTAGAACAGGCAAGAAACGAAGCAAAGGGTTCTTTGTCACAGGTACAGGCAAGAATAGAAGAACTGAATAACTTAATTGAGGTCAATAAGAATAAGATTATACAGACCTTAAATGACAGGGCTAATATCAAATCAAAGATGAGCAGCTTTGATACGATGATGGAGCAGTTGCGCATTCGTAAGGCTGAATTGAATTCGAGATTGCTTCGTGCTAAGAGTGATGAAGCAGAGCGTGATGCTGAGATTCAGGCATTACAGGATGAATTTAAGAGAGTTAATGATGATATTATAGAAACGAATAATCATTTAACACAGTTGGATGAGGATAATGTAAAGTTTCGTGAAAAGATTTCCGGTAAGGATGAGGAGATTCGTAATCTTCAGTCCAAATACCAAAGTTTGAAGTCAAAGCTGGATACGATAACGAACCTGACAGAACGTTATGAGGGCTATGGAAACAGTATTCAAAAGGTTATGGAGCAGAAGGACAATAATGCAGGTATCGTAGGTGTTGTAGCAGATATTATTAAGGTAGATAAGGAATACGAAACTGCGATTGAAACGGCACTTGGTGGTAATATCCAGAATATCGTCACCGATGATGAAGAGACTGCAAAGAAAATGATTGGTTTCCTGAAAAAGAACCGTTTCGGACGTGCTACTTTCCTTCCTCTGACAAGTATCACCAATCCACAGGAGTTTAAGACACCGGAGGTTTTGAATGAGAAGGGTGCTATTGGCCTTGCAGATTCTCTTGTTAAGACAGATGCTAAATATGCAAATGTAGCCAAGGCTATGCTTGGAAGAATTGCTGTTATTGATAATATTGATCATGCTGTTAAAATAGCACGTAAATATGACTATGGTGTCAGAATGGTTACCCTGGAAGGAGAGCTTCTTGTCCCTGGTGGTGCTATCAGTGGTGGTGCATTTAAAAATAATTCCAATCTTCTTGGCAGAAGGCGTGAGATTGATGAATTAGAAGAAAAGCTGAATAACGCAAAAAAAGCACTGGATCAGGCAAATAAAGATTTAGAAGAACTTAGAGCTGAAAGAACAAGGCTTAGACAGACCATAGAAGAAGAAAAGTCTAAGCTTCAGGAATTATTCATTCAGCAGAATACTGCAAGAATGAATGTTGTTGCAGCAGAAGAGAGGAAGACTGAGGCTGAAAAGGGATTTGGAGATTTAAAGCTTGAAGAACAGGATATCGAACAGAAAGTCCTGGAAATGAATAAGGATAAAGAAGCAGTTCAAGATGAATTGAGAATTTCTGAAAACGATGAGAAGGCAATTGAACAGGAGATTCAGAATTATCAGAAGGAGTTAGAAACCTATCGTTTGGAAGAATCTGATAAGACAGGTCTTGTTGGTGAATGGGATGTTGAATATGAGAAGATGCTTCAGAAACAGGAATTTGAACAGACTAATCTGGACCGAATCGAAAGTGAAATTACAAGACTTACGAGTGAACTCACAGAGGTTCGGGAAGGGCTCGCAAATTGCCAGGCAGAAGCTGATTTAAGAAAGCATAACATAGAAGAGATCACAAAGACCATAGAAGCTTCTCATTCTGCACAATCGGATGCTGAAATATCATTAAAAGAGAAACAACAGACGAAGGAAGGACTGTCACAGAAACAGAAGAATTTCTTTTCAACAAGAGAAGAAATATCGGAACGCAAGAATGCATTGGATAAGGAAGTATATCGTCTTAATTCACAAAGAGAGAAACTGGAAGAATCGATGGAAAGCCAGATTAATTATATGTGGAGCGAGTATGAGATTACGCTTAGCAGTGCAGCCGGAATGCGCAATGAAGAAATGAAAGATATTCCGTCAATGCGAAAACAAATTTCTGCAATCAAGGATGATATCAAAAAGCTTGGTGATGTAAACGTCAATGCCATTGAGGATTACAAGAATCTGATGGAGCGTTATACATTCTTAAAAAATCAGCATGATGATTTGATAGAAGCCGAAAAGACTCTGGAGGGAATTATTCAAGAGCTAGATACCGCAATGCGCAAGCAGTTCGCTGAAAAATTTGAAGAAATCAAACGGGAGTTTGATAAGGTATTTAAGGAGCTGTTTGGTGGCGGTAAAGGAACCTTGGAACTGATTGAGGATGAGGATATTCTGGAAGCAGGTATTCGAATCATAGCGCAGCCACCTGGAAAGAAGCTGCAGAATATGATGCAGCTCTCGGGTGGAGAGAAGTCCTTTACGGCAATTGCACTATTGTTTGCCATTCAGAATCTGAAGCCATCACCATTCTGTCTGTTGGATGAGATTGAGGCGGCTTTAGATGAACAGAATGTAAGCAGATTTGCCAAGTATCTGAATAAACTTACAAAGTATACACAGTTTATTGTTATTACACATCGGCGTGGTACAATGGAACAGGCAGACAGACTATATGGTATTACCATGCAGGAAAAGGGAGTATCTACTCTTGTCAGCGTCAGTCTGATTGATAGTTCGTTGGAAAACTAAAAAACAGTAATTATGAGGGTACTGAATAGTAATATGGAAAGTGAGAAAGGAGCAGTGTGACAGGAATGGCAGAAGAAAAGAAGGGTTTTTTTGCACGACTCAAAAGCGGTTTGACTAAGACAAGAGATAACATTGTTTCCGGTATCGATGCAGTATTTCATGGAGCCTCTGAAATTGACGAGGATTTCTATGAAGAACTTGAGGAAACACTCATTATGGGTGATATCGGAGTGAATGCGACAAATGATATCATGGAACGCATGAAGGCGGCAGTAAAGGAAAAACACTTAAAACAACCGTCAGAGTGTAAGAAGCTTCTTGTAGAGAGTATTAAGGAACAAATGCGGGTAGGCGAAACTGCCTATGAATTTGAAAACAGACAGTCTGTTATTTTTATCATTGGTGTAAATGGTGTTGGGAAGACTACCTCTGTCGGCAAGCTCGCAGGTATTCTAAAAGGACAGGGGAAAAAGGTATTAATTGCAGCAGCCGATACCTTTAGGGCAGCGGCAGGAGAACAACTTGCAGAATGGGCAAACCGCGCAGGAGTTGACATGGTTGGCGGCAAGGATGGTGCTGACCCGGCATCTGTGATCTATGATGCGGTAAATGCTGCAAAAGCAAGAAATGTTGATGTACTAATTTGTGATACTGCAGGAAGACTCCATAACAAGAAGAACCTCATGGAAGAACTTAAGAAGATGAATCGAATTATTGACAGGGAATTTCCTGATGCATATCGTGAGAATCTGATTGTTCTTGATGGCACTACAGGGCAGAATGCATTATCACAGGCAAGGGAATTTGGTGAAGTGGCAGACTTGACAGGAATCATATTGACTAAAATGGACGGTACTGCCAAGGGAGGAATCGCTGTTGCAATTCAATCGGAACTGAATGTCCCTGTAAAATATATAGGAGTTGGCGAGACGATTGAAGATTTACAGAAGTTTGATGTAGATGAATTCGTAAATGCCTTGTTTGACATTAAGCCGGAAGAAGAGGCAGAAGAAGCTTAAAAATATTACATGTATAAATGAAAGAAACGGGTACATGATAGATAAGGAGAATGGCTATGGCAGATATGTTAACATTAGAGAAATTTGAAGAAGCATCTGAAATTGTCAGAAAGGTTACTTCTGAAACAAAGTTGATTTACAGTGAATTCTTAAGTAACCAGACAGGAAACAAGGTTTATCTGAAACCGGAAAATATGCAGCTTACAGGTGCATATAAATTGAGAGGAGCATACTACAAGATTAGTACCCTGTCACCGGAAGAACGCGAAAAAGGACTGATTACGGCATCAGCAGGGAATCATGCGCAGGGCGTTGCATATGCAGCAAAGAAATATGGCGTGAAGGCTGTTATCGTAATGCCAACTACAACACCGCTTATGAAAGTGAATAGAACAAAGAGTTATGGCGCAGAGGTAGTTTTAAAGGGCGATGTTTATGATGAAGCATGTGAATATGCTTATCAGCTGGCAGAAGAAAATGGATATACTTTTATTCATCCTTTTGATGACCCGGCTGTGGCAACAGGACAGGGAACGATTGCAATGGAAATCTTTAAGGAGCTTCCTCTTGTTGATATTATTCTTGTTCCGATTGGCGGAGGCGGACTTGCAACAGGTGTTTCTACTCTTGCAAAGCTTTTAAACCCAAAGATAAAGGTAATAGGTGTAGAACCGGCAGGAGCCAATTGTATGCAGGAATCCTTGAAAAAGGGTGAGGTTGTAACACTTCCGGGTGTAAATACAATCGCAGATGGTACAGCTGTAAAGACACCGGGTAAGAATATTTTTCCTTACATTAAACAGAACCTGGATGATATTATTACGGTACCGGATGAGGATTTGGTCGTATCTTTCCTTGATATCGTAGAAAATCATAAGATGATTGTAGAAAATTCAGGACTCCTTACGGTTGCCGCTTTGAGATATCTGAATGAGAAGAATAAGAGAATTGTTTCAATTCTTAGTGGTGGAAATATGGACATTATCACGATGTCATCAGTGGTACAGCAGGGATTGATTTTCAGAGATAGAATCGTTACTGTTTCTGTATTGCTTCCGGATAAGCCGGGTGAGTTGAGTAAGGTTTCTGATGTCATAGCCAGAGAAAACGGAAATGTTATCAAGCTTGAACATAACCAGTTTGTTTCTATCAATAGAAATGCAGCGGTAGAGCTCCGCATTACGCTGGAAACCTTTGGCACAGATCATAAGAACCAGATTATTAAGGCTCTTGAGGAAAATGGATATCAGCCAAGACAGGTAAGGACAAATATCTAACAGAGGTATTTTATGAAGATTTTGGCTAAAAAAACGAAAAGTTTGATAAAGAGGATCAAGAACTATTGTCTGATCACGGTTGCAGCTTTTATTTATGCGATTGCGATCAGTTTGTTTCTGGATCCGAATAATATAGCGCCGGGAGGAATCACCGGCGTTGCTATTTTGATAAACAGATTTATTGCTATTCCGGTCGGAACATTGAATCTTATATTGAATATTCCAATTGTTTTGCTGGGATTGTGGAAATTCGGATACCGGTTTATTATTTCGACTATGTATGCGCTCGGAATGGTAACAATCTTTACGAATATGCTTTCGCCTTTTGGTGCTGTGACGGATGATTTATTGATTGCTTCCGTGCTTGGAGGATGTTTTATTGCAATAGCGCTTGCAATGATATTCAAGGCAGGTGCGACAACCGGAGGTACAGACATCATTGTAAAAGTGCTCCGGTTAAAATGGAAACACATTAAGACGAATATTCTGTTTCTTGCAATGGATGCATTAGTTATTCTTGCTTCGTGGGTGGTGTTTAGAGACATGACAGTAGCTTTCTATGCCGGTGTTGCCGTTGTAATTGATTCTGTTGTTATGGATTACTGTTTGTATGGACCGGATGAAGCAAAACTGATTTATATTATCAGTATGCATCCGGAAAAAATAAAGAAACGTATTCTGGAAGAACTTGATATTACAGCAACTGTCATGAAAGGAAGAGGCGCATATTCCGGTGATGAGAGGGAAGTGCTCATGGTAGTCATGAGAAAGCAGATGGCTCCGCAGGTGGAAGAAATCGTAAAGGAAGAAGACAGAAATGCCTTTATGATTGTATCATCTGCGAGTGAGATTTTTGGCGAAGGCTATAAGGATATCATGAGAGAAAGAATATAGGCATATAAAAATAATAAGGGTGTCAAGAAAAAATACTTGACACCCTTATTGTCTTATAGTATTCTAATAGAGTCGCGTGATATGTAGGAACATATTATGTGCTTCATAACCGGAGGATGAATCATGAAAACAGATAATATTGCAAAGGAAGCATTTTCCATAGAGAAGCTTGAGTGGAAAGGGATGCTTTACGACTTTTATGGTGAACTGTTAACAGAGCATCAGAAGAAAATATACGAGAATGCAGTATTTGATGATTTGTCATTAAGTGAGATTGCCGAAGAACAGGGAATCAGCAGACAAGGAGTCCATGATATTCTGAAGCGTTGTGATAAGATTTTGGCAGAATACGAGAAGAAGCTTCATCTGGTAGAGAAATTTGCAAAGATTAAGCAGATGGCACAGGAAATCAACACGTTAACAGACGATAAGAAGATTAAAAAATTGTCCGATGAAATTATAGAGGAGCTTTAAAGAATGGCATTTGAGAGCTTAACCGATAAACTGCAGAATGTATTTAAAAGCTTAAGGAGCAAGGGACGTCTTACAGAAGCAGATGTTAAGGCTGCCTTGAAGGAAGTTAAGATGGCTTTGTTAGAAGCTGATGTTAATTTCAAGGTTGTTAAGCAGTTTGTAAAATCAGTAGAAGAACGTGCAATCGGTTCCGATGTTATGAATGGGTTGAATCCGGGACAGATGGTAATTAAGATTGTTAATGAAGAAATGATCAATCTTATGGGCTCCGAGACAACAGAGCTCGCTTTGCAACCGGGAAAAGCAACTACCGTAATTATGATGTGCGGTCTTCAGGGTGCAGGTAAAACAACGGCGGCAGCAAAAATTGCCGGAAAGCTTAAGCTTAAAGGGAAGAAGCCATTGCTGGTTGCCTGTGATATTTACAGACCGGCAGCGATTGACCAGTTATCTGTTAATGCCCAGAAGCAGCAGGTTGATTTCTTCTCCATGGGAACGAATCATAAGCCTGTTGATATTGCGAAGGCAGGTCTTGAACATGCAGCTAAGAATAACAACAATGTTGTAATTATAGATACAGCCGGACGACTTCATATTGATGAAGATATGATGGCTGAATTACAGGAAATCAAAGCAAATATTGAAGTTCATCAGTCTTTATTGGTAGTGGATGCCATGACAGGACAGGATGCTGTTAATGTAGCGAAGGAATTTGACGAAAAGGTTGGCATAGATGGTGTGATTCTGTCCAAGATGGACGGTGATACACGAGGCGGTGCTGCACTTTCTGTTAAGGCAGTTACCGGAAAACCAATTCTTTATGTTAGTACAGGAGAAAAGCTGTCAGATATAGAACAGTTCTATCCTGATAGAATGGCAAACAGAATTCTTGGCATGGGCGATGTGCTTACCTTGATTGATAAGGTGGCAGAAGCAAATCTGGATATGGATGCCGATAAAGAGAAGGAAATGGCTGCCCGTTTGAAAAAGGGTAAGTTTGACTTCGAGGATTATCTGGAAAGCATGAACCAGATGAAGAAGCTGGGAGGACTTTCAAGTATCTTGGGAATGATGCCGGGAATGGGAGTCAAGGCAAGTGATTTGGAGTCAGCAATTGACGAGAAACAGCTTGCAAGGATGGAAGCAATCGTCTTATCTATGACTCCTGCTGAAAGAAAAGATCCAAAGCTTTTGAACCCGAGCAGAAAGCATAGAATTGCGAAGGGTGCAGGCGTAGATATTGCGGTTGTGAATCGTTTTATTAAGCAATTCGAGCAATCACAGAAAATGATGAAGCAGCTTCCTGGAATGATGGGTGGTTTTGGTGGAAAAAGAGGAAGATTTAAATTCCCGTTTTAATGTGTGCACAAACGTATTCATATCGGTTTTGACTGAGAAGTACGTTTGAATATAAATAATATTTTAAGAAAGAATATGAGGTAAAGAAAAATGGCAGTAAAAATCAGATTAAGAAGAATGGGTCAGAAGAAAGCTCCTATTTATAGAATCATCGTAGCTGATTCAAGATCTCCCAGAGATGGAAAGTGTATCGATGAAATCGGAACTTACAACCCAAACACAGATCCTAGTGAATTCAAAGTAGACGAAGAAGCAGCAAAGAAGTGGTTAGCTAATGGTGCTCAGCCAACAGAAGTAGTTTCCAAGATCTTTAAGTTAGCTGGTATCGAGAAATAAGATAAGGGAACTCTCTTGGAGGTGTGAGTATGAAGGAGTTAGTTGAGGTAATTGCAAAGGCTCTAGTAGACAATCCAGATGAGGTTGTAGTAACAGAGAAGGGAAGCGGTAAAAATATTACAGTGGAACTTCATGTTGCACCAGCAGATATGGGTAAGGTTATTGGCAAGCAGGGAAGAATTGCAAAGGCAATCCGTTCCGTTGTCAAGGCAGCATCATCCAAAGAAAATATCAAGGTAGATGTTGAAATTGTGTAAAAATACAGGGGCGTTCTTATAAGGACTCCCCTTCTTTTTCTTTTATGGAGGACGAATGGACGAATTATTACAGGTGGGAATTATTACGCAGACACATGGAATTCGTGGTGAAGTAAAGGTTTTCCCTACAACAGATGATGTAAAGCGTTTCAAAAAGCTCAAGGAAACGATTCTTGACACAGGTAAGGAAAAGATAACTCTTGAAATTGAGAGCGTAAAGTTCTTCAAACAGTTTGTTATTTTGAAATTCAAGGGTTTTGATAATATAAATGATATAGAAAAATATAAAAATAAGAGTCTCTATGTAACAAGGGAAAATGCTGTCAGACTTCGGAGAAATGAGTATTTTATAGCAGATTTAATGGATTTAGAAGTTTTTGATGAGGAAGACAAAAGACTGGGAACACTTGTTGATGTCATGCAGACAGGGGCCAATGATGTTTATGTGATCAATATGACAGACGGCACGGAATTATTACTTCCTGCAATTAAGGAATGCATTCTTTCTGTTGATATCGAAGCAAGAAAGATGGTTGTTCACATTTTGGATGGATTATTAGATTAGTGGAAGGATACGGTAATTTATGCATTTTCATGTGCTGACATTGTTCCCTGATATGATTATGCAGGGACTATCGGAAAGTATTATAGGCAGGGCAACGCAGAATGGATATATTGATATAGAGGCAATAAACATTCGTGATTATACGCTTAATAAGCATAAGAGAGTAGATGATTATACCTATGGTGGCGGTGCTGGAATGTTGATGCAGGCACAGCCGGTCTATGATGCTTATCTGGCAGTGGAGGAGCGTATACAGGAGAGAAGAACAAGCGAGGGATTACAGAGACACGATAAAAAAACAAAAGTAATCTATGTAACGCCACAAGGAGAGGTTTTTAGTCAGAAAAAAGCGGTGGAATTGTCAAAAGAAGAGGATTTAATCTTCTTATGTGGTCATTATGAAGGAATTGATGAGCGTGTGCTAGAGGAAATCGTAACGGATTATATTTCGATTGGAGATTATGTTCTTACGGGTGGTGAGCTTCCGGCAATGGTTATGATAGATACCATATCAAGGCTTGTCCCTGGGGTGCTGAATAATGATGAATCAGCGCTCACAGAGTCACATGCGGATGGCTTATTAGAGTATCCCCAATACTCAAGACCGGAGGTATGGCATGACAAGAAGGTACCGGAAGTACTTTTAAGTGGTCATCATGCCAATATTGCAAAATGGCGATTAGAACAGGCAATACTTCGTACGAAGGAAAGAAGACCGGAAATGTATGAGGCATATATGCTGGCGCATCCACCAAGACCGGAAAAGAGAAGAAGAAGGAAAACAAATACTTCTTTGCAGGCAGAAAAAAAGATGGAATAAAGATGGAATAAGTTAAAAATGCTTGCAAATAGAAGGATTATGTGATAAATTATTAATGTTGCGAAAAAAGAGATGGTCCTCTGGTACGAATAGAATGTATTAAGAACGTCGAGTGAATTAAGGAGGCAAACAATGAACGAAATTATCAAGGAAATCGAGCAGGCACAGTTAAAGGAATCTGTAGACAAGTTTAATGTAGGTGATACTGTAAAGGTATACGGAAAGATTAAGGAAGGAAACCGTGAAAGAGTTCAGGTTTTCGAAGGAACTGTTTTAAAAATTCAGGGTGGCAGTAACAGAGAGACTTTCACAGTAAGAAAGATTTCTAATGGTGTTGGTGTTGAGAAGACATGGCCTATGCATTCTCCTAACGTAGAGAAGGTTGAACTTGTAAGATCTGGTAAGGTTAGAAGAGCTAAGCTTAACTACTTAAGAGATCGTGTTGGTAAGAAGGCTAAGGTTAAGGAATTAGTTAAATAATCGATTTAGCTATAGTTCATAGGAATGAGCATTAGAACGGAGTCCTTATTGGACTCCGTTTTTGCGTACTTGATTTGAACACACATTTGGGGTATAATCAAGCACATGGGAAGAAGAAAAGGACTTACATTTTACCAAAAGAAGAAAAAATTGAATATGGTATTAATAAAAGAAATTGCAAGCTGGGTTTTCTGGATTTTTGTGTCAGCTTTTCTTGCTGTAGTATTAGTATATTGTATTGGTATGAAGACAAGTGTTATTGGTTCTTCTATGGAACCGTGCCTATATAATGGTCAGGATATTTTCTTAAATAGATTGATTTATAGAGTTTCATCTCCAAAGGTAGGAGATGTTATCGTATTTCAGCCTAATGGAAATGAAAAGGCACACTATTATGTGAAGCGTGTCGTTGCAGTACCGGGAGATACTTTATACATTAAGAATGGAATCTTGTATGTAAATGGTGAAACACAGGAAGACTATTTTAATGACAAAATTGCAGAACCGGGACTTGCTGAGAATGAAATTATTCTTGGTGATGATGAATATTTTGTGATTGGAGATAATTGTAATAATAGTGAGGACAGCCGTTCTGCCAATATCGGTAATATTCAGAAAAAATATATTATTGGAAAGGCATGGTTCCGTATGGCGGCGCAGAATAGTGCACTTGGACTGATTGAGTAACAATCATAGATATATAGATTATAGGTAACTATGAAGATACTGAATAGTTACAATTAGAGGTAGGAAAGAGAGCGGAAAGGAAAAGGTAAAGATAAAGATGGCGAATTATCAATGGTATCCCGGACATATGACGAAAGCAAAAAGAATGATGCAGGAGGATATCAAGCTAATCGACTTAGTTATAGAAGTGGTAGATGCACGTATCCCATTAGGAAGCAGGAATCCTGACATTGACGAGCTTGGTGCGAATAAAGCAAGAATTGTTTTATTGAATAAATCAGATTTATCAGATACCCGACAAAATAAACTTTGGATGGAATATTTTACAAAACAGGGAATTCATGCGCTTGAGATTAATTCTAAGACTGGTGCAGGGATTAAGGCAATACAGGGTGTTGTGCAGGAAGCGTGTAAGGAGAAAATAGAACGTGATCGAAAACGTGGCATTATAAATAGGCCGGTAAGAGCAATGGTTGTGGGAATTCCAAACGTTGGAAAATCTACATTTATTAATTCTTTTGCAGGAAAAGCATGTACAAAAACAGGAAATAAGCCGGGTGTTACCAAAGGAAAACAGTGGATTCGTCTTAATAAAGGTCTGGAGCTGTTAGATACTCCGGGTATTTTATGGCCAAAGTTTGAGGATCAGACGGTTGGTCTTCATTTGGCAATGATTGGTTCCATGAATGATGAAATCATACATTTGGATGAACTTGCATATGAATTGATTAAATTTGTAACCAAAGAATATCCTGGTATTTTAAAGGCACGTTATGATATTGAGGAACAAGAGGATGCTTATGAAACCCTAAAGGCAATCTGTGTGAGCAGAAGATGCTACTTAAAGGGAGAGGAACTTGATATTATGAAAGCTTCGTCTTTACTTGTGGAAGATTTTAGAAGTGGAAGACTTGGAAGAATTACGTTAGAGTTACTTCCTTAGAGATGATTAAACATGAAAAATAAATAGGGGAATACAAAATGAAGAATATATTAAAAGAAATATTGAGTACGAGTATATATTTATTAGTTGTTTTATGTGCCGCTTACCTTATCATTACTTATGTAGGACAACGCACACAGGTAAGTGGAAGCAGTATGGAAACAACTTTGAGTGAAAATGATAATCTGATCGTAGATAAGATTACATATCGCTTTTCAGATCCACAAAGATTTGATATTATTGTGTTTCCATATAAGCCGGAGTTTGCATATTACACAGATAGTAAGCCTGTTTATTATATCAAGCGTATTATAGGTATGCCGGGTGAAACGGTACAGATTGATGAACAGGGAAATATCTTTATTAACGGAGAGATTCTGGAAGAGCCTTACGGTAGAGAGGTTATCATGTATGCAGGAAGGGCAAGTGAACCGATTGTATTGGGTGATGACGAATATTTTGTTATGGGAGATAACCGCAATAACAGCTCAGACAGTAGAGAACCATCTGTAGGTAATATTAAAAGAGAAGATATTATTGGAAGAGCATGGCTTAGAATATGGCCATTTAATAAATTCGGTATTCTTAAGCACCAATAGGTATACAGGAGAAAGGGCATTTTGTAATGACAGAAAAGAAAATTGGAGAAATAAAGATGGAATTACAGGCAGCGGCTGAACAAGAGCTGCCTCTTTTTATACAGTCATATGAAGCGGATGAAAGAACAGGCGTGCAGGCTTTGGTTTTAAAGGCAAAAAAACGTTTGGAAGCTTTAGAAAAAGAAATCCTGCGTACAGAAGAAATGAAGCGTTATGAAAAGGAATATGATGCTTGCGGCTATATTTGCGGAATCGATGAAGTCGGGAGAGGACCGCTTGCAGGACCGGTTGTGGCTGGAGCAGTAATCCTGCCAAAAGACTGTAAAATATTATATCTTAATGATTCTAAGCAATTGAGTGAAAAGAAAAGGGAAGAGCTGTATGATATCATCATGCAGGAAGCAGTTGCAGTAGGAATTGGATATGCAACCCATACAAGAATTGATGAGATTAATATTTTACAGGCAACCTATGAAGCAATGCGCGAGGCTATTAGCAAATTGTCTGTAAAACCCGATATATTATTAAATGATGCTGTCACGATACCTCAGGTTACTATTCGCCAGGTACCGATTATAAAAGGTGATGCCAAAAGTATATCGATTGCGGCTGCAAGTATTGTGGCAAAGGTCACAAGAGACAGGCTGATGGTAGAGTTTGATAAGGTATATCCTGAGTATCATTTTGCAGAGAATAAAGGGTATGGTGCTGCCGTTCATATTGAGGCATTGAAGAAAATAGGCCCTTCTCCAATACATAGACAGACATTCATAAAAAACTTTTGTTAAGCTGTATGAAAACAGGAGGTGTCATATATGGATAGCTTTCTTGGAAATCTGTCTCAGGGGCAGAGTTATTCTACATTACAGACCGGAATGGGGCAACAGGGATTACAGAATGTAAATACGTCGGGTATAGCACAGCAGATATCTTCCGATGCAATACTGCAACAGCTTCAGCCGGGTGATACCTTTCAAGGGGAAATTATGTCCGTAAATGGACAGGAGGTACAACTACAGCTTGCAAATGGTCAGTATATGGTAGCAAGACTGGAGGGAGAGATACAGCTTGCTCTCGGCCAGCTTCTGAACTTTCAGGTACAGTCTAATCAAAATTCCAAGATTATATTGAAACCAGTTTATACGAATCTATTACAGCAAAGAGTTGGCGAATCAGCACTTAAGGCAGCCAATCTTGCAGTTAATGATAAAAATCTTCAAATGGTATCAAAATTAATTGAAAATGGTATGTCGATTGATAAGAATTCACTGGTTCTTTTTAATCGGCAGCTTATACAGCATTCACAGGCAAAGGTAGAGAGTCTGATTCGTCTTAATCAGCTTGGAGTAAAAGTAAACGATGCAAATCTTACACAACTGGAACATTATCAGAATCTTGAACATAAGCTAAGTGATGGTATAGAAGAGGCAGTCAAGGATATAGGAAAGCTATATGAGGCTATTGCAGGTGAAAGTTCTGAAATGATTATGCCGAATGGACAAAATAGCAGTCTGTT
Organism: Lachnospiraceae bacterium; assembly: GCA_022788085.1. GTDB lineage: Bacteria > Bacillota > Clostridia > Lachnospirales > Lachnospiraceae > COE1. The sequence continues at coordinate 30,150 of JALEWA010000109.1, forward strand.
AAAGGCTGGAACATTTATGGAGAAGATACTTCATTTCCTTATGGAGGAAACACAAGAAAGTCTGAATAAAGAGGGAGTTACAGGCTCAAAAAGCATAGAGGGTAATGCTGTAACGGAACCTGCAAGACAGGAAACAACACCTATTTTGGAAGAGTCTATTCAAACTAGGGAAGACATAGCAAAGGAGCTAACACCTAAAGTAGAAGAAACATTACCGGAAGAACTTCAACAGAAAAATAATTTAAGTAATAATGGTGCAACGGATAGAATGCCTGATATTGTAAAGCAGTTTCAGGGAATGCCGCAGGAGCAGGTAATTGATAAAATACAAAGCTTTTTAAAGCAGGGAAAACTTAATGTTGATACGTTAAATGAGCTTTTGCTTTCAGAGCAGGGAATAGGGAAAAAACTGCCACCGGAGAGTAAGGATAAACTATATCGTTCAGAAGAATTTCAGAAGCTTTTGAAGGATACCTTGCAAAAAGAATGGTCCTTATCACCAAAGGAGTTGACAGAAGATGACAAAATAAAGGAATTCTATCAAAAATTAGTCCAGCAAAGTGGAAAATTATCACAGCTTATGGAGCAGGCAGCTGCACAAAGTCAGACGAATGCAGGAAATGCGTTGCAGAATATCAGAGAAAATGTAGAATTTATGAATCAAATGAATCAGATGTTCCAATATGTTCAGCTGCCGTTAAAGCTGTCTGGAACACAGGCGCAGGGAGAACTTTATGTCTATACCAATAAACGTAATCTGGCCAAAAAAGAGGGAGTGTTAACAGCCATTCTGCATCTTGATTTGGAGCATCTTGGTAATATGGATATCAATCTTTCACTAAATATGGATACAGAGCAGGTAATCAGCAGATTTTATCTGGAAGAGGATTCTATTGCATTGCTTGAGGAGCATATAGAAGAACTGACGCAGCGTCTTATAAAGAAGGGATATCATAGCCAGAGCTTTTTAGAGAAGCGTATATCGGAGAAAACCGTCTTTGAACAAATAGAAGAACAAGCAGGAGCAACAGCGGCTCCGGTAATGTATCAGAATTTTGATATTCGGACTTAAAAAATGCATACCACGCATTGCGAAAGAAATGAAAGTATGTTATAATTTAGAAAACGCAATGCGAGGTGATATTTTGGATTCGGCAGAAAAAATTAAGGAACTAAGAGAAAGAACCGGACTAAAGAGAAAAGAATTTTCAGAGCATATAGGTATTCCTCTTCGGACAGTGGAGGATTGGGAAGCAGGCAGAAGAACACCTCCTGATTATATTCCCCGGTTAATTGAGTATCAGCTAAAATATGAGGAGTTAGTGAAGAAGGGTAATAAGGATGGAAGAGAAGAATAAGAACATTCCAAAGCAGGCAGTAGCCCTTGAATATGACCCTGATGATCAGGCACCAAAGGTAATTGCGATGGGGCGTGGTGCGCTGGCAGAGAGAATCATAGAGCAGGCAAAACAGTCGGATATTCCTGTCCACAGAGATGATAAGCTTGCAGATACTCTGTCAAAGCTTCAAATTGGAGATATGATTCCGCCGGAGCTTTATGAAGTAGTTGCAGAAATCCTTGTCTTTGTTGACAGTATGGATAAGATTAAGGCAAAGATAGCAACACATCAAGAACGGAAAAAATAGGTTGTTTAGTCAATATACAAGCACAGCTATCAGACAAAGGAATGAAATATGAATACAAGAAAGACAGGCGCAAGGCAGGAAGAGGTAGCTGCTGACTATTTAAAGAAACAGGGAATTTGTATTCTTGAGAAGAATTTTAGAAACCGATATGGTGAGATAGATTTAGTTGGGAGAGATCAGGAATATCTAATTTTTTTCGAAGTGAAATATCGCAAGAACCTTAAGACGGGCACACCGGCAGAAGCAGTGACTTTCTACAAGCAAAAGAAAATATGCCAGGTAGCTGATTATTACAGACTGACTCATGGTATAGGGGAGTTTTGTGCGGTACGTTATGATGTGGTATCTATTTGCGGTGAAGATATTACATGGTATCGGAATGCGTTTTCACATATATATTAAGAAGGTACTGAATAGATACGATAATTATATAAATAAGATTACAGGGAAGAGGTATAGATGCATATTAATAGAAAAGGTAACCAAGAGATTTGCAAGGGAAATCACTTTTTAATAGATAATGATGATATATTATATTTTACCTTTAATGGCTTGGAGAATACAGGAATCGTAAAACACTGTTTCTCTTCTCGGTTAGGCGGTGTGAGTAAGGGACATTTGTCAACCATGAATTTAAGCTATATGCGTGGTGATGAGAAAGAATGTGTGGATGAAAATTACCGTCGTATAGCCAAGGTGCTTGGCTGCGAAATAGAAGATATAGTATGTTCTGACCAGACACACACTATAAATGTCAGGAAGGTTACAGCAGATGATAAAGGAAAGGGTATTGTAAAGCCAAAAGATTATAAGGATATAGATGGACTCATTACAAATGAGTCGGGAATAGCATTGGCAACCTTTTATGCTGACTGTGTGCCATTATATATTGTTGACCCTGTTCATCATGCAATCGGTCTTTCTCATTCCGGCTGGCGTGGTACAGTCAAAAGAATGGGAGCCGTAACCCTAAAGAAAATGGAAGAAGAATACGGTACAAAACCGCAAGATGTCTACGTGGCAATCGGACCATCCATTTGTCAGGACTGCTATGAAGTAAGTAAGGATGTGGCAGATGAATTCCGTGAAGCTTTTTTAGCACAAAGAGATGAAGATAAACTACTTTATCAAAAAAGTGAAGAAAAGTTTCTACTGAATCTTTGGTATGCAAATTACTGTGTATTTCGTGAAGCGGGTGTTCCGGAGAAGAATATTGAGGTAACAGATGTTTGTACCTGCTGTAATTCTGATATTCTGTTCAGTCATCGTGCAAGTAAAGGAATGCGTGGAAATTTGGGAGCATTTTTGATGTTGAAATGAAAGAAGACTCAGCAAGTGACTTTTTTCAAAGTGCTTGAATGTAATTGAATGTAATTGGCTGAAAAGGCATTGACAAATAAAAATATGATGAATATAATATTTTTATATTTGAAAAGCGATGAAAAGAATAAGTACGATACATGGGAACTTACAGAAAGCAGTCGGTTGATGAGAGACGCAAGGGAAAATGCATCGGAATACCTCTTGGAGCTGCACACCGAAATCATTTATCTTTGAAGAGTAGGCTGTGACGGATGCCCAAACGTTAGATTGGGAGAGTATCATTTGAACTAAGTTCAAATCGTACTTACCAAGGCATAAGATGTGAATCTTATGTGAATAAAGGTGGTAACACGGGTATTAACCTCGTCCTTTAGATGTATAAGGGACGAGGATTTTTTATTCTTTTCCCTAAACTTTGCACATTGTTCTTCAAAACGTAAATTTATTTTGAACGATGTGCTGACATGCAGCTATAGTGCACTGAGAAACGCTGCAGGTCTTTTGATAATATCATTCAGTGCAGAATAGGAGAAGTAGATGAAATTATATGATGAATTAGTTGCCCGTGGCTTAATCGCTCAGGTAACAGATGAGGAAGAAATTAAGGAATTGATTAACAATGGAAAAGCTGTTTTCTATATTGGTTTTGACCCAACAGCCGACAGCTTGCATGTCGGACATTTCATGGCTCTTTGCCTTATGAAACGTTTGCAGATGGCTGGGAATAAGCCAATTGCTTTAATTGGCGGTGGCACTGCCATGATTGGTGATCCATCCGGTAAGACAGATATGCGTAAGATGCTGACAAAGGAAACAATTCAGCATAATGTAGAATGTTTTAAGAAGCAGATGAGCCGATTCATTGAATTCGGGGACGATAAGGCGATGTTAGTAAATAATGCTGACTGGATTCTTGATTTGAACTATATGGATTTAATGCGTGAAGTTGGTCCTCATTTCTCTGTTAACCGTATGTTAGCAGCAGAATGCTACAAACAGCGTATGGAGAAGGGTCTGACTTTCCTGGAATTCAATTACATGATCATGCAAAGTTATGATTTCTATACCTTATTCCAGAAGTATGGATGTAACATGCAGTTTGGTGGAGATGATCAGTGGAGTAACATGCTTGGTGGTACAGAGTTGATTCGCCGTAAGCTTGGTAAGGATGCTTATGCGATGACTATCAACCTTCTTCTCAATTCAGAAGGTAAGAAGATGGGTAAGACAGAATCCGGCGCTGTATGGCTTGATGCAGAAAAGACGTCACCTTACGAGTTCTTCCAGTACTGGAGAAATGTAGCAGATGCTGATGTTATTAAGTGTCTTAAGATGCTTACTTTCCTGCCTTTAGAAGAAATCGAAAAGATGGAAGGCTGGGAAGGTAGTGAGCTTAATAAGGCTAAGGAAATCCTTGCTTTCGAGCTTACAAAGCTTGTTCATGGTGAAGAAGAAGCCAATAAGGCAATGGAAGCTTCTAAGGCGCTGTTCGCAGGTGGTGGAAATCTTGAAAATATGCCAACAACACAGCTTACAGAGGAAGACTTTACAGATGGAAGTATTGATATTATGTCGATTCTTGTAAAGACAGGTATGACAGCATCTCGTTCCGAAGCAAGAAGAGCTGTTGAACAGGGCGGTGTAACGGTAAATGGTGAAAAGGTTACAGATATCAAGACGGTATACTCAAAGGATGTATTTGCAGAAGAGTTCATTATCAAGAAAGGTAAAAAGAACTTCCAGAAGATTACAGTATAAATCATAATTAATAAAAGCACATTCTAGAAAGAGGAATGTGCTTTTTATGTGTCAAAAGATATTATTCATTTTTGGAATCTGTATCATTGTAAATGGAAAGAATTTTCTGTATCTTCTCAGTAGGAGTAGAAACATTTTCCATGGATAAGTCATGATTCATAAAGTCGATAATAGAAGCAAGGAATTTGCTCATATCAGCTTCCAGATAATATGGCTTAGTCATTAATTCAGGTGGACGATAGGAAAGGTTGGTAGTGATAACTCTTTCAAATACACCTTCTTCAAAGGCTTTGTCAAATGCAGCAAGACCATTTGTAAAAAGACCAAAAGTAGTACAGATGAATACACGGCTTGCCCCCATTGCTTTCAGCTGTCTTGAGGTATCAATCATACTGTCACCGGAGGAAATCATATCATCAATGATAATGATATCCTTCCCACGGATGTCATTCCCAAGAAATTCATGTGCTACAATAGGATTCTTGCCATTTACGATGGTAGAATAATCACGGCGTTTGTAGAACATGCCGGTATCTGCACCGAGGACACTTGAAAAATAAATTGCTCTTTCCAAAGCACCTTCATCAGGTGAAATAACGATTACATGATCTTTATCCATCTTTAAATCTTTTTCAGCACCAAGAAGAGCTCTTGCAAACTGATAGTGAGCAGTAAAGTTATCAAAGCCCTTCAAAGGAGCAGCATTCTGAATTCTTGGATCATGTGCGTCAAAGGTAATAAAGTTTGATACGCCCATCTCACTTAATTCTTCAAATGCATAAGCACAGTCTAAGGATTCACGACCTGTTCTTCTGTGCTGACGTCCTTCATAAAGAAATGGCATGATAACGTTGATTCTGTGTGCTTTACCCTGAGCAGCAGCAATAATACGCTTTAATTCCTGATAGTGGTCATCAGGAGACATATGGTTTACGTAGCCATTCATCTTATATGTAAGACTGTGGTTACAAACATCTACTATTATAAATAAATCTTTACCACGAACAGTTTCGTTTAATACGGCTTTTCCTTCACCACTATTAAAACGTGGAACAGAAAAATCAAGAAGATAATTATCCTCTGCATATCCCTGAAATGCAGGATCTTCGATATATACATTGTTGACATGCTTACGGAAATCAACAAGATAATCATTAACTTTTTTTCCCATTTCTGCGGCACTTTGCAATGCAACAAGCTTTAAAGGTGCAACAGGCATGGCATTTTTCAATTCTTGTAAATTAGGCATTGATAAACATTCCTTTCTTACCCATAATCACTTTATTTTATATCATTCTGCTAGTGACACGTCAAGAATTTTCTAGTATGATATTACATAAGGACTGCAAATAATATAAAAAATACAAAGATGAATGCTTGCATTCAGAAGTGTATTTTTTATATTATTTATAGGACGCAAGTCCGCAGCGAGGAAATCCTGTGGATTTACGAGCTGGCAGTCCTGTAAGATTGCAACCAATCAGGACGCAAGTCCGCAGCGAGGAAATCCTGTGGATTTACGAGCTGGCAGTCCTGTATATTTATAAAAAGGAAGAAATATATGAAAAAGCAAAACAAACATGTTGTAAATCAGGTGGCACCGGGAAGCATAGCAGAGGAAATGGAAATCGAAGCCGGTGATGTGATGCTTGAAATTAATGGAAATAAAATAGAAGACATATTTGATTATCAGTATTATACACAGGATGAGTATATAGAAGTATTGATTCAAAAGCCGTCCGGAGAGGAATGGCTTCTTGAAATTGATAAGGAGTATGATGAAGATTTAGGTATTACCTTTGAAAACGGTCTGATGGATGAATATCGTTCCTGCCATAATAAATGTATCTTCTGCTTTATTGATCAGATGCCAAAGGGAATGCGTGATACTCTATATTTTAAGGATGATGATTCCAGACTTTCCTTTTTACAGGGAAATTATGTGACGCTAACAAATATGTCTGACGAGGACATTGACCGAATTATTAAATATAATCTTTCCCCAATCAACGTATCCTTCCAAACAACAAATCCGGAATTGAGATGTAAAATGCTGAATAACCGCTTCGCGGGAGAAGCATTACAAAAGGCATGGAAACTGGCAAAGGCAGGAATTACAATGAATGGTCAGATTGTCCTTTGCAAGGGTGTTAATGATGGCATGGAACTTGAGAGAAGTATTCGTGATTTGTCAGAGTATCTTCCTAATCTGGAGAGTGTATCTGTTGTTCCTGTTGGATTATCAAAATACCGTGACGGTTTATATCCACTGGAACCATTTACGAAGGAAGATGCCAAGGAGGTATTGCGTATCATCCATTCATGGCAGGACAAGCTTTATCCGGAATACGGTCTTCATTTCATTCATGCCAGTGATGAGTGGTATATTCTTGCAGAAGAGGAATTACCGGAAGAAGAACGTTATGACGGTTATCTGCAGCTTGAAAATGGTGTAGGGATGCTAAGACTTCTGTTAAATGAGTTTGAGGAAGGTATGAAAGAACCTAAGATGGAAATTCGACCCCATGAGCTTTCTATCGCAACAGGAAGACTGGCTTTCCCGTATATAAAAAATATGGCAGAAAAAATGATGGAAAAATACCCACAGCTTATAGTACATGTATATGCAATTCGAAATGACTTCTTTGGAGAGATGATTACGGTATCAGGTCTTCTTACAGGTCAGGATATTCTGGCTCAGCTTAAAGGTAAGGAATTAGGCAACAGACTTCTTTTACCACAAAATGTTTTAAAGAGTGGAGAGACTGTATTTTTGGATGACATGACAGTTGCAGAGCTTGAAAAGGCTTTACAAGTAAAGGTAGATATTGTAAAATCAAGCGGGCAGGATTTTATCGAAAAGATAATAGGAATGGAGTAAAGAAATGGGAAAAACTAGTAAAAAGCCGATAGTTGCAGTAGTTGGACGTCCAAATGTTGGCAAATCAACATTATTCAATGTACTTGCCGGCGAGAAGATATCCATTGTAAAGGATACACCTGGTATTACCAGAGATAGAATATATGCAGATATCTCATGGCTGAACTGGAACTTTACCTTAGTAGATACAGGTGGTATTGAGCCGGATAGTAAGGATATAATTTTGTCACAGATGCGTGAACAGGCAGAGATTGCCATAGCAACTGCAGATGTTATTATTTTCCTTGTGGATGTAAAGCAGGGATTAGTAGATGCAGACGCAAAGGTAGCTGATATGCTTCGAAGAAGCCATAAGCCGGTTGTACTTGTTGTTAATAAAGTTGACAGTTTTCAAAAGATGGAAGCTGATGTATATGAGTTCTATAATCTTGGTATTGGTGATCCAATACCTATTTCGGCTGCAAACCGTCTTGGACTTGGTGAAATGCTGGACACAGTTACCAATTTGTTTGATAAAGAAGCATACGAAGAGGAAGAGGATGACAGACCAAGAGTTGCCATCGTAGGAAAGCCAAATGTAGGAAAGTCTTCTATTATTAATAAACTGGTCGGAGAGAATCGCGTTATCGTATCTGATGTTGCAGGTACGACAAGAGATGCTATTGATACAGAAGTCATTCATGATGGCAAGGAGTATGTATTCATTGATACGGCAGGTCTTCGCAGAAAGAATAAGATCAAGGAAGAACTGGAACGGTTTATGATTATACGTACTGTCAGTGCGGTAGAACGTGCTGACGTAGTGGTTCTCGTCATTGATGCAGAAGAAGGTGTTACCGAGCAGGATGCAAAGATTGCAGGTATTGCACATGACCGTGGAAAGGGCATCATTATTGCGGTCAATAAATGGGATGCCATTGAGAAGGATGATAAAACCATTTATCGTTTTACGGAAAAGGTAAGAAATATTCTTTCGTTTATGACCTATGCAGAAATCGTATTTATATCAGCAAAGACCGGTCAGCGTCTGAATAAGCTTTTCGAAACGATTGATATGGTTATTGAGAACCAATCCTTGCGAATTGCAACAGGTGTCGTAAATGAGATTGTAACAGAAGCGGTTGCCTTGCAGCAGCCACCTTCCGATAAAGGTAAGCGATTAAAAATATTCTATACGACGCAGGTTGGTGTAAAGCCACCTACTTTTGTTGTTTTCGTAAATGATAAGGAGTTAATGCATTTTTCTTATACCAGATACTTGGAAAATAAGATTCGAGAGGCATTTGGCTTTAAGGGGACATCATTAAAATTCATCATCAGGGAAAGAAAGGACGACTAAAGAGAAATGATTCGTTTCGTTTGCGTTATTATTGGTTACATTTTTGGATTATTTCAAACATCATATATTTATGGAAAGCTTCATGGAATTGATATTAAAGAACATGGAAGTGGAAATGCAGGAACAACAAATACGTTGCGTGTCTTAGGTAAAAAAGCAGGAGCAATTGTATTGTTTGGCGATATTATGAAAACAGGTCTTGCAATGGTGCTTGTAAGGATTTTATTCAGGGAGAAGTATGCAGATATCCTTCCATTGCTTTCCCTTTATGCAGGAGCAGGTGCTATTCTAGGGCATGATTTTCCGTTTTATCTTCATTTTAAGGGTGGCAAAGGGATTGCATGTACGGCAGGTTTGATTATTTTCTTCCATCCATACATGATTTTACCTGAGGTTATTACCTTTTTTGGTACATTCTTTGCAACACACTATGTATCACTCGGTTCCTTGCTTGTTAACCTTGTGTTAATAGCTGAAATGATCATATTTGGTCAGATGGGTATTTTTGGCATGGAACAGGCAGCTTTGAACGAAATGTATATTGTCACTGTTCTTCTTGCTACACTTGCTTTTTGGGGACACAGGGCAAATATTGACAGACTGATACATAAGACAGAAAGGAAAACATATCTGTCAAAGAAGAATAAAGAGTAAAAGGAGACTGCTATGGCTAATATAGGTATTATCGGTGCAGGAAGCTGGGGAATTGCATTATCCGTACTTTTGCACAATAACGGACATAAGATAACAGTATGGTCTATCCTTGAGGATGAGATTATGATGTTGAACACAGAACATGAACATAAGGACAAGCTTCCGGGTGTAAAGCTGCCTGAAGATATGGTTTTCACAACAGACCTTAAGGCTGCTATTGAAGGAAAAGATATTCTTGTTCTGGCAGTTCCATCGCCATTTACAAGAAGTACCTCCCATAATATGAAGAAATATGTATCTGAAGGACAAATCATTGTTAATGTAGCAAAAGGAATTGAGGAGAAGAGTCTGATGACACTTTCCCAGATTATAAAAGAAGAAATAGAGCAGGCTGATGTGGCAGTCCTGTCGGGACCGTCTCATGCGGAAGAAGTAGGACGTGGAATTCCTACAACAATCGTTGTTGGTGCAAAGACAAAGGAAACGGCAGAATACATTCAGAATGTCTTTATGAGTGATGTATTTCGTGTTTATATCAGCCCGGATGTTTTGGGAATTGAACTTGGAGCAGCGTTGAAGAATGTGGTTGCACTTGCAGCAGGAATTGCAGATGGTCTTGGCTATGGTGATAATACAAAGGCAGCGTTAATTACCCGTGGCATAACAGAAATTGCAAGACTTGGTACTGCAATGGGCGGCAAATTTGAAACCTTCTGTGGCTTATCAGGTATTGGTGATCTGATTGTTACCTGTGCAAGCATGCATTCACGTAACAGAAGAGCGGGAATCTTAATTGGCCAGGGCAAAACGATGGAGGAAGCTATGGCTGAAGTTAAGATGGTTGTTGAAGGTGTTTATTCTGCGAAAGCAGCCATGGGACTTGCTAAGAAGTATGGAGTAGAGCTTCCGATTATTGAACAGGTAAATGAGGTATTGTTTAATCATAAACCGGCTGCAGAAGCAGTAAAAGATTTAATGATTCGAGATAAGAAGCTGGAACATCAGGATTTACCATGGGAATAGAAGGAGGTTCATTATGGAACAGTCATTTAACAGTACGAAGGATTATGTCGCAAGTGAGGAATTACTTGCAAGCGTTAATGTAGCGATTGCACTACAGAAACCGCTTTTAATTAAGGGAGAACCCGGAACAGGAAAAACCATGCTGGCAGAAGCAGTAGCCAATTCTTTAGGGAAGAAGCTTCTGATTTGGAATATTAAGTCTACCACAAAGGCACAGGAAGGTCTTTATATGTATGATACTATTCAGAGATTATACGATGGACAGTTTGGTGAAGAGGGTGTCGATGATATTGCAAAATATATTAAACTTGGTAAGCTGGGAGAAGCTTTTGACAGTGATGAGCAGGTTATCCTTTTGATTGATGAAATTGATAAAGCAGATCTTGAGTTCCCAAACGATTTATTATGGGAGCTTGATCAGATGGAATTCTATATTCATGAAACCAAGAGAACAGTAAAAGCAAAACATAGACCAATTGTAATCATTACTTCTAATGCAGAAAAGGAATTGCCGGATGCTTTCTTGAGAAGATGTATTTTCCATTATATTGATTTTCCGAATCCTGAATTGATGGAAGAAATTGTAAGAACGCATTATCCTAATGTTGAAGATAATTTATTAAAAAATGCAATGCAGATATTTTATGATATTCGTACAATTCGTGATATTCGTAAGAAACCAAGTACTTCTGAGCTGATTGACTGGATTAATGCATTACAGATTGGTGGAATATCAGCAGATGAGCTTAGAGCAAAGCTTCCATTCCTTGGAGTTGTGGTTAAAAAGGATGAGGATCTGGAGGCAGTAAGACAGGAGATACATTAATATGTTTTCTAAATTTTTCTATACCTGTAAGAGTAAAGGGCTTAATATTACTCTTAGTGAATGGTTGAATTTACAGGAAGCTCTTGATAAAGGGCTTTGTGAGAGTTCTCTTACAAAGTTTTATTATATTGCACGGATGCTTCTGGTAAAAAGTGAGACGGAATATGATAAGTTCGATATGGCTTTTGAGGAATGCTTCAAGGGCGTAAAGACAGATATAGAGATAGGCAAGACAATGCTGTCATGGCTGGATAAGCCGGAAATGAGTGCTCTTCTTCATGAGGAAGAGAAGCATTGGCTGAATCAGATTGAAGACATTCATGTTGACAAGGATGACATAGAAGAGAAGTTCAAGCAAAGACTGAAGGATCAGGATACGGAACACAATGGGGGAAGCTATTGGATTGGGACTATGGGTAAGACACAGTTTGGTAATACCGGTGGTAACGTTGGAGGCGTCAGAGTCGGTGGTACAACAGGTTATCAGTCAGCTTTTTCCGTTGTAGGTGCAAGAAAATATCGTGATTTTAGAGATGATAAGGTAATAGACAATCGTCAGTTCCAGCTTGCATTCCGCAGATTACGTCAGTTTTCAAGTAAGCTTGACATTCCAAGAACAGAGCTTGACATTGACCAGACTATTGATAAGACATGTAATAATGGTGGATGCTTGCAGATTGTCATGGAAAAGCCAAGAAAGAATGCTGTAAAACTATTACTTTTAATGGATTCCGGCGGAACTATGATTCCTTATACAAAGCTGCTGAATGACCTGTTTCAGGCTGTACATAAATCAAACCATTATAAGGATGTAAAAGCATATTATTTCCATAATTGTATTTATTCCAAACTATATAAGACACCGGAGTGTGAAAATGGTGACTGGATTGATACAGAGTGGATGTTCCGTAATGTAGACAGTGATTATAAAGTAATCATTGTTGGGGATGCAGCTATGGCACCTGAGGAATTATATTCTGACACAGGTAATTACCGTGGACCAAATGGCGGATTGTCCGGTTATCAGTGGTTACAGCTTATTAAACGTCATTATAAAAAGGTTGTATGGCTGAATCCTAAGATGGCACCGGGACGTGCTCCGTGGCGTGAGGCAGAAACGGCCATAAAGGAAATTTTTCCCATGTATAAGCTGACAGTTCAAGGCTTAAATGATGCTATGATGAAACTTATGTCAAATAAATAGGAAACCTGTTGTAAAAGGATAGTTTCTTTTGTTGCAATTTTGCCAAAAAATTAATAAATAGGTAATATATGGCAAAAATAGCATTGTAAAAGTCTATCAGTCTTAGTATAATGAAACAGTGATGCATTTGCGTCAATCTAAGAAAATGTTTTTTGATAGAAAATTATGCATTTTCAAGTTAGATAAATTATCCTTACACCTGCGAAAGAAATGAGTGTATAAGGAAGAGATAGGAAGGCAAAAGTAATGGAAAAAAAAGTCCCAGAGAGAAAAGTAAGCCTGAGAGAAGAAGACGTTTTTTATGTTTATGATAAGAGAATCAATAAGTGTATCAAAGAAGACTGTGAAGGAACAGTAAAGTATGGTTTGGTTCTTCGAGTCAGTATGGTGGGAGAGGAAACATGTAATTGCTTTGAATGTAATAAATGTCATATGAAATACACGCCGTATCCCAATTATGTAAGATTGACTAAGACAGACATGATGACAATCTATAATAAGGATGAGGTTGATGCACGTGACCGTAAACGTGCCGAGGACGCATTGAAGCAGGCTGCAAAGGATCGAAGAAAACAACAGGGACAAGGACGGAAATTTATTCCAAGAAGAGATAAAGAACAAGGCTCAGAAGGAAGACCGTATGGTCGTAAATCATTTGAACGTCGTTCGTATGAAAAAAGACCATATGACAGAGATGGCTTTGGAAAGTCATATGAAAGAAAACCATATAGTAAAAAGCCATATGATAAAAAGCCTTATGATAAAGAGTCATATGAAAAGAAGCCTTATGAGAGAAAATCCTATGACCAAAAGCCTTATGAAAGGAACTACTATTCTTCTAGAAGTTATAAGAGTAAGCCATATCAGGATCGAACACAGGGGGCATATCATAATAACAATTCTGCAAAGTAGGATGCTTCCAAAGACAAGTAGAAATGTTGATTTATATTAGCAATGAGTTTTGCAATTCATTGCCATGATTGCATAAATTACATTAGTAGTTTATGCAATTTTTTTCGGCAAGCTGTATTTAAGGCAAAGTTTTGAGCAAAGTGTTCTGCATAATGCTATATAGTATTATTTGCATAGGAAAACGATAGGAAGATTTGAGGGAGTAGTATAAGAAAAAATGAGTGAAAAGCACAAATTACGAATAAAATATTTAATCAAATTGATAGCATTTGTTACACCATCTATTTTAGGAACGATTGGTTATTTTATAGAAGGGTTAAGTATTAGAGAATCGTTATATTATTCAGTAGGTTTATATGTTCTTAATTTTTATGGGGATGAATGCAATGCCATGTTAGAGATAGCAAGATGGATGGCACCTGTCGTTACGATAAGCGGAATCTTTTTCGTCGTAAAGAGTGTAACACAAAGCAGCATTCTTACAGAAAAGAATATTATGAGTGAAGAGCTATATAGAATAGGTATGGAATTGAATTATTCCTATAATGAACATTTCTCAAAGGAAACACATGAAATGAGACAAAAGGATATTGTCATGAGAGAAATGTGGGATAATCTGGATGGCTTTACAAAAGCGTCAAATATTGCATCTGCAGATTATCATGAGATTCGTTTCATGATACTGAAACGACAAGGTAAGGAAGATAATAACTTTACAGAAGAAGAACGTGAATGGTTAAGTAAGGCTGAGCATATTCGCTGGTGTAGGTTTCATTTTCTGAATCACTGGACATATGGAACATTAGAAGACGGAAAGAGAAAAGATGTAAACAAACGAATTCATACATATTTAGTACCGTATGAGGAACTTCCAAGAGAAGTGCAAATGCTGGATTGGGATACCATTTCAAGATTAATGAAGTTAAAGTCATAAATAAATAACCCCTTTCATAAAATGTTTTAAGCATGAAAGGGGTTATTTTTATGGACATCAATAATATGAAAGACTTTGACTTATACAATGATATCAGCAAACGTACAGGAGGAGAAATCTATATTGGTGTGGTAGGACCGGTTCGGACAGGAAAATCCACCTTTATAAAACGTTTTATGGATATATTGGTTCTTCCACGAATTGAAGATGAACATGAGAAAATACGTACCAGAGATGAACTTCCCCAAAGCAGTGGAGGAAAGACCATAACTACTACAGAACCGAAATTTATTCCAAAAGATGCAGCACAAATTGAAATCTGTGAGGGAGTCAATGTGAAAGTACGTTTAATTGACTGTGTTGGCTATATGGTAGAAGGTGCAGCAGGCCATATGGAGGAGGATACAGAGAGAATGGTAAAAACCCCATGGTTTCAGGAGGAAATACCTTTTACGAAGGCTGCTGAAATCGGTACGAGAAAGGTAATTCAGGATCATTCAACAATTGGCATTGTGATTACTACAGATGGAAGCTTTGGCGAATTACCAAGAAATGTTTATCGTGATTCCGAAGAACAGACGATTATGGAATTGAAACATATTGGAAAACCGTTTGTCGTACTTCTAAACACAACAAAACCATTCAGCGAAGAAGCTAAAAATGAAGTAAGGGAAATGGAGAGCAGGTATGAGGTAAAAGCGATTCCAGTCAATATTGATCAGTTAAAGAAAGAAGACATTACTGAAATCCTGGAACAGGTTATGTATGAATTCCCGATTTCGGTATTGGAATTCTATGCTCCAAAGTGGATGGATATTATGTCAGTAAATAATCCAATGAAGCAGGACATTATGGAAAAGCTAAGAGAAATCATGACAAAAGTACGTACTGTCAGGGATTTGCTTGAACAGGAAATTATGTTAGAAAGTGAATATGTGAAGCGTTGTAAGCTGGACCATGTAAATATTGCAGATGGAACTGCTGCTTATCAATTGGAAGCAGACAATCGTTATTATTATGACTTATTAAGTTCAATTACAGGAGAGCAGATTACCGGAGAATATCAACTCATGCAACTTTTGCAGACACTTGCAGAGATGAAGAAAGAGTACAATAAGGTACTGAATGCATTGGAAAGTGTACGCCAGAAAGGATATGGAGTAGTAACACCTGATAGAAAAGAAATTACGCTGGAGGATCCAACTCTGATTCGTCATGGAGGAAAATTTGGTGTGAAGATTAAGGCACAAAGCCCTTCTATACATATGATTAAGGCAAATATTGAGACAGAAATTGCTCCAATCGTAGGAACGCAACAACAGGCGCAGGACTTGATTCGATATATCTCTGACGCAGAAACAACAAAGGATGGAATCTGGGAAACGAATATTTTCGGCAAAACGGTGGAACAACTTGTAAATGATGGAATTACAAGCAAGATTTCCATGATAGGTGAGGAAAGTCAAGTGAAATTGCAAGATACCATGCAGAAAATCGTTAATGATTCCAGTGGTGGAATGGTATGTATCATTATCTGACAAATGGAGAGCCATTACTTGTGTAGTGGCTTTTTCATGTGTTATACTATATATTGTTCAGGCGTATCTATTAAGATTCTGGATATCTATGCATCTTATAAAGTAGACAAAAGAAAGGGGTATTATGATGAATGAAATATATGAAAAGTTAAAAAAGTGTTATGATAGCGTAAGGACAAAGACGGATTTTGTGCCAAAAGTAGCGCTGGTGCTTGGTTCCGGTCTTGGTGATTATGCAAATGATATAAAGGTAGTAGCAGAGATTGATTATAAGGATATTGAAGGATTTCCGGTTTCTACTGTTCCGGGACATGATGGGAAATTTATCTTTGGTTATGTAAATGATGTTCCTGTTGTCTGCATGAAGGGACGTGTACATTACTATGAAGGTTATCCAATTTCTGATGTTGTATTGCCAACGAGACTGATGAAGCTACTTGGAGCCAGGATTCTGTTCCTTACAAATGCTTCCGGCGGTATGAACCGTGACTTCAAAGCCGGAGATCTGATGATGATAAAGGATCATATTGGAATATTTGTACCAAATCCTTTAATTGGTGCCAATATAGATGAACTTGGAACAAGATTCCCGGATATGAGTCATGTATATGATGAGGATTTGCAGGAAATCATTCGTAATACAGCAACGGAAAATAATATTAGCATAAAGGAAGGCGTCTATGTGCAACTGACAGGACCTTGTTATGAATCACCGGCAGAGATTAAGATGCTTGCTCATTTTGCAGATGCAGTTGGTATGAGTACGGTTGTGGAAGCAATTGCAGCAAACCATTGTGGCATGAAAATATGTGGCATTTCCTGCGTTTGTAACCTTGCCGCCGGAATGAATCCAACTCCTTTGTCGCATAAAGAGGTACAGGAGGCAGCAGATAAGGCAGCTCCTGTGTTTAAAAAACTTGTAACAGAAACAATTACAAAATTTGGAAAAATTTAAGATTTTATTTATTGAAATAGAAACAAAAATATATTATTTATTATAATATCGTAACTGGAAAGTGCTGGATAGTTATGTAATTTGGAAAAGGGAAGGAATATGAAAATGGACAACAGGGAATTAATCAGACTTGCGCTAGAGGCAAGACAGGCAGCATATGTTCCATACTCCGGATATAAAGTGGGTGCAGCCTTATTGACAAAAGCAGGTAAGGTTTATAAAGGCTGTAACATTGAAAATGCAAGCTATACACCAACCAATTGTGCAGAGAGAACTGCTTTTTTTAAGGCAGTAAGTGAAGGCGAAAGAGAATTTGAAGCAATTGCAATCGTGGGTGGAAAAGGTGAATTGCCACAGGATTATGCATGGCCATGTGGTGTGTGCAGACAGGTTATGATGGAGTTCTGCAATCCCAAGACTTTTCACGTAATTACAGCAATTTCAGAAGAGGAATATTTGGACAAGACACTGGAGGAGATGCTTCCACACGGTTTCGGACCATCAAATTTATAGGGGGATTCTAAAATGGAAGCAGTTATTTTGCTGATTTTGTGTTTTGCAGTCTTCCTTTATGTGATGATTCGTGGAGCAATAGATGAAAAAAAGGAAAAACAAAAATATGAAAGAAGATTAAGAGAGCAGTATGGACAATTCCCGGAAAGGGAATATTCAGAAGAGGAGCTGGAAACCATTACCAGATTATTTGCTTATCATCATGGTGAGGATTATCTTGATGATATTACATGGAATGATTTGGATATGGACAGGATATTTGGTCTAATGAATCACACACAGTCCTCTTCAGGGGCAGAATATCTGTATGCAATGCTTCGAAAGCCAAAGCTTGATGGGCAGGAAATGAAAGGGCTTGAGGAACATATTTCTTATTTTCAGACGCAGGAAGAGGAAAGAGTACGTTTGCAGATGAAGCTGCATGAGCTTGGAAAATCAGGAAAGTATTCTATATTCGACTATCTGGAATACCTTGATACATTAGGAGAATGTAGTAACCGGAATCATTTGCTCATGCTGGCTGCTTTGCTGATTTCTTTTGGAATTCTTTTTGTAGAGACTTCCCTTGGTGTAATACTATTAATTGCAGTATCAAGTATAAATATGATTTCTTATATGAAGGAAAAGAATACGATAACCCCATATATAACAAGTTTTTCTTACATTATGCGTTTGCTGTATTGTGGAAGCGGTATTTTGGAAGAACCGCTACAGGTAATGGTTCCATATAAGGAAAAGCTTGGAAATGCTGTAAAGAAGCTTGCTCTAATACGGAAAAAATATCATTATCTGGTGAAAATGAATGCAAGCAGTGGGAATCCGCTGGAAATCGTGATTGTATATTTTAATATGATGACACACATTGATGTGATGCAATTTAATCGGATGGTGAGATTGGTAAAGGAACATAAAAAAGAAATCTATGAACTTGCAGAAGCAATAGGCTATCTTGATGCCGTTATTTCGGTAGGTGCATTTCGGGCTTCTCTGCTACATTATTGTGTACCAGAGCTTACAGAAGGAAAAGAAGTCACCTTACAGATAGAAGATGGATTTCATCCTGTGCTTTCGAATCCTGTAGTGAACAGTTTTACACAGGAACGTGGTATGCTGGTTACCGGTTCTAATGCATCCGGAAAATCCACCTTTTTAAAAATGGTAGCAATTAATGCCATTTTAGCGCAGACGATTCATACATGTGCTGCTACAAGCTATCGGGGTGGTTTCTATAAAATCTACTCATCCATGGCACTGCGTGATGATTTAGGAGCTGGTGACAGCTACTATATTGTAGAGATTAAGGCGTTGAAACGAATTATGGATGCGGCAGATTGTGACAGCAGAAATCCACTTTTATGTTTTGTGGATGAGGTACTTAGAGGTACGAATACGGTAGAGAGAATCGCAGCATCTACGCAGATCATGGAAAGACTGTCAGAAAAAGGAATTTATTGTTTTGCTGCCACACATGATATTGAACTAACTCATTTATTGGAGGATAAGTATGACAATTACCATTTTGAAGAAGAGGTTAAGGATGGTGATGTATTGTTCTCCTATCATTTGCTAAACGGCAGAGCTCAGACAAGAAATGCAATTAAGCTGTTGAAAGTAATTGGTTTCTCTGATGAAATTACAGAATGTGCGGAGGACCGGGCACAACGATTTATAAGAACCGGGCAATGGTCGTAAGAGTAACTATTTAAGAAAGGAAAAGATATGTTTGTAAAAATATATACAGATGGAGCAGCAAGGGGAAATCCGGAAGGCCCCGGAGGATATGGAACGGTACTGCAATATGTGGATTCCAAGGGACAGCTTCATGAAAGAGAATTCTCAGCCGGATATAAAAAGACAACCAATAACCGTATGGAGCTTATGGCGGTTATTACAGGCTTGGAGGCTTTAAATAAGACTTGCGAGGTTGAAATCATATCTGACTCTAAGTATGTGACAGATGCCTTTAACCAGCATTGGGTGGATGGATGGCTGAAGCGTGGTTGGAAGAACAGTAGCAAAGAACCTGTCAAAAATATTGATTTGTGGCAAAGATTACTTCGTGCAAAGGCACCTCATCAAGTGACATTTACCTGGGTGAAGGGGCATGCGGGGCATCCCGAGAATGAACGATGCGACAGGCTGGCTACAACAGCAGCGGATGGCAATAACCTACTTGACGATATAGTAGGCGAAGTGGTATTATAATACTTAAGAAATCAGTAAATTTTGAAATTTTTGAATAAATGTTACAAAATATTAATCTTAGCGATAGGATAAACAGAAGGGATGGAAAATATATGGCAAACTTTATTGAGTTTTTTAGAATGGTATTTTCTTATTTATTTGTTTTTGCTGTAATAATTGTAGTATCTGCTGCAGGAGCAATTGCAGGAGTAAAGCTATGGAAACCTAAGCAGAAGGTTGAGGAGAAGACGGAATCAGAAGCATAGAATGTATTGATTATGTAAAGAGATCTCAAGAGAGGTCTCTTTTTTGTTTTGTTTTTGTAAAAAAACATTTTTTTGATTTGACATAATTGCTTTTTGAAAGAATTGTAGCATTTATATAAATAATTCATAGGATATCTGTTCAGTGTGTTCATTGACACTGGAAATGGATTACTCTATACTATTATATAGATACAAGATATTGTGCATGTAATGATAAAACATACAATATGAACACAATTTAGAGCACAAGAGATAGTTGTATGAATAATGTGAAAAAAGATAAGACATTTCAGTAATCCAGTTATATGATGTATGACTTGTGGGAGAAATATCGAAAATCTTCCAGAAGCATTACAAAAAAGGGGAATACAGTACATGAGCAAGGAGGAATCAAATCATGGGGAAAATGTTAGAGGATAACAAAGTAACAGAAGATATTGATTATGGAAGTCTTTATCAGCCGGCAAGAAAAACCTATGTTATTAAGAAGGACGGCAGTAAAGAACTTTTTAATGTACAGAAGGTAATTACCGCAGTAGGAAAATCTGCGTATAGAGCATTAACAAAGTTTTCAGATGAGGAAAAGAGACATATTTGTGAATATGTTGTCAGCAAGGTAGATGAGATGGATGCTGATGAAGTGCCAATTCCGGTTATGCATAATATCGTGGAGAGTGCATTGGAGCAGGTCAAACCGGTTGTCGCAAAGAGTTATCGCGACTATCGAAACTATAAGCAGGATTTCGTCCGTATGATGGATGACGTGTATAAGAAAAGCCAGTCAATTATGTATGTAGGTGATAAAGAGAACGCAAATACAGATTCGGCTCTTGTCTCTACCAAGCGTAGTTTGATTTTTAATCAGTTTAATAAGGAGCTATATCAGAAATTCTTCCTGACGACAGAAGAGATTCAGGCATGCCGTGACGGTTATATCTATATTCATGATATGTCTGCAAGAAGAGATACCATGAATTGCTGTCTTTTTGATGTACAGAATGTATTGTCCGGCGGCTTTGAGATGGGTAATATCTGGTATAATGAGCCAAAGTCACTTGATGTTGCATTTGATGTTATTGGTGATATCGTTTTAAGTGCTGCAAGTCAGCAGTATGGTGGATTTACAGTGCCTGAAGTTGATAAGATTCTTGCACCTTATGCAGAAAAAACGTATAAATCCTCTTATGAAAAATATATTCGTTTGGGAATCAGCGAGGAAAAAGCTGAAGAAGAAGCAATGGCAGATGTAAAGAGAGAATTTGACCAGGGCTTTCAGGGATGGGAATATAAGTTCAATACAGTAGCAAGCAGTCGTGGTGACTATCCTTTCATTACTGTAACAGCAGGTATCGGTACAGACCGTTTTGCAAAGATGGCAACTATTGAAATGCTGAATGTAAGACGCAAGGGGCAGGGTAAGAAGGATTGTAAGAAGCCAGTTTTATTCCCTAAAATCGTCTTTTTATATGATGAGAACCTTCATGGACCGGGTAAGCCAATGGAGGATGTGTTCGAAGCTGGTGTAAGATGCTCTGCAAAAACAATGTATCCTGATTGGTTAAGCCTTACAGGCAAGGGGTATATAGCAAGTATGTACAAACAGTATGGTAAGGTAATCTCACCAATGGGATGTCGTGCATTTTTATCTCCATGGTATGAAAGAGGAGGCATGCATCCGGCAGACGAGAATGATACTCCTGTCTTTGTAGGTCGTTTCAATATTGGTGCAGTTTCTTTACATTTACCTATGATTCTTGCAAAGGCAAGACAAGAAAGTAAGGATTTCTACGAGGTACTTGATTACTATTTAAATTTAATCAGACAGCTTCATATCAGAACCTATGCTTATCTGGGTAATATGAGAGCTTCAACCAATCCACTTGCTTATTGTGAGGGTGGCTTCCTTGGTGGACATTTAAAGCTGAGTGATAAGATTAAGCCTTTACTCAAGTCAGCAACAGCTTCCTTTGGTATTACGGCATTCAATGAGCTTCAGATGCTCTATAACGGAAAGTCCTTAGTAGAGGATGGAGCATTTGCACTGGAAGTACTCGAATATATTAATAAAGAAGTAAACCGCTTTAAGGAGGAGGATGGCAATCTGTATGCTATCTATGGAACACCTGCTGAGAATTTATGTGGTTTACAGGTGAAACAATTCCGTGCAAAATATGGTATTGTTGAGGGCGTTTCTGACAGAGAATATGTCAGCAACAGCTTCCACTGTCATGTGACAGAAGATATCACACCAATTCAGAAGCAGAATTTGGAATACCGGTTCTGGGAATTGTCTAATGGTGGAAAGATTCAATATGTAAAATATCCGATTGACTACAATATTACTGCAATTAAGACTTTGGTAAGAAGAGCAATGGACATGGGATTTTATGAAGGTGTCAATTTGTCTTTGGCATATTGCGACGACTGTGGGCATCAGGAACTTGAGATGGACGTATGCCCGAAGTGTGGTAGTCGGAATCTGACTAAGATTGATCGTATGAATGGTTATCTGTCTTATTCCCGTGTACATGGCGATACCAGACTGAATGATGCAAAAATGGCAGAAATTGCAGAAAGGAAGTCAATGTAGAATGAGATATCATAATATTACAAAAGACGATATGCTGAATGGCGATGGATTACGTGTTGTATTGTGGGTAGCAGGATGCTCACACTGTTGCAAAGGCTGCCAAAATCCCATGACATGGGATCCGGACGGAGGATTACTATTTGATGATGCTGCAAAGCAGGAGATTTTTGACCAGCTTGACCAGCCATATATTGCAGGAATTACTTTTTCCGGTGGAGATCCGCTTCATTGTGCCAATAGAGAAGATGTAAAGAATCTGATGATAGAGATTAAGGAAAAATATCCTGATAAGACAATCTGGCTTTATACAGGTGATAGCTGGAAGAATATCATGCATTATCCAATGATGAAATACATTGATGTTTTGGTTGATGGGGAATTTAAGCAGGATTTAAGAGATGTAACTCTTTTATGGAAGGGAAGCAGCAATCAACGGGTTATTGATGTACAGGCTACCTTGAAGCAGGAGGATAGTTCAGTTCCGGTGCTTTATTGTAATGATCATGATGACATTCCAATGGGTAGAGAGACAAGCAGTGCAAGGATAGATATGGATGAGAATATTGTTAATTTTAAGCCCGGTATAGATGTCGCCTGCGATGCATAAATAAAAATTTTTGAGTCTGTGACTGTTCTGCTAAGCAGCCACAGACTTACTTGATTTCATAGAAAGGTATATAGATATAGATGATAAATATTAAGATTAAGTATTTTAACGATAAAGTAGAAAAACTGACTAAGATTACAAAGGGAAACTGGATTGATTTAAGAGCAGCCCAGGATGTAACGTTAAAGGCTGGTGAATTTAAACTGATTCCATTGGGAATCGCTATGGAGCTTCCAAGAGGCTATGAGGCGCATGTGGTACCAAGAAGTTCAACTTTTAAGAATTATGGCATTATACAGGTTAATCATCAGGGCGTAATTGATGGACCTGACCGTGAAACAGGAGAAGGTGGCTATTGTGGAAACGATGATCAATGGTTTATGCCTGTGTATGCTCTTAGAGATACTCAGATTCATTTAAATGATAGAATCTGCCAATTCCGTATTATGGAACAGCAGCCGGAAATCAATTTCGAAGAGGTAGCTGAATTATCAGGCCCAAACAGAGGAGGACATGGAAGTACCGGAAAGCAATAAATTAATAAAAATAAAAAATATATTGCGAAAAAATTAAATATTTGTTACAATACCATATGTACATAAGAGATTACAGCTTGCATGAGGGGATTGACATATGAAAAAAATCTATATATACATGGTGTGTACATTTATTTTTGTGATATTATTTGGAACTAAGGTGGAAGCTGCTGAGATAAGCATAGTACAGGCGGTATTATATACTAATAAAAATACAGTAGTTTATGCAGGAGCGGACTTATCAGAAAAAGTCATATTGCCTACAATACAGGAAGGATTTCCGGTTAAGGTAACGGGAGTTACCAGTAATGGATTTTTTCAAGTTGATATCGCAGGAATTTATTATATACCTGGATATGGATTGGATGCAACGGTAGCGGTAAAACATACTGTAAAGCAGGATCAGGTTGATTTGTCGGATACTGTAATCGAATCAAAAAATAAATATAATGACTATATTTATGAAGTTATACAACTGGTGAATATGGAACGTCAAAAGGTTGGATTGAATCCTTTAGAGTATGACGAAGATTTAACCTATGCAGCAACAAGGCGTTCTGTAGAAAATGCTTATTATAATAATTTTTCGCATACAAGACCAAACGGGACAAGTTGTTTAACAATTTTTAAGGAATATAGTAGACAGAATTATCGTCGGGCAGGTGAAAACATTGCAATGCGGCAAAAGAGTCCTCTTGAAGTAGTTCAGGATTGGATGGAGTCACCGGGACATAAAAAGAATATTTTAGGAAATTATACTAAAATAGGTGTTGGTGTTGCAATGGATGAAAACGGACAACTATATTGGACACAGCTTTTCTATGCATAACAAAGAATAAAAAAACCTTCATTGGATATGATATGATTGAAAGAACTATCCAATGGAGGTTTTTATGTATCAGGATTTTGAACAGAATAAGCAGTATTTGCAGGTTGAGCTGCAATCAGATATTAATTTTGATATTGTCAGCAGAGATATTATGATTGGAAATAAAAAAGCAGTATTTTTCTTTATCGATGGTTTTTGTAAGGATGAGCTAATGCAGAAGCTGCTGCAATTCTTGATGGGACTCAAGAAAGAGGATTTACCACAAAAGGCTTCTGACTTAAATAAAGTAATGCCATATGTAGAAGTAGATGTATCAGAGGATTTTGAAATAATTATAAAAAATATCCTGAGCGGAGTTTTTGCTGTTCTGATTGATGGATATGAAGAATGTATTCTGATTGATTCCAGAACCTATCCGGCAAGAGGTGTGGAGGAACCTGAAAAGGACAAGGTACTTCGTGGCTCCAAGGACGGATTTGTGGAAACAGTGGTATTTAATACGGCATTGATTAGAAGGAGAATCAGAAGTACTGACCTCAGAATGGAAATCTTAACTGCAGGAAAGACCTCAAAAACAGATATTGTTTTATGCTATATGGATACACGTGTGGATCACGAATTCTTGAAAAAGATTAAGGATAGAATAAATGATATTAAGGTAGATGCTTTGACGATGAATCAGGAAAGCCTTGCAGAGTGTCTGTTTACTTCGAAATGGTACAATCCATTTCCAAAGTTCAAATATACAGAACGACCGGATACCGCAGCAGCTCAGATTCTGGAAGGGAATATTATCATACTAGTAGATAATTCCCCATCTGCTATGATCCTTCCGATTAGTATTTTAGATACAGTAGAGGAAGCAGATGATTATTATTTTCCACCTATTACGGGAACGTATTTGCGAATATCAAGACTTTTGATTTTTATACTGACATATTTTATGACACCAACCTTTTTATTGGTAATGCAGAATCAGCAATGGATTCCGGATGCGTTTCAATTTATTATCGTAAAGGAAACGATGCATGTTCCTCTGGTATGGCAATTCCTGATACTGGAGCTTGCCATAGATGGACTAAAGCTTGCAGCAATTAATACACCAAGTATGCTTTCAACTCCACTTAGTGTTATGGCAGCATTAGTTTTGGGTGAGTTTTCCGTTAAGAGCGGTTGGTTCAATGCCGAGGTCATGCTATATATGGCATTTGTCGCCATTGCAAACTATACTCATCAAAGCTATGAACTGGGTTATGCAGTAAAATTCTTCCGTATGATAAATCTTGTATTAACAGCAATCTTTAATGTGTGGGGTTATATATTAGGTCTGGTACTATTTGCAGTAGCAATCATTCGTAATAAGATGGTGTCCGGACAGAGTTATTTGTATCCTTTGTTGCCATTTAGTTTTAAAAAGCTTGGAAAAGCCTTGATACGTGGACGCTTGCCGGATTCAAGAGAATAGTAAAATCAGTCGGAGAGAAGGCATACTTTCCGACTGATTTATTTTTTTGTCTTTTTTTATGCAATACTTTTATAAATAGTCTGAATATGATAATATATATGTACCTTGTTGATGCGTAGTAAGATGCAATCAACATTGGAAAAGAATATGCAGCTGACAAGCCAACAGACTATGGATGAAGCGGTAAATGAATTCCAGCGCTATATGAAAACATTAAGTTTACCAATTGATATTATGTGCCGTAGGAATGAGTTTAAGAAAATAGATGAGAATTATGATGAAACATCAATTTTTACTGTTCCTTATATGAATGAAGATGGCATAATGGTTTTCACTGCTTCTCAGGATTTGAAAGCTGGGGATTCAAAGGTAGGTGTTGTTGCAATGGATATTAATGCAGCAGCAATGGAGGAATACATAAATCCATTAATCAGTTTGTATTAAAATAGTTAGATTTGAATGCCAGCCGGAGATAAAGTTCTCCGGCTGATAAATTGTATAGGTACTAAATTCAGTCGAACTCTGGATTAAATGCATAAAAGTTTTTAGAATCCAGATTTTCCTGCGCAATCCTAAGTGCTTCGCCAAATCTCTGGAAATGTACAATTTCACGTGCTCTTAAAAATCGAATCGGTGCAGCAACTTCCGGATCTTTTACCAAACGAAGAATATTATCATATGTTGTTCTTGCCTTTTGTTCTGCGGCCATATCTTCCATCAGATCAGTAATCACATCACCCTTTGACTGGAACTGATTTGCATTAAAAGGAATTCCACCGGCTGATTGTGGCCATAATGCAAGCGTATGATCCACATAGTATTTATCAAAGCCCGATTCCTTCAATTGTTCCGGTGTAAGGTTTCTTGTAAGCTGATACACAATGGCACAGATCATTTCAAAATGCGCAAGTTCTTCAGTACCAATATCTGTCAGCAAACCGGTTACCGCATTATATGGCATAGTATATCGCTGAGCAAGATATCGCATCGACGCTGCAAGTTCACCGTCTGGACCACCATACTGACTGATGATTACCTGTGCAATCTCAGGGTTTGTCTGAGTGATTTTTACCGGAAATTGTAGTCTTTTTTCATAATTCCACATTAATAGAAGCCCCCTTCCCATGGCCAATCCTGTAATGACCATTGCCATTCATGAGCATTATCATTCATACAGTCTCTTGTTAATGGACCATAATTTTCTGTGTATTCCTGTACAAGCTGTTTTTTCATTTTTTGAAAATGTCTTATGTTTGTTAGAGCCTGTTGGTCAAAAGGATGGGTATCGAGATACAGATTCAGTTCCACAAGAACAAAATCAATTTTTCCAATTTCATTTAATAATGTCTTTCTTTCACGACAGTTACATGTTCCATTCATTATCGGCATCTCCTTCCTGTAAACGGTTTGTTCAGTTCAGGGAAAATTGTGCCGATTCGATAGGCTTCATCTAAGTTCTCATACATGGTACAATTCCTTTGCCAGGGTACATAAGCCATAGCAACAGGGAATTGATTCATATCCACATATGGCATTTGTGTTTTCCATTCCTGCATATAGATTTCTCCTTGTTATATTTTCAGGTTTACTAACATATTATGATAGTTAATGGATTTGGTTACTATACAAAATATCAAGAGAAATTGTTTAAAGAATTTGGAATTTAGTCAATAGAAAAGCAGTCAAGTATTTATTTTAGGATAACAGATTAATATGAAATACATATCATAAAAGAAGAGAGTTTTGCTATTGAAGGATGGTAGCTAATATGGCAGCTTGCAATATTACATCAATGTGTCACCATGCAGATAAATCTGGAAAAATAGTAGAAACACAAATGAGAAATGGTGTAGAAACAAAAGACAAACAAGCAAGAAATAATATAATGCTTCCAACCAATTATTAGTAGATACGGTGTATGATACCATATCGGTTGGAGGAGTTGGTTATGAAAAGGCTGCAGAGTAGCTACAGTACATGGGGGTATAACTTTGATGCACAGACAGGTATAAAGTTATCCATTGAAGATGTTGTGAATGATTTTAATAGCTTTACAACAGCTGCAAACGAGTATCTCTTTGCAGAATTGGAAAAAGGCTATGGAGAGGGACTTTGGAAGGATTACAAGGAAACCATAAAGGCAATGTGGAAGGAAAATGATTATTGGTACTTTAATGATTCAGGTATCACCATTATTTTCAACCTATATGAGATAGGTCCTTACGCAACGGGTGATGTCATGATTACTCTGCCATATGATGTATTCGAAGCATACATAAAGGAACAATATAGAATTATCAAATAGTAAAAATAAATTTAGAATGAATAAATTATGAAAATTCTCTATAATCCCGTTTTTTGTCTTTTTGATGTGCTATGATATAAAATTATAACAAAAGAGATTAAGACAAGGAGATAGAGAATGGAAGTACTGATTATTAAGATATTGGTTTGTTTCTTGGCAGGAGCAGGCGCAGGAATTGGAACTGGTTTTGCAGGATTAAGTGCAGCAGCAGTGATTAGTCCAATGTTAATCACCTTTCTGGATATGCCGGCTTATGAAGCCGTTGGAATTGCTTTGGCAAGTGATGTCCTTGCAAGTGCAGTCAGTGCTTATACATATAAAAAGAATAAGAATCTTGATGTAAAAAATGGTCTTATCATGATGGTTTGCGTATTGCTTTTTACCATGGTAGGAAGCTACATCGCAAGTCTTGTACCAAATGCGACAATGGGTAACTTTTCGGTATTCATGACTATGCTGCTTGGTGTGAAGTTCATTGTGAAACCGGTCATGACGACCAAGGAAGTAATGGAGGCGGTTTCTCCAAAGAAACGTTTGATTCAGTCTGTGATTTGCGGATGTATGATTGGCTTTATCTGCGGCTTTATTGGTGCAGGCGGCGGTATGATGATGCTTCTTGTACTGACAAGTGTACTTGGTTATGAACTAAAGTGTGCTGTTGGAACAAGTGTATTCATAATGGCATTTACTGCATTTACAGGCGCAGCAAGTCATTTCGCAATCGGAGGAGTGCCGGATGTATTCAGCTTGATAGCATGTATATTATTTACCTTTTTATGGGCAAGAATTGCTGCAAAGCTTGCAAATAAAGCAGATACCAAAACGCTGAACCGTGTAACAGGAGTGGTGCTGATTGTTATAGGCATTATTATTATAGGCGTTAATTTCTTATTTAAATAATAGGTTGTATATGTTATGATGGAGTCACATGATGTTTCATGTGGCTTCATTTTATAAAGATTGAGGTGTCAAAATAAAAATTACACCTTTTTACACCTTAACCATATAAAGGAATTTTGAAGATGAAATTTTATTTAGCCCCATTAGAGGGGATTACAGGATATCTATACCGCAATGCAATACATGATTTTTATGGTAAGGGAGTAGAAAAATACTTTACACCGTTTCTTACACCACATACAAAGTGCAGCTTCAATGCAAAGGAGTTAAATGACATTACCCCGGAGCATAACCAGGGGATGTATGTGGTTCCACAGGTGCTTACTAATTCCTCAGAAGATTTTTTTCGGATCGTAAAGGATTTGCAAGAACTTGGTTATGAAGAAATCAATATTAATCTTGGTTGTCCGTCCGGTACAGTAGCCTCAAAAGGTCGTGGTGCAGGATTCCTTGCAGAACCGGATAAGCTTGATCACTTTTTAGAGGATATTTTTGCAGGGACGAATGCAAACATATCTTTGAAGACAAGAATTGGTATTCATGATCCGGAAGAATTTTATGAATTGCTTGAGATTTATAACAAATATCCTTTAAAAGAGCTGATTATTCACCCACGCATTTTAAAAGAATATTATAAGGGAAAGCCTCATTGGGACATTTTTTCTTATGCGGTAAAGAACAGTAAGAATCCTTTGTGTTATAATGGAGATATATTTACGATAGATGATTATCAATGCTTTGAAGAAGAGATTCTCAAGTGGGATGATAAAAGTAATATTCCGGCTATGATGCTTGGAAGAGGTGTCTTACAAAATCCTGCACTCATAGAACAACTGGTACAATATGAAAGGTCAGGAGAGAACAACACATATTTTGATAAGGAGAGGTTTAAAGTATTTCATGACCGTTTAAGGAATGATTATATGACACAAATGTCAGGTGATATGAATGTGTTGTATAAAATGAAGGAACTATGGTTTTATATGATTATGTTGTTCCCAGAACAGGAAAAGGTTTTAAAGAAAATAAAAAAGGCAAGAAAACTTGCAGAATATGATGCGGCAATACGCGAAATATTGTGATTTTGCAGGTGAATCATTATGAAATATAAATCTTGGAGGGAGAACAGGAATAATGCAATTTCATTTTGGAAAAGAAGCATGGACTACGATTGAAGAAGGAGAGAAAAATTGCTATCTGCTGACAAATGGGCTGGGCGGCTTTCATAGTCTGTCTATCATTGGGGCAGCGGCAAGAGGAGATCAGGCATTTCTTATGTCAGCTAAGAAAGCACCAAATGTCAGATGGCATATGGTAACGAATCTGTTAGAGACTTTGTATATTGATGGTAAGGAGTATGTACTTACTTCACAGAGAATGAAGGATGGAAAGAATTTAGAAGGATATCGTTATCTGGAAAGCTTTACTTATGAGAACTTACCGAAGTGGACATATCGTATTGAGGACATAACCATCGAAAAAATGATTCTTATGGCACATGGTGAGAATACGGTTGCAGTTAGATATCAGATACATTCGAAAAATGACAGAGATGTTAGATTGAAAGTTTCACCACTGATTCGTTTTACCGCAAAGAATAATCCATTTGAAGAGGAAAATGCAGGAAAGATAGAATTTATCAAAATGTCAAATCTGAATCAGGAGACAAAAGAGCTTCAAGAGCAGTATGGTATCTCTAATGAGGAATCTGTTCTTTATTTTGCTACGAATGGAAACGTTACCGAAGAAGAACCAAAAGTATTTGGTCCTATGTATTTTTCACAGGATGAAAGGGATGGAAGAGATTCACAAGGTTTTGCTTTGAGAAATCATACAATAAGCTATCAGGTAGGAGAGGATACAGAGGGACTTACATGTGTATACAGTATGAAGTCTTATACTTATCATAAAGATATGTTTGAAGAAATGCTAAATACACAAAAGCAATATCTTGACTCCTTACTGGAAAAGGCTCCTTTGCATACGGAACTAGGTAAACAGCTTGTACTTAGCGCAGATGCTTATGTGGTAGACAGGGAATCGACAAAGGGTAAGAGTATTATTGCAGGATATCCGTTTTTTGAGGACTGGGGAAGGGATACAATGATTTCACTGCCCGGTATTACATTGGTGACAGGACGTTTTGAGGAATGTAAAAGCATTCTGCGTACCTTTGCAAAGTATATTAAGAATGGGCTACTGCCAAATCTGTTTCCGGAGGGTGACGAGAATCCTATGTATAATTCTGCGGATGCGCCATTATTATTTGTAAACACGGTGTATGAATATCTGGAATTTTCTAAGGATGAGGAATTTTTAGAAGAGATTTTGCCATCCTTGGAGCAGGTGGTAAAAGCATATCAGAATGGAACTGATTTCCATATCAAGATGGATTCTGATGGTCTGATTCAGGCAGGTGCAGGTTTAGAGCAGCTCACATGGATGGATGTAAGAGTAGGTGAACATCTTCCGACGCCAAGACATGGAAAACCTGTTGAAATCAATGCTTATTGGTATAGTGCCCTAAAAGTTATGGCAGAGCTTACCGGAAAAAGTACAAATAATGAAAAAAACGCCTCTGAATATGAGGTTTTGGCTGAAAAGGTAAAGGCTTCCTTCCTGGAAAAATTCTGGAATGAACAGGAAGATTGTTTAAAAGATGTTCTATCTGGCACTTACGAGGAAAATCAGGTTCGCTGTAACCAAATATGGGCATTAACACAGCCATTTACCATGCTTGACAGCGAGAAGGAGAAGAAGGTAATTGAAAAAGTAAGAGAAGAACTGTACACCACGATAGGTCTTCGTACTTTGTCACCGAAGGATCCTGCTTTCCATAAAATCTATATCGGACCAATGGAAGAAAGAGACAGAGCATATCATCAGGGAACGGTTTGGGGATTTCCACTGGGAGCATATTATCGTGCCTGTATCCGATATACAAGAGAACATGATTTTGTAGAAAAGGAAGAGTGGATGAAAGAGCTTGAAACAGGAATAAAAGCCTTACAAACTTGGCTTGCAGAGGGTTGTATTGCGCAGATTGCAGAAATTTATGATGGTGAAAAACCGACTGTTTCAAGAGGCTGCTTTGCGCAGGCATGGAGCGTTGGAGAACTGTTAAGAGCAGTATATGATTTAGAGGAGCATTAGCTCCTCTTTTTCTTATTTACAGGTTTTTTCCAGATTTTTAAATGATATAGTACAAACAGAATAGCTGATGAAATACCGTTACTTACTACAACGCAGTACCATATGCTTCGAACACCCATATGTAATACGGTTTCACAGATAAAAAGTGTCAGGAAACGAAATACCCATAATCTTGAAGCGTCGACGATCATATTGACTTCCGTATGTCCGGTACCCTGAAAGAGACCAATGGTGGAATTGTAGATTCCGTTTGTCCAACACCAGAATGCCATGATGCTTAAGAAATCGGCTGCCATTGCAATAACCTCAGCGTCATCTGAGAAGATACTTACAATGCTGGTAGAGATAAAAGGACGGGAGAGAATCATTCCTCCGACAAATAGAAAAATGACACTGATTCTACGCGATAAACGGTAGCCATGTTCGGCTCTGTCAAATTGTTTGGCACCAACATTTTGTCCTGCAATTGTTGCGACAGCAGAACCAATACCATTTGAGGGAAGAGAAATCAAGCCATTTACTTTATTACCAATTCCATAGGCTGCCATTGCCTGTGTTCCGTACTTGTATACATTTTTACTCATAAGTAAGAAGCCAAACTGCATGGTACTTCCACCAATCGCTGTAGGAAGCCCAACACGAAGAATGGAGAGTAACTTGTCCTTTTCAAATTTCAGATGTCTTAAATCAAGATGTACAAGATTATTTTTCTGATTTAAGGAATAGAAGGCAATCAGTGCAGATGGTGCTTTTGCAAGAAGTGTTGCAAGAGCAGCACCGGCGATGTTCAAATTCAATACAATCATTAACAAAGGATCTAATATCATATTGATTACAATACCAAGAAAATTCAAAAGCATGGGTTTTACGGTATCGCCTTGTGCCTGATTGATGGCACTGAAAATATTAATGGTGTATAGCAAAGGCATATCAAGCACGACAATTCTAAGATAGATATTACCATAACGGAGAGTACTACCATCGGCACCTAGCCAACGGACAATGGATGGCGTAAAAAGAAAACAAAGACCTGCACATACACAAGCAAAGATCATGGCACAGGCAAAAATCTGATTTGCCATGCTTTTTGCGTTCTCATCATCCTTTGCACCAATATACTGAGCAATTAAGACGGAGCCTGCAACCGTAATACCGGAACCAAAATTTAAAATAATATTCTGCATTGGAGTAACCAGATTGATTGCTGCCAGTTGTTCTGTTCCGATTTTCCCAAGCCAATATGTGTCGGTTAAATTATACATGGTCTGCAAAAAGGAATTGATGACAACCGGGATAGCGATGGAAAGAATCGCCTGAAACATATTTCCATTTAAGATAAGTTCTCTGTTGAATTTCTTTTTCATTAGGCATCTCCTTGACAAACATTGTTATCTTCTATATCATACAACATAAATACAGTAATAACTACATATTTGATGCGCTAATACAAAAATAATACTGAATATTTGTCATAGGAGGAATCATGCAGGATAATTTTAAGATTACACGGGTGAAGAGAGAAGCAGCCTTTGAAATGCAAAATGAACATTATCATTCGTTTTATGAATTTTATTACCTGGTATCCGGTGACAGAAAATTCTTTTTAAATGGGAAAAATTATCGGGTAAAAAGTGGAGATATTATGCTGATACCTAAAAGAGAAATCCATAGAACAACCTTTTTTGGCGAAGGCTCGGAGCATGAGAGAATTGCTATGTGTTTCAGTGATGAAGTGATTGAACATTTACAAAAAAGTATCGGACAGGAAGTATTTGAACAATGCTTTTGCCAAAGGCAGCTTTCCATTCCCATAGAAAAGCGGGAATATCTTGAGAATATGTTTGATAAGCTTCTGAAAGAATATCAGGGTCAAGATGAATTTTCTTCTATTTTGTGCCGGATGTACTGCGAAGAGATTATTCTTTTTATCATACGTTGCCAAAAGGAAAATATTGGGCAATCACATCAAATGGTGGTGGAGGAAGCAGAAGATAAGTCAATAGAAGATATGGAAATGGAAAAAGCAGCTCAATATATGAATCAGCATTTTATGGAACCACTTACACTACATGTCATGGCTGTCAGAAGCTGTATGAGTGATTCCTATTTTTCGAGGAGATTTAAACAGGTAACAGGTTTTGGGTTTAAGGAATATCTGAATATGGTAAGAATACGACATGCCTGTGAGTTACTTGTATCGACTAATTTGAGCATTACACAGATATCAGAAAAATGTGGCTATATGGATAGTAATTATTTTGGAGATGCATTCCGAAAATGGAAACAGATATCACCAAGAGAATACCGAAAAGGTAATACGATGGTGTAATAATTTTAAATTTATATGTAAACGCTTACATTTTAGTATAGATATTTTTTCATAATTATGATATGGTTATGGAAAGGTATATTTGCAAATATTGTGCCTGCGCAAGGTGGTAAAGCACCTGTAAAGCTTGCAGGTTACGGAAAGGCATGGTTATTAAAATGAAATACGAAGTAATTTATAAGACTTCCACAAGCTTTGTGGTTGAATTGAAGGACAATGGTTATTTTTCTTCAGAATCAGATCATGAAATATATGTAAATGGAGAGCTTGCAGAGAAAAGCAACCGAAATGTAGCTTCTGTATTTGGCTTACAGCCTGGAACAACCTATGATGTGAAAATAAAATATGATGGTAAGGAAACAGAAGTTTTCTGCGTAACAACAAAGGAAGAATATGTTACCTTAAATGTCAGGGATTTCGGTGCAAAGGGTGACGGACAGAATAATGATACTGCCGGCATTCAATGTGCAATCAATGCCTGTCCAAAGGGCGGAAGAGTATATATTCCTGCCGGTGTATATAAGATTTATCCATTATTCTTAAAGAGTGACCTGGTAATAGAATTAGCAAAGGATGCCATATTATCTGCTTTTACAGACAGAGAGAATTTCCCGATTCTTCCCGGTAAGATTGCATGTGTGGATTCTTCAAAGGAATATTTATTAGGAACCTGGGAAGGTGACCCTCTAGATATGTTTGCAGCAATCATTACAGGTATCAATGTGGAGAATGTTGTCATTACGGGGCAGGGAGTCATAGATGGCTGTGCAAGCCGTGAAAATTGGTGGCATGACCCAAAAGTGAAACGTATTGCCTGGAGACCCAGAATGCTGTTTCTGAATAAATGTAAGAATATCGTAGTTCACGGAATAACGGTACAGAACAGTCCATCATGGAATATTCACCCATATTTTTCACAGGATTTGAAGTTTATTGGAATTTCTGTTCTTGGACCGAAGGATTCTCCAAATACAGACGGTCTTGATCCGGAATCCTGCAAAAATGTTGATATTATTGGTGTTTATTTCTCAGTTGGCGATGATTGTATTGCGATTAAATCCGGTAAGATTTACATGGGCGCAAAATATAAGACTCCTTCAGAGAACCTGACAATCAGACAGTGCTGTATGAGAGATGGTCACGGTTCTATTACCATCGGTAGTGAAATGGCAGGTGGCGTGAAGAACTTAAATGTGGAAGAATGCCTGTTCTTACATACTGACAGAGGCCTTAGAATCAAGACGAGACGTGGCCGCGGTAAGGATGCTATTGTCACAGGCATTAAATTTGAAAATATTATCATGGATCATGTTATGACTCCGGTTGTTATGAATTCCTTCTATTTCTGTGATGCCGATGGACACTCTGATTACGTACAGTCTAAGGAATTCCATCCGGTTGATGAACGAACACCTTATCTTGGTGACTTCCTGTTCAAAAATCTGAAGGCTACAAACTGCCATGCGGCAGCTTCTTATATGTATGGTCTTCCAGAGCAGAAGATTCATCATGTTATTTTTGAAAATGCATCCTTCTCCTTTGCTGAAAATCCGACAGCAGGTGTTCCGGCTATGATGGACGGAGTTGAGGAGCAGACGAATACAGGCATTTTTGCAAAGAATATTGAGACCTTTGAATGTAGAAATGTAACAGTAACAGGACAAAAGGGTGAAGAAATTATTTCTGATGGAATTGATTCTTTTGTAAAATAAGGTAATGAAATGCCAAAGGCTGAAAAGGTCCTTGGCATTTTTTTACGATATTCTTTTTTACAAAAACACTTGATTTTTCAGCGTAAATACATGACAATACTTCATATGACTTGAAATGAAAATGGAAAGGACATTTATATGATACAGAATTATAAAATGATCATTGCATATGATGGTACACGCTTTTATGGATGGGAGCACCAGCCGACAACTGATATGACAATTCAGGGGAAATTGGAAAATGTGTTATCACTGATGGTGGATGCACCGGTTCAGGTGATTGGTGCCGGAAGAACCGATGCAGGTGTGCATGCAAAAGCCATGGTTGCCAATGCCCGATTTGATACTGATAAGACAGTGGAAGAGATTCAGGAATATATGAATCGTTATCTGCCGGATGATATCTGCATTATAGAAGTGAGAGTCGCATCTGAAAGATTCCATAGCAGATATAATGCCATTGGTAAGACTTATTGCTATACCTGCTATGTAGGAGGGCTAAAGCCAGTATTTAACAGGAAATATGTTTATACACCACCTGAGATTCCTGATGTTGAGCTTATGCGTAAGGCGGCAGAATATTTAATTGGAGAGCATGATTTTGCAAGTTTTTGTGCAAATCCCCGAATGAAGAAATCAACAGTGCGTAAGGTAGACAAGATAGAAATTGTACAGAACGGCTCTTATCTGAATCTTACCTTTCATGGGACAGGCTTTTTACAGCATATGGTAAGAATTCTTACGGGCACTCTCTTAGAAGTAGGCTTTGGAAAGCGTACACCCGAAAGTATGGCAGATCTGATTGAAGCAAAGAACCGCAGGCTTGCAGGTTTCACAGCACCTCCGCAGGGCTTATGCCTGATGAAGGTGGATTATGATTAAGTTTTTCGTTAAACAAAGAAACAGGTACTATTTCACGTACCTGTTTCTTTGTTTATAAAAATATATAATTAAAGTTCTTAAAACTTACTTTACAATCCGTTTCACCAGCATAAGCATAGACTCCAATCATGGCTCCGGTAAAGCGTTTACCTTTGTGGATGCCTTCATCACAAAGATAGTAAACATTTTCTAAAGTTCCAAGCTTTTCCATTTCTGAATCTGAAAATCCAAAGGTAAAACTTCGTTTTAAGTAGTCTGTGTCAATCTCTAAATTCAGGAATACAGAACTGTCTGACACACGTGTCTCAATATCACTTGTGATATCCTTAGAAAATGCAATATGTTCATCTTCATCTATTTTTTCAAACACTGCAATTTCGTAGTGCTCATTTTTTCGGTAAATTCCAAATTTTAAATATGTATTTTCATCATAATAGCAGGTCATTCCGGCATCCTGTCCATTTTGCAAGGAATGAAAATCCATACTGACACTGCATGAAAAAACAAAGTCAGTCTGGCGTCTGACAACAACATTTTTTGCATACATGGAATTGAGATCTTTGTGACTTCCGTCTATGGTCAGTATGCCATTAGAAACACAAATTCCATTCGGAGTCGGTGTTCGCGGTGTCATGAAATCCTTGGAAAGGGAATCGGTTCCAAAGCCTTGTTCGTAAGAAACAGAGCTATCATTATGAGTCAATGCAATAACCGGTTTTACCTGCTGACAGCTTGGTCCTTGCAGGCGGTTTACGATAGGCCATTCATCAGCAGTCCATGTGATGGGATCAAGAGCTGTTTCTCTTCCAAGCATGCTGTATTTTTGATCAATCATTCTTCCACAAAGATATACCATATACCAGTCGCCATTTTGTGTCATAACAGGTTTACCATGACCGCAGCGCTGAATAGGGGCTTCTGGGAGCCATTGCCTCATAATCGGATTGTATGGACAAGGCTCATAGTTCCCCATTAAGTCTCTGGAGCGTGAAACCGTGATGCGGTGTCCTTCACCTGTCCCACCTTCTGCTTCAAAGAGATAATACCAACCGTCTTTCTTTAGTAAGTGAGGCCCTTCCGGTGCACGTTTCTGGTCACCATAGAAGAGAAGTGTTGCAGGAGATATCTGCTTGCCATGCTCTAAGTCAAGCTCTAAAATTCTTGCACCACGATTGAGCAGCATATAAGAACGACCATCGGTATCATGGAAAAGGGAAGGGTCGATACCATCCTCATCAATATAAAATGGCTCGGAGTAAGGACCTTCCGGTTTGTCAGAGGAAACCACAATCTGTCGTCTTCGAACAGTTCCAGTGTCATTTAAACGATAGGTAGCAGTAACATAGAAGCGACCATTTTTATAAGAAATATCAGGAGCCCAATATCCGCGTCCCCCTTCCAAATCGTCAATAAGCGCCCATGCCGGATTTGTAATGGCATGTCCGATGATTTCCCAGTGAATTAAGTCCTTAGAATGTGAAATTGGAATACATGGGAAAAAGATAAACGTAGAATTAGCCATATAATAATCATCACCGACACGGATAATGGATGGGTCAGGAAACATGCCGGTACGGATAGGATTATGATAAGTATTTTCGTATGTTGTTTTATAGTAATCACAGAAGTACTGTTCTATTTCTGTAAAGTGATTATGATGAGCTAAATCAAAGGGCGTAATTAGATGGATGTCACCATCAAATGCAGACATTCCTACCCGTTCTACAAGATAAGGAATGGAATCAGTTTTCCCGGAAAGTACAGCATAATGAAGAATATTACGATACTGAGCATCACGTGTGTTCATACTGGCCATGGAGTATTCTACGATATATTTGATGATATCGAGTTCACCTGTTTTTGCAGCCAGAAATGCATAGGGGATACCGTCCTCATTAAGCTGGTTAATCATAGCAGGTTCATGGGACAGAATATCCTTTATCTGCGTCATGTCTTTCTCTAAAAAAGCTTTTTCAAAATGTTCTTTCATAGCACTTTCCTTTCTCATTAGAGTGATTCATGTTTTATTCTTAATAAAAGTGTATCAAAGTATGTATTGCATTTCCAGCCAGAATAGAAGTAATTTATGTCAAAAATTGAGAAAGTAGTATGCAATGTTCTGTTTCGTCTTGTTTCACATACCTGTCTTGTGCTATAATGTAAGGGCTTAAGCTGACATAAATATATGGAAATGCGTTAAATGGTTACAAATATGCAATGTAAGCGCTTTTATATAATAAGCTTAACGGAGTAGAAAAGCGAAGGAGAAATCGATATGGCAATTGAAATTGTTGAAAAATATGTAAATGAATTGATTGACAGAAGTACTTTAGATGAACCGGTATGGAATATTGAGAAAATCAGGGCAGGAAAAAAAGCATCATGGGATTATATTGATGGCTGCATGATTATGTCTTTGCTGGAATTATATAAGGTTACTGAGAATAAGAAATATTTCGAGTTCGCCGAAAAATACATTGATCATAGAGTTGAAGAAGATGGAACAATCATTGGCTATAAGAAGGAAGAACTAAATCTTGACAATATCAATGAAGGAAAGAATCTCTTTACTTTATACGACTTAACCGGTAAGGAAAAATATGCTTTAGCTACCGGGAAAATTTATGAGCAGATTTTAGAAATGCCAAGAACGAAGGAAGGAAATTTCTGGCATAAGCTTATCTATCCGGAACAGGTATGGTTGGATGGACTGTATATGGCACAGCCCTATTATATGGAATATGAGAACCGTTTCCACGATAAAAAGAATTATGAAGATATTTTCAATCAGTTCTTCCAGGTTGAGAAGAATATGAAGGATGAGGAAACAGGTCTTTATTATCATGCTTATGATTCATCAAGACAGATGTTTTGGGCAGATAAGGAAACGGGACTTTCCAAAAATTTCTGGTTAAGAGCGCTTGGCTGGTTTTCCATGGCATTGCTCGATACTTTGGCACTTGCAGATCCTTCTTATAAGGATTATGACCATTTATTGAAGATGTATCGTGATTTGATTGATTCTATGTTAAAGTTCCAATCACCGGAGGGTATGTGGTATCAGGTGCCTAATATGGCAGGAAGAGAGAAGAATTATCTGGAAACGAGTGGAAGTTCCATAATGGCATACTGTTTGATGAAGGGTGCGCGTCTTGGGTATCTTCCAAAAGAATACAGTAAATATGGAGTAAAGGCATTCAAGGGTATTTGTGATACATACTTGTCAACAGTAGAGGGAGAAATGAGTCTTGGAGGTATCTGTCTTGTTGCAGGTCTTGGTCCGGCTGACAATCCAAGACGTGATGGAACCTATGAATACTATATGTCGGAGCCAATTGTAAAGGATGATGCAAAGGGAACAGCGCCATTTTTACTGGCATATGCAGAAATGTGCAGATTAGAAAAACAGGGGGAACATATTTAAGATGGACATCAGGGAATTATATGTTTCTGCAAAGGGAGACAGGGAGTTTCGTGAAGTTGCAGAAGCATTAGAGGCAGCAAAGGCTTATGCGGACAGAGAAGTGATCATTCACATTGCACCGGGAATCTATCATGAAGAGATTGTGATTAATCAGGACAATGTTTCTTTGATAGGAGCTGGTGCAGAGAGCACGATTGTTACATATTCTCATTATGCTAATGAGATTATGCCGGAGGGAGATAAGCGTGGAACCTTCCGTACGGCAAGTGTTTTTATTGACGCAGATAATTTCTATGCAAATGAGATTACATTTCAAAATGAAGCAGGGCAAGGATATAAGGTTGGTCAGGCGCTTGCCGTTTATGCAGATGGAGATCACTTAGTATTTGAAAATTGTCGGTTTGAAGGTTATCAGGATACTTTATTTACAGCACCGCTTCCCATGAAAGAGATGCAGCCGGGTGGCTTTAAAGGACCAAAGGAATTTGCACCAAGAAGAGTAGGAAGACATTTATATAAGAACTGTTATCTTGCAGGAAATATCGATTTTATTTTTGGCGGTGGAATTGCATATTTTGATGGATGCGAAATCTTTATGAAGTACCGTGATGATGATGAATTGAGTGGTTATGTAACGGCACCATCGACTTTTGAGGGACAGAAATATGGTTATGTATTTAATCACTGTAGATTTACAAGTGACTGTCCTGAGTCTACTGCTTATCTTGGAAGACCCTGGAGAAATCATGCTAAAGCTGTTGTAATCAATTCAGAAATTGGTCCTCATATTAAAAAGGAAGGCTGGCATGATTGGAACAAGAAGAATGCATGGAATACTCTTTTCTTTGCAGAGTATGGTAATTTTGGAGAAGGTGCATCGCAGGAAAGGGCACCGTTTGTAACGATGCTGTCAAAAGAGGAAGCAGAAGAATATACGATTGAAAATGTACTTGGCTGGTAGATGTGATGAATAGTAACGATTAGGGAAAATTATGGAAGAAAAAGGGAATACAAGAATTATTCCAATACGAAAATATTATGGAAGCCTTGAAAACATGAAGGCGAAGTTTGACCGCTATGCCAGAAAGAGCTTTTTTCGTGGTAACAGCATAGAGGAATATGAGAAGTGGAAAAAGGAAGCAAGAGAAACTCTTACGAATCTGCTTGGACTAAATCGGATGGAAAGTGTACCATTAAAGCCGGTGACAGAAGAAATCATCACGCTTGAAAATGGAATTGTGAGAGAAAAGGTAATTATACAAACGGAAGATAATGTATGGATGCCTATGTATATTCTGATTCCACCAAAATCCGGCAAGGAAAAAAGAAATGTGTTTTTAGCACCTCCGGGACACCAGGGGGCTGGAAAGTATTCGGTTGCAGGCTGCTATGAAATTCCAGCAGTTGCAGATGCAATCAAGCGTTTTGAGTATGATTACGGAATGCAGCTTGCAAAGCTCGGATTTATTACGATTTGTCCTGATTGCAGAGGTTTTGGAGAGAGAAGGGATGAGCAGCTTCAAAACGATGATGAAGAATCGTTCCTTCGTTCTTCATGTTTTCAACTTTTACATATGGCAATGGGAATTGGAGAAACAGTTGCCGGTATGTGTGTATGGGATTTGATGAAAGCAATTGACTATATACAGACAAGAACTGACTGGAATTTTGATAAGATCAGTTGTCTTGGATTTTCCGGTGGTGGCATGCAAACGCTTTATCTGTCAGCATTAGAGGATAGACTTGATGCAGTCTTTATTAGCGGCTATTTGTATGGTTTTAAAGATTCTTTACAGATTTTGAATGGTAACTGCAATTGTAATTATATACCTCATTTATGGGAGCATTTTGATATGGGGGATATTGCAGCAATGAATGCACCAAGACCATTGATGATACAGTCCTGTCGTAATGACCATTTAAATGGACCAAGAGGAATGGAAAATGTCTATGAGCAAATGGAAATTATTAAGAATATATATCAATTGTATGATGCCGATAATATGCTGGTTCATGATATTCATGAAGGTGGACACTGCTGGCATGGAGATAATCTTGCAGAGATATTAGAGAAATTTTCTTTATTATAAGGAGGAATAAGTATGCAGTTTGGAATAAGATTACATGATGCGGTTAATGTACCAATCGAAGAAAGACTAAAGGTTGTAAAAGAGCAGGGATTTTCATGTGCGCATGTTGCTCTTTCCAAGGTAATCAGTGAGAATTCGGTTGCTGACAGTGCACTGACACCTGGCTATGCCATGTATTTAAGAAGACTTTTTGACCAGAATGAGCTTGATTTTGCAGTATTAGGCTGTTACCTGAATCTGGCGAATCCTGACTCTGAGCAGTTGAAATCAATTCAGAATAAGTATATGGCAAATATTCGTTTTGCAGCTCATTTAGGTGCAGGTGTTGTCGGAACAGAAACAGGTGCCCCTAACGTAGAATATAAGTTTGAGGAGGCTTGCTGGTCTGAGGAAGCATTACAGCTTTTTATTAAAAATCTTAGACCTGTTGTTAAATATGCAGAACAAATGGGTGTATTGATTGCCATTGAACCGGTCGTAAGACATATTGTATGCAATCCTGTCCGCGCAAGACGTGTGCTTGATGAAATTAATTCACCGAATTTAAGAATTATCCTTGATCCGGTAAATCTTCTTGAAATTTATAATTATGAAAAGCAGGATGAAATCGTGGATGAGGCTATTGAACTTCTAGGTAAAGATGTTGCTGTACTTCACGTGAAAGACTTTGTAATTGAAGATAATAAGCTTAAATCCGTTCCTGTTGGACAAGGACAGTTCCACTGGGAAAGAGTTATTCCTTACATGAAGAAAGAGAAGCCTTTTATGCATGCTACCTTAGAGGATACCAAGCCTGATAATGCAGTAGCAGCATTGAATTATATCAAAGAGATTTACAGGAACAGTTAAGTATTCCTTACGGGCATTTAAAATAAAGGTGCCCGTTTTATTGTTTTCATGATATATAGTTGATTTTTTGTTAAAAATATGTCAAAATACTTTTGAAAAACTAAGTTTTCATGATGGAATTCATTCGTAAATATAATTGTAGAAGTTTTCCCATGGTTTTAAAACATCAACTGATAGAAAGGCATGATTAATATGAGAGGAATTGACACTCAGGTAAGAAAAATCAGACGTGCGATATTTCGTGAAGTAGCAAATATGGCATATCATTCAAAGAATCTTGTTGAAGATATGGAG
Source organism: Lachnospiraceae bacterium (assembly GCA_022788085.1). Taxonomy (GTDB): domain Bacteria; phylum Bacillota; class Clostridia; order Lachnospirales; family Lachnospiraceae; genus COE1. Next base: position 74,072 of record JALEWA010000109.1, read on the forward strand.
GCATTACCATATAAGCTTGCTGATGCCGAGAATTCCCCATATTGGGATAATATTTATAGAGAACGGGAGATCATCAGAGAGAGAACAAGACTTGCAATGGGAATGTCCCTTCGACCGGAGGATGAACCGGTACAGGTAAGTCAGGGCGTAGAAGAGAGTAATATTGATGAGAAGTACTATGAACCACCTCTGATGCAGGTTATTTCCTCTGCATGTAATGCCTGCCCGGAAAACCGCTATGAAGTAACAGATAAATGTATGGGATGTCTGGCGCATCCATGTAATGAGGTCTGTCCACGTGGTGCAATCACTATGAAGAATGGGCGTTCTGTCATTGATCAGGAAAAATGTATTAAATGTGGTAAATGTAAGACGGTTTGCCCTTACGATGCGATTTCCCATCAGCAGAGACCTTGTCTTGCACATTGTGGTGTAAATGCAATTCACTCTGACAGTTATGGAAGAGCTGTCATCGATAATGAAAAGTGTGTTTCCTGTGGTCAATGCATGGTAAGCTGTCCATTTGGTGCGATTGCAGATAAATCACAGATTTTTCAGTTGATTCGGGCTATGCAGTCAGGAAGAAAGATTATTGCACAGGTCGCACCTGCTTTTGTTGGTCAGTTCGGACCAAAAGTGACACCGGATATGCTAAAAACTGCTTTAAAAGAGCTTGGTTTTTATGATGTATATGAAACAGCGATAGGCGCTGATCTTGGTGCCATGACAGAGGCAGAACATTATGTGAAGGAAGTGGCAACCGGAGAATTACCGTTTCTTCTTACTTCATGCTGCCCATCATGGTCTATGCTTGCAAAGAAGTTCTTCCCGGAAACCATTGACAAGATTAGCAATGCATTGACACCAATGGTTGCTACTGCCCGAATCATCAAACAGGATCATCCGGATGCCAGTGTTGTATTTATTGGACCATGTGCGAGTAAAAAGCTTGAGGCAAGCAGAAGAACAGTTCGTTCTGATGTTGATTTTGTTATTACTTTTGAAGAGCTTGTTGGTATGTTTGAAGCTAAGGGCATTTTACTAGAAGAGATACAGGCTCTTGATTCCATGAATGATGCAACAGCAGCAGGACGTGGCTATGGTGTGGCAGGTGGTGTTGCAAGTGCCATAGAAGCATGTATTAAGGAATATTATCCAGATACTGAGATACATATCGAACATGCAGAAAGTCTTGCAGAATGTAAAAAGATGCTCATGCTTGCTAAAGCAGGTAAAAAGACAGGATGCCTGATAGAAGGAATGGCATGTCCCGGAGGCTGTGTTGCCGGAGCAGGTACAAATATAGCAATTCCAACAGCTACAAAAGATTTATTGAACTTTAAGGATGCGACAGAGCGTAAGCTTCCTGATGCTGATATGCGTCAACCGGAATAGTTGTGTAAATCCTTTTCACTATTGACTTTATTCTGAGGGATTGGTAAAATCTATTTTTGGATTGTAACTAAGAAATGACGGAACAGTTACGTTAGATTTATATGGAAAAGAATGAATAGAAAAGCTGGCAAAGTGCCGGTTTTTCTTGCAATATCAGATTGGAGGATAACATGGCAAAAGTAAGATGCAGATTTGCACCAAGTCCAACAGGAAGAATGCATGTTGGAAATTTAAGAAGTGCTTTGTATGAGTTCTTAATTGCAAAGCATGATGGCGGAGATTTTATTTTCCGTATTGAGGATACTGACAGAGAGCGTTTCGTGGAAGGTGCAACGGAAATTATATATAATACCTTAAAGCAGACAGGACTTGAATATGATGAAGGCCCTGATAAAGATAAAGGATATGGCCCGTATGTACAGAGCGAGCGTGTGAAAGCCGGCATCTATATGGAGTATGCAAAGAAACTCATTGAGAAAGGTGAAGCATATTATTGCTTCTGTGATAAAGAACGTCTTTCCACACTTAAGACTGAGGTTGTAGAAGGCAAGGAAATCAGCGTTTATGACAAGCATTGTCTTCATTTATCCAAGGAAGAAGTGGAAGAGAAGTTAAAGAGTGGTATTCCTTATGTAATCAGACAGAATAACCCAACTACAGGAACAACTACTTTCCATGATGAGCTATATGGAGATATCACTGTAGATAATTCAGAGCTTGATGACATGATTTTGATTAAATCAGATGGATATCCTACCTATAATTTTGCAAATGTGGTAGATGACCATTTAATGGAGATTACTCATGTAGTACGTGGAAATGAGTATCTTTCTTCTACACCAAAATATAATAGATTATATGAAGCCTTTGGATGGGAAATTCCTACTTATGTGCATCTTCCATTGATTACGGATGAAGAGCATAAGAAATTAAGCAAGAGAAGTGGACATTCTTCTTTTGAAGATATTATTGAACAGGGCTTCTTGCCGGAGGCTGTCGTAAACTTCATTGCATTGCTTGGCTGGAGTCCGGAAGATAATAGAGAAATTTTTACATTGGATGAGTTAATCAAGGAATTTGATTACCATAGAATCAATAAATCACCATCTGTTTTTGATATGGGCAAGTTAAAGTGGATGAATGGTGAGTACATCAAGGCTATGGATTTTGACCGTTTCTATGAAATGGCTTTACCATATATAAAGGCTGTATTAACCAGAGAATATGATTTTGACTTTAAAAAGATTGCAGAAATGGTTAAGACAAGAATCGAAGTATTCCCTGATATTGCTCCATTGATTTCCTTCTTCAATGAATTACCTGAGTATGATATTGCTATGTATACACATAAGAAGATGAAAACGACAGCAGAATCTTCTCTTGAGGTATTAATAGATATTCTTCCTATGTTAGAAACACAGGAGGATTACAGCAATGATGCTCTATATCAGTTATTGTTATCTTATGTGGCTGAAAAAGATGTAAAGAACGGTTATGTTATGTGGCCTATTAGAACTGCAGTATCCGGTATGCAGATGACCCCTGCCGGAGCAACAGAGATTATGGAAGTTTTGGGAAAAGAAGAATCTATAAAAAGAATCAAGAAGGGTATTGAATTACTACAGAATGCATAAT